>CBDUBW010000123.1:0-7319 GCA_965365485.1 uncultured Aquisediminimonas sp.
GCCAGCGGCCACGCGCGAACGCGCGGCTCGGCCTCGACCGGATACTCTACCTCGATATCGGCCATAAGCTGCGATCAGGCCTCGGGCAGGAAATCGGGAACCGAGAGATAGCGCTCTCCGGTATCGTAATTGAAGCCGAGCACGCGCGCGTTACGCGGCAGATCGGGCAGCTTCTGCGCGATCGCCGCGAGCGTCGCGCCGGAGGAGATGCCGACGAGCATGCCTTCTTCGGTCGCGGCGCGGCGCGCCATCGCCTTGGCGTCGGCGGGATCGACCTTGATCACGCCATCGAGCAACTGGGTGTGCAGGTTCGCCGGGATGAACCCGGCGCCAATGCCTTGAATCGGATGCGGAGCTGGAGCGCCGCCGCTGATGACAGGCGACAGCGTCGGTTCAACCGCGAAGACTTTCAGGCCCGGCCACTCCTTTTTCAGCACCTGCGCGCAACCGGTGATGTGCCCGCCCGTGCCCACGCCGGTGATCAGCGCGTCGAGCCCATCGGGGAAATCCGGGATGATCTCGCGCGCCGTCTCGCGGACATGGACGTCGATATTGGCAGGATTTTCGAATTGCTGAGGCATCCATGCGCCGGGGGTGGTTTCGACCAGTTCCATCGCGCGCTCGATCGCGCCTTTCATGCCTTTCTCACGCGGCGTAAGGTCGAAGGTCGCGCCATAAGCGAGCATCAGCCGGCGCCGCTCGAGCGACATGCTTTCGGGCATGACGAGGACTAGCTTGTAGCCCTTGACCGCGGCGACCATGGCGAGGCCGATGCCGGTATTGCCCGATGTCGGCTCGACGATCGTTCCGCCAGGCTGGAGCGCGCCGGACCGCTCGGCATCCTCGATCATTGCCAGCCCGATGCGGTCCTTGATCGAGCCGCCGGGATTCGACCGTTCGGACTTGATCCAGACCTCCGCATCGGGGAAAAGTTTTGAGACGCGGATGTGCGGCGTGTTGCCGATCGTCGCCAATATCGAATCGAACTTCATGCCGGCTTCTCCTGCATGACCGCCTCGGCAAGTGCGGTCCCTGGGGGCTCAAAGGTGCGCGCGCGGCGCAATTCGGGGAAGATATAGGCCCAAATCCCGGCCACCGCCACTGCCCCGACACCGCCGAACACCACTGCGCCGACCGGGCCAAGCAATCCAGCCGCCACGCCCGACTGCAATTCTCCGAGCTCGTTCGATGCCGAGATGGCGAGGCCGGAAACCGCGCTCACCCGCCCGCGCATCGCGTCGGGCGTGTGCAATTGCACGAGGCTCGAGCGAACATAGACCGACAGCATGTCGAACGCGCCGAGCAAGGCCAGCGCGAGCAGCGAGAGCCACATCTCGCGCGAGAGGCCGAAGACGATCGTCATCAGCCCGAAGGCGGCGACCGCTCCGAGCATCTTGACGCCGACGTTGTTCGCGAGCGGCCGGAAAGCGAACCAGATCGCGACCACCGCCGCCCCGACCGCGGGCGCGGCACGCAACTGACCGAGCCCTTCCGCGCCGACATGAAGGATGTCACGCGCGAACACCGGCAGCAGCGCCGTCGCCCCGCCCAGGATCACCGCGAACAGATCGACGGTGATCGCGCCGAGCAGAAAGCGGTGATTGCGGACATAGATCAGGCCGTCGATCATCTGCTGGAAAGGGCGCCGCGCCTGATCGAGCGGAGGCGGAACGATGCGCCGGATCGGCGTCAGCGCCAGCGTCGCCACGACGAGCGCCGCCGCTGCGAACCAATATGGCGCGGACGGGTGTTCACCGTAGAGCAGACCGCCGATCGCAGGCCCCGCGACCGATGCCGATTGCCAGGCGATCGAGCTCATCGCGATCGCGCGCGGCAGCAAGGCCGGCGGCACGATGTTGGGCGCGATCGCACTCGATGCCGGGCCGATGAAGACGCGCGCAGAGCCATGCAGCGCCGCCATCGCGAATAACGCGGGCAAGCTCAGCGCCTGGTTCTGCGTGAGCAACGCAAGCGTCACGCAAATGCCAAGATCGACCAGATTTGCGAGGCGGACGACGGTGCGCCGCTCGAACCGGTCGGCAACCCAGCCGGCGACGGGGGTCAGCAAAAAGAGCGGAACGAACTGCGCGAGGCCCAGTAGTCCCAGGATGAACGACGCATCGCGAACGCTCATCCCGTAGAGCGGGCCACGCGCGGTATCGTAGACTTGATAGCCAAGGATAACGACCATCGACATCGTCGCCAGAACGGCGGAGAAACGCGAAATCCAGTAGAGCCGGAAGTCGCGAATTTGCAGGGGGGAGGTCGCGGTCACGTCGCGATGCCTTCACTGATTGCGGGGCGGCTTGCAACTCTCCCGAACAAGCGCCTGCCTTTGCACTGGCAATGATTGTTGCGACGGCATAAAGTCTCGCTTCGGTCGCACGAGAAGATGATTCATGGGCCGGCACCGCGCAGCGGGCCGCATTGGGGGAACGGCATGGCGCCGGAGGATGCGCGACCAGCGTCGGAGCTTGCGGTGCCCGCGGCATCCGCGACCGCGCGCAAGCTGTTCTGGCGGCTGGTTCTCATCTACATCTACGGCTCGCTCGCCGCGGTCGCGGTATGCTTCTCGCTCGCCGCGCTTGGGCTCGAACTGACGAGCCAGCAGTGGATCACCTTCATGTATCAGGTGCCGTTCGCGGTCGCGATCTACACCATCCCCGACATGATCCTGATTTCGCGGCATTTTGCGCCGATCAAAGCGGGGCTCGAAGAGATTGAGGCAAACGCCACACCCGATCCCGATATTGTCGGCGACGCGCTCGTCCGGGCGCTGAACCTTCCCTATCTCTCGGCAATGCGGGTGACCTTTCTGCATGGTCCGCTCGCGAGCGCCGTCGTGCTGGGCGCGACACTCGGCACCGAATTTTACTTTCAATCGGGCTTTTATCCCTGGCAGGCCTGGTCGTTCGCGGCGACCGCACTGTTCTTCGCCTCGCCGACGCATGCGATTCTTGAATATTTCGCGGTCCGGAAGGAGATCGAACCTTTCGTCACCCGCTTCACCCGCGCGCTCGGCAACACCATGCCGCAGGCGACGCGCGAGAAGCTGATCGCCGTACCGATCAAGACCAAGCTGCTTTACCTGGCGATATTCGTCACCTCGATGCCCCTGCTGTTTTTCGCGATGTCGGTCGTCTTCAAGATCGAACGCATAATGGGCAATGCGGGGGTGGATACCAATTTCTCCGAAATGCTCCTGCTTTACGCGTGGATCATCGGCGTGGTCGTTGTCTGCGTCGCAGGCGCGGTGGTGATGGCGATCCTCACCGCGAGCGAGGTGTCGCAAAGCGCTCGAAGGCTGGTCTTGGCGATGGGGCAGGTCGAGGCAGGACAGCTCGACGACGTCCGCCTGGATGTCGTCAGCGCCGACGAGTATGCCGACATCAACCGCGGCTTCCAGCACATGGTCGAATCGCTGCGCGAGGAACAGCGCATCCTTTCGATCAGCCAGGATTTGTCGGGCGAGCTTCAGCTCGATTTTCTGATCGCGCGGATCATGCGCGTCGCGACCGAACTTCTCAACGCCGAGCGGTCGAGCCTTTTCGTACACGATCCAAAGACCAACACGCTGTTCTCACTGTTCGCCGATGGCGATCAGGTTCGGCAGATACGGATCAAGGTCGATCAGGGCATTGCGGGAGCGGTTTTCCAGACCGGCAAGCTCGAGAATATTGCCGATGCTTATGCCGATCCGCGCTTCAACCAAGCGGTCGACAAGGCAATCGGATATCGGACGCGGTCAATCCTGTGCGCACCGATCTCGAACAAGGCGGGCGGGCGGATCGGCGTCACTCAGGTGCTCAACAAGCGGACGGGGCCGTTTACGCCCAAGGACGAGGCGCGGTTGCGTGCTTTTTCGGCGCAGATTGCCGTCTGTCTCGAAAATGCGCGGCTGTTCGACGATGTCCTCAACATCAAGAATTACAATGACAGCATCCTGCAATCGGTCTCGAACGGGATCATCACGCTCGATGTCGATAACGTCATCGTCACCGCTAACGAGGCGGCACTGCGGATGCTTGGTGTTTCGCGCAATGCGTTGATCGGGCAGTCGGGCGATTATGTCTTCCGGGGCGATAATCATTGGGTCGCCGAAAGCCTCGAACGCACGCGCAACACGAGCAAGACCAGCCTTGCCGTCGATGCCGAGATCACGCTCGCAGGCAGTCAAACCGCGACGGTCAATTTGACCACCGCGCCGCTGATCGATGCTGCCAATCAGAATATCGGGTCGATGCTGGTGCTCGAAGATATTACCCGTGAGAAGCGCGTCCGCTCGACGATGGCACGCTATATGTCGAAAGAGGTTGCCGACCAGCTTCTTGAGGCGGGCGAGGAAGCGCTCGTCGGCAAGGATCAGCAGGTGTCGGTGTTGTTTTCGGACGTGCGCGGCTTCACGACGATCGCCGAGGCGACGAGCGCGCGCGAGACGGTGGCGATGCTCAACGAGTATTTCACCGAGATGGTCGACGTCATCTTCGAACATGGCGGCATCCTCGATAAATATATCGGCGATGCGATGATGGCGCTGTTCGGCGCGCCGTTCACTGGGCCGAACGATGCCGCCAACGCCGTCGCCGCGGCAAACCGGATGATGTCGTCGCTTGCCAAGCTTAACGCCCGTCGCGCCGAGCGTGGCGGCAAGCCGCTTGATATCGGGCTGGGGATCAACACCGGCGACGTCGTGGTCGGCAATATCGGATCGACCAAGCGGCTCGAATACACCGTGATCGGCGATAGCGTGAACTTGGCCTCGCGCTTGGAAGGCGCAAACAAGTTCTATCGTACCAAAATCCTGTTTTCCGAATTCACGATGCAGCATCTCGGCAATCCCGAATGGATGCGCGAGATCGACACCATCCGCGTCAAGGGCAAGGACGAGCCCGTCTGCATCTACGAGGCGCTCGGCTACCGCGCCGGCGAAGCGGGGCTCGAGAAGATGCTCGAGCGTTACGCGGCGGGGCGCGAAGCCTATTATGAGCGCAACTGGAAGGCCGCGGCCGATGCCTTCGAAGCCGCGCTCAACGCCCTGCCGGGCGACGGGCCTTCCGCGCTTTATCTCGCGCGCGCCAATCTCTACGCCAACACCCCGCCGCCCGAGGAATGGGACGGGGTGTGGACGCTGGAGACTAAGTAAGCGGCTGCCCCGCTAGCGCGTCGAGTGCGCCTTGCAGGATATAGGCGGCCGCGGCGCTATCGACCCGTGCCGCGCGCTTCGCCCTTGAAAGATCGGCGGCAATCATCGCGCGTTCGACCGCTTGCGTCGACCAGCGCTCGTCCCAGAGCAAGATCGGCATGCCGAAACTTTCGAGATTGCGGGCATAAGCGCGGACCGATTGGGTGCGCGGCGAATCGCTTCCGTCGAGGTTTCTTGGTAATCCGACGACGATACCGGCAATCGCCTCCGCCGCTATCAATCCTTGAAGCGCCGCGCGTTCCCTGACGAATTTCGACTTGGCGATCGGTGCCGTTGGCGTGGCGATCGTCCAGCGGGCATCGCACAGCGCGACACCGTGCAGCGTGGTGCCTATGTCGAGCCCGAGCAGCCGCCCCTTTTCCGGCAGCGCATCGCGAAACTCCGCAGCGCTGCCCGCGATCATCGTTCTTCGAACGCGGCCAAACGCCTCAACACATCCGCGCGGATATTGGCCCAGAACAGGCTGTAATCGTAGACGTGATAGTTGCCGCCGGGCAGGGTATATGGGCCCAGATCCGGTCCCTCGCCGATCAGCAGGAAGCCCGCTTCATCGCAGCGCGCGGGGACTGCCCCGGCGATGAGCTCTCCGCCGCTGAAGTCGGGCTCGTTCTTGAGCGTGCCGAGATTGGCGGAAGCCGGAGCTTCGCCGCGCTCGGTTCCCGTCAGCGGATTGGTGCAGACGATCGGGGTGTTGCGCCGCGATTGGCCGTTGAACCCGGTGGTCGCGTCGTAAGCGTCGATGATCTGCGAGGTATCGGCGGGCTCGCCGAAACTTTCCCAGCTGAGCAGGCAGCCCGTCTCGTCGGGTGCGGTACAGGCGGGCATGCCCATCGCTTCCAAGTCGGTCGAAGCAGAGACCGGCCACCCCACCACATAGGCGGCCACGATACGTTTCGCGACGGGCGCGCCGGCAATCTTGTCCTTGAGCAGGCGCGTCAGATGCAGCGCGCCCTGGCTATGTCCCGCGACGACGATCGGCTTGTCCTTGGGGATGCTTGCGACGAACTGATCGAACGCCGTGGCGACATCGAAGTAAGCTGCCTCGAGCGCCATCAGCCCCTCGGGCTTATCTGTCAGGAAAGCGCCAAAATTGGCTTGGCGATAGCGCGGCGCCCAGACTTCGCCAGCAGCGTTGAAGACGCTCGCCTGGCCGCGAACGAAGATCGCCGCGCGATCGTTGGTCTCGCTGTCGTCGAGCGACGCGTTCCATTGCGCGCTCCGCAGCATGGTGATGTATGATGTCGGGTGGATGAAGAAGATCGCGGCGTTGCCCGGCTCCGCGGGCGGTTCGACGCCGCGCGGCAGCCACTGCGCGGGATTTCCGGGCAAATCGGGCCGCGCGATCCACATCGCCTTGTCGGCATAGGCGCTGCCCTGCTGCCGCTGCAGCTCCACGAATTTGCTGGTCGGAACCATCGCCGCCTGCATCAACTGCGTGCCGAAAACACGGTATATGAAGGCTCCCGCGATGAGGAGAACGATCAGCGCAGCGACGATGTACAAGAACTTGCGGGCCATCGGCGCGCCCTTATGCGTCACCCAGGGCAAAGTCCAACAACGGCTGGTCGGCGGCAACGGCGCCGTCGGTTTCGAGATTCGAAAGCGTGACGCCGAGCAGCCGCACTCCCATTCGAAAGGGCAGCAATCCCCGCAGCAGAAGCGCGACTGTCTCTTCGACAACAGCCGGATCGCGCGTTGCCGCGGTCAGCGACCGGGCTCGCGTGAGCGTCTTGAAATCGGTGGTGCGGAATTTGAGCGTGACTGTCCGCCCGCTCATCTCGCGCTTCTCGGCGTAGCCTGTCACCCGCTCGATCAGGCGCCGCAGCTCGGTCATACACGCCTCGAAGCTGTGCAAATCCTCGAAGAAAGTGTTCTCGGAGCCGATCGACTTCCGCTCCGAATGCGTATTGACCGGGCGATCATCGATGCCGCGCGAAATGCGCCAGTACCAGCTTCCCGATTTGCCGAACTTGGCTTCGAGCCATTCGAGCGATTTGGCGCGAATGTCCTCGCCGGTGACGAGTCCGAGCCGCTCCATTTTGGCGGCGGTCGCCGGGCCCACACCGTGGAATTTGCGGACCGGTAGCGAGGCGACGAAATCCGGGCCCTTTGCTGG
>CBDUBW010000124.1:0-7128 GCA_965365485.1 uncultured Aquisediminimonas sp.
CGCGCGAGATCGGGATTGATGATCCGCCCCGCATCGACGACGCAGACGAGCTTGCTGACCTTGACGCGGCCGTCATCGCCAAGCCGCGCTTCCGCCATCACCGCGACATGGCTCCCGCGCATCGAATGACAGGCCAGCCCCTGCTCGGTTCCCGCGCCGCCGCCCTGCCAGTCGCCGCGCGCTGTCACCCGGGTGAGGCAATAGGCCAGCCGGGGATTGTTGCGCAGTGCCGACATACGGAAGGAGAATGGTTCGACCCCCGAGGCGTGCGACAACTCATCGGTAAAGGCCTCGGTAAAGAAGCAGGCCAACCCGTCCGCGCCGCCGCGCAGCACGCCGCTCGCGATGCCGATCTCGGCTGGGTGATGGTCGATCGCGTAGGCCGGAACGGCGTAGGGCGGCACTGCGCCTGCAATCGCCAACCTGCCGCCGCCACCGATATTGCGCGAAAGCGTCTCGCCCAGCGCATCGGGCATCGCGATCTTCGCCTGCCAGCCCTCGATCTGCCCCGCCCGGCCGATCCGCGCGGTCATCTGCGCGCGGGCCGGGGGGCGTACCCGATCCTGCAGCCCATCCTCCGCGCGCGACCATTGCAGCTGTACCGCACGGCCAATCTTCTGCGCGAGGATCGCGGCCTGCCGCGCGATCTCGACCTCCATATTGCGCCCGAACGATCCGCCGCCGAGCGTGACGTGAACGGTCACATCATCCGCCGAGAGCCCGATCGCGTCCGCCGCGGCGCGGCGCGCGACCGCCTGCCACTGGGTCGGCAACCAGAGCTGCAACCGCCCTTCGCTCAACCAGGCGGTCGCCGCCATCGGCTCGAGCACCGCGTGCGGTGCGGCAGCGGCATCATAGCGCGCACGGATCAGTTTCCCGCCCGCAAACGCCTGCTCCACGTCGCCCGCGCTCGCGACTCGCTCGCCTTCACCGGCCAGCGCCGCTTCGAGCGCCTTCCCGATCGAAGCATCGCTCGCGAGCACGCCGCTGCGGAAACGCGGCCGCATCGCTTCGATTGCTTCGTTCGCCGCCCACCAATTGGTCGCGACCGCCGCGACCCATTCTTCGGTCTCGACGATTTCGAGCACGCCGAGTCTCGCCTGCCCTGCCTTCCGATCGACCGAAGTCAACGTCGCGCCGGGCGGCCCGCGCCGGACGCTCGCGAAGACCATGTCGGGCAGGCGGATATCGGCGGCGAAATTGGCGGAGCCATCGATCTTGGCAGGCAGATCGAGACGCGCCATGCCGCGCCGCATCAGCCGATTATCGCCGCCGTCCTTGAAGGGGATTTCGCTCGGAAGATCGAACGCGGCGGCTTCCTCGGCAAGCTCGCCGAAACGCAGCTTGCGCGTACCCTGGATGACGAAGCCGAGATCGGTATCGAGCAATTGCCAATCGGCGTCCCACCGCGCCGCCGCTGCCTGGCAGAGCAGGACGCGCGCGGCCGCCGCCGCCTTGCGACACGGGGTTTCGAGCGCGCGAATGGTCGAAGAGAAACCAGTCGCCTGCAGTGCATCCCAGCCCCAGCCCGCACCGACTTCCTCGGCAAAGACGGCATTGTCATAGGCTGGATTGAGCGGCGCGGGCTCGATCGCGATCGTCCGCCAATCGGCGCCAAGCTCGTCGGCGACGATCTGTGCGATCGCGGTGTAGCTGCCCTGCCCGGCTTCCAGTTGCGGCACCGCCACCGTCACCCGCCCGTCGCGCGCGATCTTGAGCCAAGGGTTGAACGCGGTCTCGCCCGGGCCGGTAACGAGATTGCCCGGCGTCTGGCGCGGCCACAGCGAATAGCCGATCGCCAATCCGACAAGCGCGCCGCCGCCCACCAGCAGCCCCCGCCGGGTGACGACGCGCGGCCGTTCGCCAAGTTCGAGGATGCTCACTGGTGGTGGCGATAGCGAGGGGCGGGGTGATGCGGAAGGGGCGCTATGTCAGCGCGCGTTCCCACTCCGCGCGATATTTGCCGCGCAGGCCGACCTTGTCGATCTTCTCAGTCCCCAGCCTTGGCAGCGCGTCGGGCTCGATCCACACCCGCTCGGGTGTGTTGAAGGCCGCCAGCCGCGAGCGGACATGTGCGCGCAACTCCTCTTCGCTGGCGCTCTGCCCTTCGTGGAGATGGACGACAGCGCCGGGCACTTCGCCCAGCCGCTCATCAGCGAGGCCGAATACGCATGCCTCGGCCACTGCGGGATGCTCGTAGAGCGCGGCCTCGACCTCCTGGCAGCTGATATTCTCGCCGCCACGGATGATGATGTCCTTCTTGCGGTCGACGATGAAGAGATAATCGTCCTCGTCGAGAAAGCCGATGTCTCCGGTGCGGAAAAAGCCGTCTGCGGTCATGCACGCGGCGGTCGCCTCCGGCTTGTTCCAATAGCCGCTGAAATTGGCGACCGACCGAATCGCAACCTCACCGCGCTGCCCCTGCGGAACGCTGTTGCCGGCATCGTCGAGGATCGCGAGATCGACCAAGGGCTTCGATGCGACCCCGGTGCTGTTGGGCTTTTCGAGATAATTGGTCGAAAAATTGCCGGCGCCGACGCCGTTGGTCTCGGTCAGGCCATAGCCGAGCGCAGGCGGCGCAGTAGGGAAAGCTTCGGCGATGCGTTTGACATGTTCGACCGGGCGCGGCGCGCCGCCGCCCGCAAAGCCTTGCAGCGTCGAAAGGTCATATTTGTCGCGATCGGGATGCGTCAGGATCTCGAAGCTCATCAGCGGCACGCCGGTGAAATTGGTGATTTTTTCGGCCTGGATCAGCCGCATCGCCTCGGTCGCGTCCCATTTGGGCATCATCACGATCTTGCGCCCGGCGGCGAAGCTGACGAGCAGCATCGGCACTTCGCCGGTGACGTGGAAGAGCGGCACGCTCAACAGCATCGCCGGCTTGGGGCGCTGGCTCTCATCGGCGCTGACCATCCCCGCTTCGATGCCGATCTGGAGCAGCAGCAATTGCTGGCAGATATAGTTGAAAGTGCCCTGCACCACCGCGCGGTGGGTGCTGAGCGCGCCCTTCGACTGGCCGGTGGATCCCGAGGTGAAGAGGATCGTGGCGAGATCGTCGCCGGTCATTTCGGGGAGTGGTGTATCGTCGCTGCCGCCCTCGGTCAGCGGCGCGAGGGCGTCCAGCAAAGGCCGATTGATGTCGAGCGTGACGATCTTCGCGCTGCCGCCATGGCCTGCTTCGGCGATCCGCGCCGCGCGTTGCTGGTCGCAGATGACGATCGAGCAGCCGACATCCTCGATCCCCGCGATCAGCTCGGCCCCCTGCCACCATCCGTTCAACAGGGTCGCGACCCCGCCGGCCATCAGCACACCCATATAGGCGGCGATCCACGATGGCGCGTTGCGCATCGCGATGCCGATGCGGTCGCCTTTCTGAACGCTATGGCTCGCGACCAGACCCGCGGCGACCTTTCGCGCCGCACCGTAAACTTCCGCGAAAGTCAGCCGCTCGTCGTGGCAGACGATGAACTCACTCGTCCCGTGCTGCATGCAGAGAAAGGCGAAATAGGGCGGCAGGCTGGGCGGCGCCGTGGCGATGATCGGATAATCGACGCCGTCCTTATGCCAAGTCGATAGCGCCATCGGCGCGCCCTCCGCGGTCAGCATGGCGGTGACTTCGCGGACACGCAGATCGAGCGCGGATGGCATGATCGAATCTCTCCAGCTTGGCGTTGTTCTTTTGTCTCCCTATTAGGCCCAAAGCTGCCGGGGAAAAGCCTTGTTACAAACCATGTTAGTCGATGCCGCCACCGCGATCCGGTTCGAAGATCTCGGCCTGTCGCCGATCGCGCTCGATCTCGGCTTCTTCAAGATCCGCTGGTATTCACTTTCCTACATCGCGATGATCGTGCTGGGCTGGTGGTATCTCGGCAAGATGCTCAAACAGCCCGGCGCGCCGATGGCGCAGCGTCACCTGGACGATTTCGTTTTCTACGCAACGCTCGGCATCATCCTTGGGGGGCGGCTGGGCTATGTGCTCTTTTACAAGCCCGAACTATTGGCGGCGCCGTGGGAGATACTGAAGCTGTGGGAAGGCGGGATGTCGCTCCATGGCGGGTTTATCGGCACGATGATCGCGATCTGGCTGTTCTGCCGAAAACACGGCCTCAACATGCTGCGCGTCTGCGATTATATCGCGGTCGTGACGCCGTTCGGGCTGATCCTCGTGCGGCTCGCAAACTTCGTCAATGGAGAGCTTTGGGGTCGCCCGAGCGACCTGCCCTGGGCGATGATCTTCCCCGGCACCGGTGACATGATCCCGCGCCA
Source organism: uncultured Aquisediminimonas sp. (assembly GCA_965365485.1). GTDB lineage: Bacteria > Pseudomonadota > Alphaproteobacteria > Sphingomonadales > Sphingomonadaceae > Aquisediminimonas. The sequence goes on from CBDUBW010000124.1 coordinate 4,267, forward strand.
TCCCAGCCAACTTTACGAAGCGATCACCGAAGGCGTCGTCTCGCTGATCGTGCTGATGTATCTCTACTGGCGCACCGACGCGCGCTATTTCCCCGGACGCCTGCTCGGCACCGGGCTCCTCATCTACGGCACCGCGCGCTTTACGATGGAATGGTTCCGCGAACCCGATCGCGGTCTCGAAAACCTGTCATGGGGCCTGACGATGGGGCAGACGCTCTCGGCACCGATGATCGTTGCCGGCATCTATCTGCTCGTTACCGCTAAGCGACGGCGTCAGCGTGTCGAGCCCGTCTCGGGGACAGCCAGCGTCGCGTGATCGAAGCCGAACCACTCGCGCCACGTCTCGCGCAGGCGATCGCGGCAAGCGGGCCGATCCCGATTGCGCATTATATGGCGGTCGCGAATATGCATTATTATGCGACGCGCGATCCACTAGGCGCTGACGGCGATTTCACCACCGCGCCCGAAATCGGCCAGATGTTCGGCGAGATGGCCGGGCTGTGGCTGGCCGACATCTGGCTACGGGTCGGCAAACCCGACTGCGCTTATGTAGAACTCGGCCCCGGGCGCGGCAGCCTCGCCGCCGATGCGCTGCGGGCGATGGCAAGCGTCGGGTTGCGTCCCGAGGTCCATCTCGTCGAAACCAGCCCGGTATTGCGCGCGCGCCAGCAAGAGCGGCTGCCCGGCGCGACGTGGCATGACGGGCTCGAGACTCTGCCCACGACCAAGCCGCTGCTGGTGATCGCGAACGAGTTCTTCGATGCGCTTCCCATCCACCAGATCGTCCGCGCCGGCGATGGCTGGCGGCAGCGCGTCGTCGCGCTCGAGGGCGAGCGTTTCCGTGCGGGGGCGGGCAAGCTCGTGCCCGAAGCCGTCATCCCCGAGCATCTGCGCGGCGAGCGAGAGGGCGCGGTGATCGAGACATCCCCCGCCTGCGTCAGCATCGTCCGCGATCTCGCGCAACGCATCGCCGCGCAGGGTGGGATCGCGGGTGTGATCGACTATGGCTATGATGGGCCGCAGGCTGGAGAGACGCTGCAGGCCGTCTCGCACCACGCCTTCGCCGATCCGTTCGATGATCCCGGCGAGCGGGACCTTACGGCACACATCGATTTCGAGACTTTGGGCGCGATGGCCGAGCTTTGCGGCGCGGCGATTCAGGGCCCGGTGCCGCAAGGGCAGTGGCTCAATCGGCTGGGGTTGCGCGAACGCGCCGCCGCGCTCGCCGAGATTTCGCCGGCCAAGCGCCAGGCGCTCGACGCCGAATATGCGCGGCTGACGGGCGATGACGCCATGGGCAGACTGTTCCGCGTTATAGCGATCCGCGCGCCCTTCTGGCCCGAGGCTGATGGCTTCGGGGGCAGCGCATGAGCGCCGAAGCGATCCGCGCCGCTGCCCTGGAGGGCGTGCCGCACGGCTTTCTGACGCGCCGCGGGGGCGTCTCGCACAATCTTTACGCCAGCTTGAATGTCGGCCTCGGCTCGGGCGACGACCAGGATTTGGTCGCCGAAAATCGCGAGATCGCGGTCGAAGCGGTCGAGCGCGGCGCGAAGTTGGTCACGCTCCACCAGGTCCATTCGGGCGAGGCACTGATCGCCACCGCGCCGTGGAAGGACGCCGAACGTCCCCACGCCGACGGTCTTGCCACCGCGACGCCGGGGCTGCTGCTCGGTATCCTCACCGCCGATTGCGCACCCGTACTTTTTGCAGACAAGGCGGCGGGCGTGGTCGGCGCGGCGCATGCGGGGTGGAAAGGCGCGCTCGGCGGCGTAACCGACGCGGTGATTGCCAGAATGGAAGAGCTTGGCGCCGATCGCGCGCGCATCGCTGCCGCTATCGGCCCGTGCATCGCGCGCGCCTCCTACGAAGTCGATGATGCCTTCGCGCGCGGCTTTCACGAGAGCGACCCGGCGAACGAGCGCTTTTTCAGCGCCGGTCGTGACGGGCATCACCAGTTCGATCTCGAAGCCTATCTCCTGGCCCGGCTCGCGGCGGCGGGGGTGACGCGCGTCGAAGCGCTCGGTCTCGATACCTATGCGGATGAAGACCGCTTTTTCAGCTATCGCCGCGCGACGCATCGCGGTGAAGCCGATTATGGCCGGCAGATTTCGCTAATCGGGGTTCCGCGCCGATGAAACGCATCCTGATCGGCCTCTTGGCGCTCATCATAATCGCCTTCGGAGCGCTCTTCGCCTGGGGTTATGAGCCCGATCGCGACGCGGAGGCGATGAAGGCCAAATACACCTCACCCGCCTCGCAATTCATCGAAATCGAGCCCGGCCTCAAAGTCCATGTCCGAGACGAAGGCGTCCCCGGCGCCCCGGTGCTGGTGCTGATTCACGGCAGCAACTCGTCTCTCCAGACCTGGGAACATTGGGTCGATCGGTTGAAATCGGTCTACCGTGTCGTCAGCCTCGATCTTCCCGGCCATGGCCTGACCGGTCCCCACCCCAGGCGGGACTACAGCGCCGCGTCATACGTCAGCGTGGTCGATCGAGTGATGAGCAAGCTTGGCGTGCCGAGCTTCGCGATCGCGGGCAATTCGATGGGCGGCTGGGTTTCATGGAACTACGCAGTCGCGCATCCGCAGCGGCTGACAGCGCTGATCCTGGTCGATGCCTCTGGCGCGCCCGACGCCAGGCCCAAGTCGATCCCCATCGGCTTTCGCATCGCCGCATCGCCCGTCGGACGCGCACTGGGCGAATTCATCACGCCGCGCAGCATGGTCGAAAAGAGCCTCGAACAATCGGTCGCGGTCAAAGAAAGCGTCACTGAGCCGGTCGTCGAACGCTATTGGGATTTGCTGCTCTACCCCGGCAATCGCCAGGCGACGGGTGATCGCGCCCGCACGCCTCGCACCTT
>CBDUBW010000125.1:0-7108 GCA_965365485.1 uncultured Aquisediminimonas sp.
GGATGCGCGGGATGCGCGGGAACCGGAGCGTGTAATTGACGGTTGGAGCGGCCTTGCCTAAGCGCGCAGATATGCCTCGCGGCTGCGTGACCGCGCACAACCCTTATGATCGGAGATGACAGTGTCTGATAACCCGCTCTTCCATCCGCTTGAAAAGCAGGGCTTTGCGGTTACGGCAAAACAGCATTGGAACCTCGGAACCTCGGCGCTGATCGAACATGCGGTGAGTCGCGGCGAAGGCAAGCTCGCCAAAGATGGGCCGCTGGTCGTTGCCACCGGAAAGCATACGGGACGCTCCGCTTCGGATAAGTACATCGTTCGCGATGCCGAGACAGAGAATTCGGTATGGTGGGGCAAGACCAATGTGGGGATGACTCCCGAACACTTTGCCGCGCTCAAAACTGACTTCCTTGCGCACCTTTGCACCAAGGAAACACTGTTCATCGCTGACCTGTTTGGCGGTTCGCAACCCGAGCACCGCGTGAAGGTGCGCGTCATCAATGAATTCGCGTGGCACAATCTGTTCATTCGAACGCTGCTGGTGCGCCCGACGACCGATGAGCTCGACGGCTTCGTACCCGAATATACCATCATCGATCTGCCGAGCTTCCGCGCTGACCCCGCGCGTCACGGCTGCCGCAGCGAGACCGTGATTGCGGTGAATTTCACTGAGAAGCTGATCCTGATCGGCGGCACCGCTTACGCCGGCGAGATGAAGAAGTCTGTGTTCGGCATTCTCAACTATCTGCTGCCTGTTGATGGCGTAATGCCGATGCATTGCTCGGCCAATATCGGCCCCGACGGCAAAACAGCGGTATTCTTCGGCCTTTCTGGCACGGGCAAGACGACGCTATCGGCCGATGCGTCGCGCACATTGATCGGCGACGACGAACATGGCTGGTCGGATACTGCAGTCTTCAATTTCGAAGGCGGCTGTTACGCCAAGATGATCAACCTTTCGCCCGAGGCCGAGCCCGAGATCTTCGCGACCACCAAGCGGTTCGGCACGGTGCTCGAAAACGTCGTGATGGATCCGGAGACGCGCGAGCTCGATTTCAACGACAACAGTCTCGCCGAAAATAGCCGAGGCTCTTACCCGCTGGATTTTATCCCGAATACCAGCGCCCAGAACCTGGGTCCGGTGCCGAGCAACATCGTCATGCTGACGGCAGATGCCTACGGCGTGCTGCCGCCCATCGCCAAGTTGACGCCTGATCAGGCGATGTACCATTTCCTTTCGGGATACACCGCGAGGGTCGCAGGAACCGAGATCGGCGTGACCGAGCCGAGCGCGACCTTCTCGACCTGTTTCGGCGCCCCATTCATGCCCCGCCACCCGAGCGTCTATGGTAACCTTCTGAAAGAGCGTATCGCCAAAGGCGGCGTGTCGTGCTGGCTGGTCAATACCGGCTGGACCGGCGGCCAATATGGCATCGGCAGCCGCATGCCGATCAAGGCTACGCGCGCACTGCTCAACGCCGCGCTCGACGGTAGCCTGAATAGCGCGGAATTCCGGAAGGATGAAAATTTCGGCTTCATGGTGCCGGTCAGCGTGCCGGGCGTCGATAGCGCGATCTTAAACCCACGCGAGACGTGGGCGGACAAGGCAGCTTATGACGCGACAGCGAAAAAGCTCGTGCGCCAATTCATCGACAATTTCGCGCAGTTCGAAGCGCATGTCGATGAGGGTGTGCGCGAGGCAGCTCCGGTCGCGGCCTAGAGAGCTTCCACTGTCAGCGTGCTACCGGTGCAGCCGGTGATGCGGACACGAGCGCCGGTTGCGGCATCGGGTCCGCGCGCTGCCCAAACGCTGTCTCCGACTTTGACGCGTCCGTGACCGTGATCGATCGCTTCGACGACGGTCACGACCTCGCCGATAAGCCTTGCGCCGCGATCGTTGAGTAACGGATCGGTCGATCCGATCGGGTTGGCGCGTAGCCAGCGCCGCGCAGCATAGACGGTGCCGATCGCGAGCAAGGCGAAGATGCCGACCTGGGCAACGATGCCGATCGGGAGCAGGAACGTGAGCAGACCCGTCACGATTGCCGCGATCGCCAGCCAGATAAGAAAAAAGCCGGGCGCGATCATCTCCGCCGCGCCAAGCAGCAGCCCGAGCGACAGCCAGAACCAGTGATCGGTCAGCCAGCTTTGCCAGTCATTCATGCCGGACGATCCTTGAGTGCGTCGCGCGCAAGCTCTCCGATTCCGCCAAGCGTGCCGATAAGCTGCGTCGCCTCGACCGGGAACAGGATCGTTTTGGCGTTGGGTGAGGTGGCGAACTGGCTGACTGCCTCGGTATATTTCTGCGCGATGAAATAATTGAGCGCCTGCGATCCCGAGGTCGCGATTGCGTCGGACACCATCGTCGTCGCCTTGGCCTCGGCTTCGGCCTCGCGCTCACGGGCCTCGGCGTCTCGGAAGGCCGCTTCGCGCCGACCCTCGGCCTGAAGTATTTGTCCCTGCTTCTCGCCCTCCGCGCGGAGAATTTCGGCAGCGCGAAGGCCCTCAGCCTCGAGAATCTGCGCACGCTTTTCGCGCTCGGCCTTCATCTGCCGCGCCATTGCGTTGGAGATGTCGGCGGGCGGGCGAATATCTTTCACCTCGACCCGCGTCAGCTTGACGCCCCAGGGCGAAGTCGCGTGGTCGACGACGTTGAGCAGCCGCGCATTGATCTCATCGCGCTTAGACAGCGTTTCGTCGAGATCCATCGAGCCCATGACAGTGCGCAGATTCGTGGTCGTGATCTGCATGATCGCGACATAGAGGTCGGACACTTCATACGCGGCTTTGGCGGCATCGAGCACCTGAAAGAAGACGACGGCATCGACGCCGACCATCGCGTTGTCCTTGGTGATGATCTCCTGACCGGGGATGTCGAGCACCTGCTCCATCACATTGACCTTGCGACCGACGCGATCGAAGAACGGAATGATGAAGTTGAACCCGGGCTGCGCAGCATGGGTGAAACGGCCGAAGCGTTCGATGGTATAGACATAGCCTTGCCGCACGACTGTCACGCCCATGGCGAGGAAGATGATCGCGACAACCAGCAAGCCGAGTACGAACGGACCCATATTTCCCTCCCGAAGCCCCGCGCCTCATTGCCCTTGTCGCGTCGATCCGCCAAGTCTTATCGCATGACCGAGATGCTCGCGCCGCGATCGGCGCTCTATATGCCGGCCTCCAACCCACGCGCGATAACGAAAGCGCGAGACCTGCCGGCCGACATGATTATCCTCGATCTCGAAGATGCCGTGCCGGTTGGCCTGAAGGATGAAGCGCGATCCGCCGCGGTTGAAGCATGCGAGAACGGCTTTGACGGCAAGCTTGTCGCGATCCGCGTCAACGGCGCCGATACGGACTGGCACGCGGCGGACCTTGCGGCCGTTCTCCATTCCACGTGCGATTTCGTCGTTCTGCCTAAGGTCGAGACAGCGGCAAGTGCCGAAGACGTGGCCGAGAAAGCGGGAAAGTCATTGCTTGCGATGATCGAGACCCCGCGCGGGGTGCTCGCGGCGGCGGAGATCGCGGCAGGTTTCGAAATCGCGGGGCTGATTGCCGGGACGAACGACTTGGCAAACGAGCTTCGCATCCCGTCCGGCTCCGGTCGCGCGGGGCTGGGCTTCGCTTTGCAGACTATCGTCTTGGCTGCGCGGGCGGCGGGGGTGTGGGCGTTCGATGGCGTGTTCAACGATCTTGGCAATGCCGACGCGCTCGAAGCCGAGTGCCGCGAGGGAAGGGCGCTCGGGTTCGATGGCAAGACGTTGATCCATCCGAACCAGATCGACAGCGCCAACCGCATCTGGTCACCCAGCCAGGCCGAAATCGACGATGCCCGCGCGCTGATCGAGGCCGCCACCGGCGGCGCTGAACGCTTCCGCGATCGCATGATCGAAACCATGCATGTTGAGATGGCCGAGCGATTGCTCGCCCGCGCTGCCCCCTAGCGCCGGTCACATGGCGCGGTTACATGGGCCGCCACGAATCGAAATGGGATCGAGTGGCACATGGATATCCCCCTGGGGTTGACCTTTGACGACGTCTTGCTCGTCCCCGGAGCGTCGGAAATCCTGCCTTCGAGCGCCGACACTGCGACGCGCGTCACGCGTGAGATTTCACTGAACATCCCCATCCTGTCTTCGGCGATGGATACCGTCACCGAAGCCAATATGGCGATTGCGATGGCGCAGCTTGGCGGCCTCGGCGTGCTTCACCGCAATCTCGAGATTGAGGAGCAGTGCGCGGCGGTGCGCGCGGTCAAGCGCTTCGAAAGCGGCATGGTCGTCAATCCCATCACGATCGCGCCCGATGCGACGCTTGCACAGGCGCAGGCGATCATGGCGGCCAATCGCATCTCGGGCATTCCGGTGGTCGAGTCCGACGGCAAGCTCTGCGGCATTCTCACCAATCGCGACGTCCGCTTTGCCGAGAATGCGCAACAGCCTGTTCGCGAATTGATGACGCGTGACAACCTCGCGACTGTCAGCGAAGGCGTGAGCCAGGACGAAGCACGGCGCTTGCTTCACCAGCGGCGGATCGAAAAGCTGCTCGTCGTCGATGAGAATTACCGCTGCACCGGGCTCATTACGGTCAAGGACATGGAGAAAGCGGTCACCTACCCAGCGGCGACCAAGGACGCCGCGGGGCGGCTTCGTGTTGCAGCCGCGACCACGGTGGGCGATGCCGGCTTTGCACGCACAGAGGCGCTGATCGATGCCGAATGCGATCTGATCGTCATCGATACAGCGCACGGCCATTCGAAGATGGTGGCGGCAGCGGTCGAGCGGGTGCGGCGAATTTCAAACACCGTCCAAATCGTTGCGGGCAATGTCGCAACGGGTGACGCGACCAAGGCATTGATCGATGCGGGGGCGGATGCGGTCAAGGTCGGGATCGGGCCGGGATCGATCTGCACCACGCGCGTGGTCGCTGGCGTCGGCGTGCCGCAATTGACCGCAGTGATGGACGCGGCTCAAGCGGCGCAATCGAGCCGCACCCCCGTGATCGCCGATGGCGGGCTGCGGACGTCGGGCGATATCGCGAAGGCACTTGCCGCAGGCGCTTCGTGCGTGATGGTCGGATCGCTTCTCGCGGGAACCGAGGAAGCGCCGGGTGAGACTTTCCTTTATCAGGGCCGCGCCTACAAATCATATCGCGGCATGGGCTCGGTCGCGGCAATGGCGCGAGGTTCGGCCGATCGCTATTTTCAGCAGGATATCAAGGATCAGCTCAAACTCGTGCCGGAAGGCATCGAAGGGCAGGTCGCTTACAAGGGCCCGGCGCGCGATGTGATTCATCAGCTCGTCGGCGGGGTAAAGGCGGCGATGGGCTATACCGGCGCAGCCACGATCGCTGACTTGCAGCAGCGTGCCAGCTTCGTGCGCATTACCAACGCAGGCCTTCGCGAAAGCCATGTTCACGACGTTGCGATCACGCGTGAGGCGCCCAACTACCCGACACGGGGATGACTCCCGGCGCGCGTGTCGAGGCCGCGGTCGAAATCCTCGATACGATCATCACCGAGGCGCGAAGTAACGGCCCGCCTGCCGATCGAGTCATCGGCGATTGGTTCAAAACTCGGCGCTATGCCGGGTCGGGCGACCGGCGCGCAATCCGTGAGATCGTGTGGGGCGCAATCCGCGCGCACGGCGATCCACCCGCCCACGGTCGCGCTGCAATCGAGCGATCGGCGACCGACCCGTTGCCGCGATGGTTCCGCGACAGCGCACCGGATTGGCTCGACGGCGACGAGGCCGCGGCGCTTGTCGGCCGCGCTCCGCTCGATATCCGCGTCAATCCGGCAAGCGCGAGCGTCAGCGACGTTACCGCCGCATTTCCGGACGCGACGCCCATCACCAAGCTCGAGTTTGGCGTCAGGCTGCCGGAAACGCCTGCGCTCGAAGCGCATGAATTGTTTAGATCGGGCGCGATCGAAGTGCAGGATGCCGGGAGCCAGCATGTCGCGCGGCTGGCTGCGGCAAAGCCCGGCGAGACGGTCGTAGATTTATGCGCAGGTGCCGGCGGCAAGACGCTGGCGCTGGCCGCGGACATGGCGGGCGAGGGACGGCTGATCGCCTGCGATGTCGATCGCGCCAGGCTGTCGAAGCTCGCGCCGCGCGCTACGCGGGCGGGCGTAGCGGTCGAGAGCCGCTTGCTCGATCCTGGGCGCGAACTGGCGGCGCTTTCCGACTTGGAAGCACAGGCCGATCTCGTGCTGATCGACGCGCCTTGCACCGGTAGCGGAACCTGGCGGCGCAGCCCCGACCTGCGCTGGCGGATGAGCGCCGCTCGGGCTGATCGGATCGAAGCGACGCAGCGCCAAATCGTCGAATACGCGCAAAAGCTGGTCAGGCCGGGCGGACGCCTCGTTTACGCCGTATGCTCGGTACGAGACCAGGAAGCGCGCGCGATCGATGGTTGGGAGGTGATGACGCCCGATGATATCGGCCGTCGGCGCGGCGCGGGCCGGCTGCTAACCCCGTTTCATGACAAGACCGACGGTTTTTTCATCGCGGTGCTCCGAAAAGCCTGTTAGACGCGGCGCCGATGACTCTTTGGGAGATGTTCATGCGCTTTTCCCCGCCTGCGATTGCCTTGTCGCTTACGCTGCTGACTGTTTCGAGCGTCGGCTTCAGCCAGCGCCCCGATTCCCAGATCGACCCGCTGTCTGCGGCGCTTACTGCCGAGGGTAAGGCGCACTTGGGCGCGGCCCGCTACGAAGCGGCGAACGATGTTCTCGAAAGTGCGCTTGCTGTCGATCCCAAGAACCGCGCCGCTTACATCGCGCTTGCTCAGGTCGCCGAGAAACAAGGCCTGCCCGGCAAGTCGATCCGTTTTTATCGCGAGGCGCTACTGATCGAGCCGAATGACGTCACCGCGCTGGCGGGGCAGGGCGAGGCAATGGTGGCGAAGGGCGCGGTCGCCAAGGCAAAGGAAAATCTCGCCAAGATCACCAAGCTCTGCGTTTCGGCTTGCGCTGCTCAGGTCGAACTTGCCGCAGTGATCGACAGGGCCGGCACGGCGCAGATGCTATCGGCGCAGGCGGTTACGCCCAACCCTGTGGTCACGCAGACGGTGCCGCAGCCGGACTGAGCTAAGGTTAGTTAGG
>CBDUBW010000126.1:0-7058 GCA_965365485.1 uncultured Aquisediminimonas sp.
ACCCCACCAACTAGCTAATCTTACGCGGGCTCATCCCTGGGCGATAAATCTTTGGACTTACGTCATCATCCGGTATTAGCTCAAATTTCTCTGAGTTATTCCGAACCCAAGGGCAGATTCCCACGCGTTACGCACCCGTGCGCCACTAGACCCGAAGGTCTCGTTCGACTTGCATGTGTTAGGCATGCCGCCAGCGTTCGTTCTGAGCCAGGATCAAACTCTCAAGTTTGATGTACCCGCTGATCGAGGTGGAATGACCCCAATCAACGAGCTCATTTCAAGGAGCCGTTCCTGCACAAATCTATTACGTAATGGATACGTGATAGGACATGTTTGGCCCATGGCCGAAAACCGAAGTTCACGAACCAATGGAACCATGGAACGGCTAATTTGGTTACCCGAGCACCTCACGCCTTGAAGCCGTGAGACCCGGGGCCGCCGCCCACATGTCCCTTCATCTAAAACCTACGATGTCAAAGAGCGCAAAATGCCGACACCAAATCCAACCCCGTTTTACCGGGGTGACCGGGTGCCTGCGATGTTGCGGAAGCGGTGGGGACCCCGAGAGATCAGCGCCGCGACAAAAGGGCAAATAGGTGCGAGCCTGATTCGTGTCAACAACCCCTGCGAAATTTTATTTCAAAGGTGTGACGCGCCGGCGGGGGCCGGGCTCAAACGATCCCTCCGCCCATCATCAACCGCACAACGCCGATAATGATCACGATGATATTAAGGTTCCGACCGGCCTTGCTCGGCGCGGTCGCCCCGATTGCCAAGCCGACCAGCGCGATCGGCACAACCACCCAATTCGCCCAGCCAAGAAATGGAATGAACGCCGGCACCGCAAGGATCAGCGCGACGATACCGATGATGATCGAGATTAGGTTTCGCATGCCAGGAATATGGATGAGTTTGAAGGCGTTGCAAGGTGCGACCGCTTTTGCATCCGCCGTCTGGCGTTAAGCTACCGATGCACTTCGCATAGTCAGCACGCTTATCACGCCCCAAACCAAACCCAGCAATGTCGCGAAACCGATCAGTGCCTTGCTCGCTCCTTGCCAGCCATCGGGCATGACCGCAGCGGTCAGGGCAAGCATCGCGACACCGAACAGGCCCGTTGCGCCTGCGATGTAGAGCCACGGCTTGCTGATGCCGTGAAGCAGCGCCGCGATCGGCCAGACCGCGATCAGCGCGAAGATCAAGGTCGGGATGCCGACGGTGAGGCCAAGCCCCAGCAAACCTTCGCGTAGGCCTCCGAAAAGCGGGCCACGCTGCCCCACGAACAAGAGCGCGACGGCCACCGATATTGGCAAGGCCAGAGCCCAAGCTGCAAAGAGTTTAACGATCTGAAGCAATACGCACTCCCATCGGTATCGATAACGGGCGGTGATTAAGGCTCCGCTAAAGCGTTCGACACTTAATCAGTGCGATCTTCACCTTTCCCGCGCTATGCGCGCGGCAGTGTCGCAGGCCGCCCCCTCCACCCCCGCCTTCCAGAATCGCGTGCGCAGCGCTGTGTTCTGGCGTTCGGGCAGCCAGATCCTGTCGCAGATCGTCACCTGGACGGCGACGATCATCGTCGTCCGCCTGCTGAACCCGAGCGATTATGGCCTGTTCGCGATGAGCCAGGCGGTGCTGGTCGCGCTCAACTTTCTCAACGGCCACAGCTTCGCGAGCTCTCTGATCCAGGAGGACGAGGTCAGCCGAAAGCGTATCGCCCAGGTGTTCGGGCTGCTGCTGCTGTTCAATGTCGTTCTGGCGAGCGTGCAATATGCGGTCGCGCCCGCAGTCGCGGCCTATTACCGCCAGCCAATCGTCGCGGAGATGCTGCGTGTCCAGACGCTGATTTATCTGATCACGCCCTTCATCGCGTTGCCGACCGTGCTGCTCGCGCGCAATCTCGATTTCCGCAGCCAGGCCAAGGCCGATCTCGCAGGTGCCTTTGCGGGCGCTGCGAGCGCGCTGGCGGGCGCGTGGAACGGGCTGGGGGTTTGGACGCTGGTGATCGCACCGATGGTGATGCAAGCGGTGCGCGCCGTCGGGCTGGGTATCGCCGCGGGCGCTCTGCCCTTTCCAAGCTTCGAATTCCGCGGCCTGCGCGCGATCTTCGCGTTCGGGTCGGCGTTGGTGCTGTGCCAGTTCTTCTGGGTGATCCAATCGCAATCGGATATCTTCATCGCCGGGCGCAGCTTTGATCCCTACCATCTCGGGCTCTATTCGGAGGCCCTGTTCCTGACGCTCATCCTGACCGGCAAGTTCATCCCGCCATTGAACGAGGTTGCCTTCCCCGCCTACACCCAGCTCGCCAAGGAAGGCGGCGATGTCGGGCGAGCCTTCCTGAAGGTGGCGCGGCTGCTAATGTTCATGGTGACCCCCGCCTTCCTCGGCATGAGCGTCGTCGCGCAGCCGCTGGTCGATTCGATCATGGGGCCGAAATGGCACGAGATGATCCCGCTCGTCGCCGGACTGCCACTTGCGATGCCCTTTTTCGCGCTGCAGATCGTCTGTTCGCCGACGACCAACGCGCTCGGCCAGCCGCGCATCTATGTGCTTTCAAGCCTCGCAGGCGCGATCGTCATGCCCACCGCCTTCCTGATCGGATCGCGCTGGGGGGCTCAGGGGCTGGTCCATGCCTGGCAGGTCGCGGCGCCGCTGTTGTTGCTGGTGACGTTGTTACTCACGCTGCCCCGGATCGGCGTACGCTGGGGCGAACTGCTCCGCGCCGTCGCGCCAAGCAGCATCGCGGCGCTGGGTATGGCGGGGGCCGTCTTCCTCATCGAACAGCGCATCGCCGGCTTGCCCGACCCGATCGAACTCGCAATTCTCATCGCGATCGGCGCCGCGCTCTATCTGGGCCTGATCTGGATCTTCGCGCGGTCACTGATCGGCGACGTTTACGGCTTCGTGACGCATCGACAACTGGCCACGTGAGCGACCTAGCTGCTCTGAATATACTCCCGCATCGCGGCGGCTTCGGCCTCGATCTTGTCGATGCGGTACTTGACCAGATCGCCGATCGAGACAAACCCCACCGCAGTACCGCCTTCGATCACCGGCAGATGGCGGATGCGCCGCATCGTCATCAGCGACAGCGCCGAAAGCACAGGGCTGTCAGGGGTGGTCGTAATCGCGGGCGAGATCATTACCTCTTTCACGGTGCGGTCGAGCAGCGCCGCACCCTCGCGCGCCAGACCATAGACGACATCGCGTTCGGAAAAAATGCCGCGCACCTGCCCATCGTCCATCACCGGCAGCGCGCCGATGCGCTTTTCGGCGAGCAGGCTTACCGCCTGCGCGACGGTCGCATCGCTGGCGATCGACAGGACGTCGCCGCCCTTATTTTGAAGTATGGCTTTGATCGTCACGAGACTCTCCCTCATCGTGAGCGTCACGCATCTTGCTGACTTTGTGAGGCTGGTTCAAGAGAAAGCATGGCCATGCGCGACAGTCAGCTCGACGATGCCGGTTATTCGGCTTTTGCCTGGGACCGCTACAAGCGATTGATGCGCTGGATGGTGCTTGCCTCGGCGATTTCGACGGCTGCCGGGCTCGGCGCGCTTTATCTGATGATCGGCGAAATCCCGCTGCACATGATGATTGCGACCGCCGCGGGCATTTTTTTCTCGGTGCTGCTCGCCGCGGCGCTGATGGGGCTGGTGTTCCTCAGTGCGGGCAGCGGCCATGACGAAGCGATACATGATCCCTTCGAGCACGACGAATGATTGACCCGCGCGAACCTGTGTTGCGGGTGCTCCCCGAGCCTGCGGACATCAACGCAAACGGCCATATCTTCGGCGGCTGGGTGCTGGCGATGATGGACCGGGCGGGCGGCATTACGGCCGGCAAAATCGCCGACGGCCGCTGCGCGACGGTTGCGATCGAGACGATGAACTTCATCGCTCCGATCCTGCTCGGCGATCTGGTGACGATCTATGCAAGCGTCGAGCGGCGCGGCCGCACCTCGATCGCGATCCGGCTCGACGTGATTGCCGAACGCGATCGCGGAAAGGTTGCAGTCAAGGTGACGACCGGCGTGTTCACCTTCGTGGCGCTCGATGAGCATTTCCGCCCGACCCCGCTACCGGAGCCGGACGTCTAGCGATCAGGAAGTTGCGAAGCGGACCGTGCTGCGACGCTTACCGTAGCGCATTGCGCCACCGATAAAGCCGAAGCCGAGGATCATCATCGCCCAGGTTGCTGGCTCGGGCACTGCCGAAATCGAAAGGCCAAGGCCGGTCGTGTCGAACGAATAGCCCGAGCCCGGCGCGCCATTGCCGACGCTGAAATCCGCCGTGGCACCCTCCGCGAGGAACTGGCGGAAGTTGAAGGTCACATTGGCCGAGCCACGGAGGCCGAGCGGCGAGGAGCCGTTGGGCGTGAACACCGTGGTGCCATCGCCCGACGGCGCGTCAGCCGCGCGGAAAAACCCTGAGAACAGATAGCTGCCAGCTGTCGGCGCGATGAAGCGGACAGTCGCCAGCTCGCCATTGTTCGGGCCAGGGTGAAGCGTGATTTCCGACGCGCTGAGTTGGGCACCCTGATAAGTCCCGTCAGTCGGGGCAAGATACACGCCCTGGAAGTTGGGCTGGGCATAGCAGCTGGTGCCCCCGATCGCGCAACCGCTGCTCTGGAAGGTACCCGCCGCGAACACGCCGCCGTTGGTGTTGCCGAAGAGGAAGTTGGTCGGCGAACCGAATTCGCCGACCGGGTCGAATGTCGGTGCTGCCATCGCCGGCAATGAAACCGCCGCCACCGCTACCGCGGCTGAAACCAGATACGCCTTCATGCCAACTCTCCCGAATATTCTCTTAGGCGAACGCGACTTTGGTCGCGCGCGTGCCGTAGCGCATCGCACCGCCGATAAAACCGAAGCCCAAGATCATCAGCGCCCAGGTCGCTGGCTCGGGGATAGCCGCAGCGAGCGAAACGCCGCCTGAATTGTCGCCGAGATTGTCGTCGGCAATGTAGAAGCTGACATCTCCCGGCGCGGCGAGGGTGAAGCTTCCCAGATACCCGGTGGCATTGGCAAATGACTGGGCGGCGGTGGCATAATAGGCGTTGCCGGGATCAATCGGGCCGATGCCCCCGTTGGCATTACCGTCGCCGAAACCGAAGGTCACGCCGTTGATGATATAGCGAACGCTGTTTTCAAAACCGGTGGCGCAATTCGCGCCGTTCGCATCGCAGCCCGAAACGCTGTTGAAGCGAGTGAAGGCCGTGAACGTATCTTGCACGAAGTTGAGGCGATAGGTGCCCGCGGCCAGCGAAACCGTGACCGCGTTAGATCCATCGAGAGAGGCGTTGGTGACGCCGTTCACGTTGATGACGGTCGTCGCAGCCAGTGCGGGGCTTGCGGCCAAGGTTGCGGCCAGCGCCACAGCGGAGAGCATCGATTTCTTCATTTACGCATCCTTCACCTTCGGACACGACTCGTGCCGATAAAAGTAAACAAGGCGTTAGTGGTAAAATCGCGTGAGGCAAGCGCTGCGCTGCAGCGGAGTTGGTTAAAGGTGGCCGTTTTCTAGCATTCTGCGCGGACGGCCGCCCCATAACAGGACGGCCGCTTCACATCAGCTGTTGAGATACTCTCCCGCATCTTCGTCGCGGCCTTCGCCCGAGGGGACGACCGCGGCCAGCGGATCGTCGCCGATGCTGACCTCGTCGCTCGCCGGACGTGCGGCGTCCTCGAGGCTCTTCTGCCATTCGCGCTGCTGAACGCGGAGCGCGGCGTCGCGTGACGATGCCGCCACCCGCAGCCGGTTCATGCCCGCGCCGGTTCCGGCCGGAATGAGCCGACCGACGATGACATTTTCCTTGAGCCCGATCAGCTCGTCCTTCTTGCCCTCGACCGCGGCCTGGGTGAGCACGCGCGTGGTCTCCTGGAATGACGCCGCCGAGATGAACGAACGCGTCTGCAGCGAGGCCTTGGTGATGCCGAGCAGCACCGGCTTGCCCTGCGCAGGCTGGCCGCCATTCGCTTCGGCCTTCTCGTTGATCTCGATCATCTCCTCGCGATCGACCTGCTCACCCACCAGCAACGTGGTGTCACCCGAAGCGGTAATCTCGACCTTTTGCAGCATCTGACGAACGATCGTTTCGATGTGCTTGTCGTTGATTTTCACGCCTTGGAGACGATAGACCTCCTGGATCTCCGCGACGAGGAATTCGGCCAGCGGCTCGATCCCCATCACTTCGAGGATGTCGTGCGGGTTGGGCGATCCGGCGACGAGATTATCGCCGCGCTTGACGTAATCGCCTTCCTGCACGTCGATCACCTTCGACTTCTGGATCAAATATTCGACCAGATCGCCGCCATCCTCGGGCTGAATGCCGATCTTACGCTTAGCCTTGTAATCCTTGCCGTAAACGACACGACCACTGACCTTGGCGATGATCGCATTCTCCTTGGGGATGCGCGCTTCAAACAGCTCGGCCACCCGCGGCAGACCGCCGGTGATGTCGCGGGTCTTGGCGGCTTCGCGGCTGACACGGGCGAGAATGTCGCCCGGCTGCACCTCTGCGCCGTCCTCGACAGAGAGCATCGCCCCCACTGCGAGCATGTAGCGTCCTGCCTCGCCCGAATCGGCGTCGAGCAGGGTGAGCCGCGGCCGCAGGTCGACCTTCGACCGTCCGGGACGGAATTCGGTAACGACCTTCTGGCTAATCCCCGTCGCTTCATCGACCTGCTCGCTGAGCGTCTGCCCTTCGACGAGATCCTGATAGGCGACCTTGCCCGGGTTTTCGGTGATCACCGGCATGGTGAAGGGATCCCATTCGGCGATGCGATCGCCCTTCGAGACCTTGGCACCATCGGCGAACAGCAGCACCGCGCCGTAAGGCAGTCGGTCGGACGAACGCTCACGCCCTTCGCTGTCGAGCACCGCGATCTCGCCGTTGCGCGAAAGCGAAACGATGCGGTTGTTGCGATCGACGATGGTGCGAAGCTCGCGGAACTCGACCGTCCCGTCGCTGACCGCTTCGAGGCTCGATTGTTCGTTAAGCTGCGCCGCGCCGCCGATGTGGAAGGTCCGCATCGTCAACTGGGTGCCGGGCTCACC
>CBDUBW010000127.1:0-7008 GCA_965365485.1 uncultured Aquisediminimonas sp.
AGGTCAGGTTGGATGCCGAGAGCGGTCAGTTCCTTGACGCTGTGCTGGGTCGGCTTGGTCTTCAACTCACCTGCCGCAGCGATGTACGGCACCAGCGTGACATGAACGAAGACCGCGCGGTCACGCCCCAGGTCGTTTCGCAACTGCCGGATCGCCTCGATGAATGGCAGCGACTCGATGTCGCCGACGGTTCCACCAATTTCACACAGAACGAAATCAAGATTTTCGGTATCGGCAAGCGCGAACTGCTTGATCGCATCGGTGACGTGCGGAATGACCTGAACCGTCGCGCCGAGATAATCGCCGCGCCGCTCCTTGGCGATGATGCCCTGGTAGATGCGGCCCGAAGTGACATTGTCCGACTGACGCGCGGCGACGCCGGTGAAACGCTCATAATGGCCAAGATCGAGATCGGTCTCCGCCCCGTCATCGGTGACGTACACCTCGCCATGCTGGTAAGGCGACATCGTCCCGGGATCGACATTGAGGTAAGGATCGAATTTCCGGATGCGCACGGTATAACCGCGCGCTTGCAACAGCGCGCCGAGCGACGCCGCCATAAGTCCCTTGCCGAGCGAAGATACCACGCCGCCGGTGATGAAAATAAACCGCGCCATGGGAGGATGGGCTTAAGCCGCGGCCCCGCGCAAAGGCAAGGGGCCGAATCCAGCCAGTCGTAATATTATTGCGGCGGCGTCGCCTCGCCGGCGGGCGGGTTTGCGGGCGTGGTGGGTACGACGACAGGTGCCGGCGCCGATTCGGCCGATTTGGGCGCAGCGGCGGGCGGTGCGGACGGCGTCTCTCGCGGGCGAGCCGTCGCGGGCGCGGGTTCACGCTGAACGCGCGCCGCAGGTCGCTCCGGTGTCGCGAGCGGTACCGTCGATGACGTCGGAGCGGGCGCCGTTGCCGGAGGCGTCAGCGGCGCTGGCTGCCCGGCCAAGGGAACGGCACCGGGCGCAGGCGCCGGGATACCGGGAACGGCCCCCGGCTGCTGTGTGACGAGCGAGTCATCGAGCTTTGCAGGCGCGCGGTTGACGGTGGCAAGCGCGGCGAGCCCAATCGAAAGAACTACGAAGGTAGCGGCCAGGATCGCCGTCGTCCGCGTCAGGAAATCCGCTGCGCCACGCGCCGACATCAATCCAGAAGGGCTGCCGCCACCTGCCAGCCCTCCCCCTTCCGAACGCTGCATCAGGATGACGCCAACCATGGCAGCGCCGACGATGATGTGAACGACGAGGAGAAACTGAAACATTGCGCGCGATCTATGTGGGGGAAAGGTCGAGCGCGCACATAGCTATGGCGGACGGGTCGATCAAGGTTGCGGCAGTTTAACCGGTCGCGCCCTCGATGATCGCGACGAAATCCGCCGCCTTCAAGCTCGCGCCGCCGACAAGCGCGCCATCGACATCGGCAATATCAAGCAATTCCGCGGCATTCGAGGGTTTTACCGAGCCGCCGTAGAGTATTCTTACCCCCGCCCCAGCCCGGCCAAGCTGTTCATTGAGTTCGTTGCGGATTGCGGCGTGCATGTCGGCGATATCCTTGATCGACGGCGTGCGACCGGTACCGATCGCCCAAACCGGTTCATAGGCAACCACCAGTTGCCCACCGTCCACGCCCGCCGGTATCGAGGCTGCGACCTGACCGGTGACGACCGATACGGCATTGCCTGCGTCGCGCTCCGCCTCGGTCTCCCCGACGCAGACGATCACAGCGAGGCCAGCCGCAATCGCGGCTTCAGCCTTGCGCCGCACCTGCTCGCTGGTTTCACCATTATCCGTGCGGCGTTCGCTATGGCCGACAATCACGACGCTGGCGCCTGCCTCGGCAAGCATCACGGCGGACAGGCACCCGGTATGGGCCCCTGCTTCATTCCAATGGCAATCCTGGCCGCCGATCGCGAGCGCGGGCACGCGCGCCTTGGCGGCCGCGATCAGCGTGGCGGGCGGGCAGATTGCAACGTCGAGCTCGGGGTGATCGGCCGCAGCTTCAGCGATGCCCTCAAGCTCCGCCAGCGCCGCGAGCGAGCCGTTCATCTTCCAATTGCCCGCGATCAACTTGCGCAGCGCCACGCCATCCTCCCCGCTTGATGCCTTGAAGGCAGCGCCCTATGGCGTTCGCCGCTTCCCCCTTCAACCCTGGATCGCCGCCTCTCCATGATCGCATTCTTTCGCCGCGCACTTTCATCCTGGGTCGTGCTCGCTTTGCTTGGTCTCATTCTCCTCGCCTTCGTGGTCACCGGGGTCGGCACGCCGATGGGGCTTGGCGATGGCGGACTTGGCGGGCGCAACGTCGCCAAAGTCGACGGCGTCGGCATTTCGGAAACCGATGCGGCCACGCGTATCCAGGCGCAGCTCGACGCGATACGACAGCAACAGCCGGGGCTCGACATGACAGCCTTTATACGGCAGGGCGGTGCAGACGAGGTGATCGACCAGATGGTCAACGCCCGTGCCTTCGAAGCGTTCGGCCGCGCCAATGGCATGGTCACCACCTCCCGGCTCGTCGACGCTGAACTTGCTACGATTCAATCGTTCAAGGGGCCGACGGGCAGCTTTGACCGCAACATCTTTCTGCAAGTGCTGCAACAGCGCAAGCTGACCGAGAGCGGGCTACGGGAGGATATCGCGCGCGACAAGATGGTCTCGGCGCTGATCATTCCCGCCGCGGGCGCGGCGCGGATGCCGGGCAAGCTGGTCACGCCTTATGCGTCATTGCTGCTCGAACAGCGTGAAGGCCAGATCGCCATTGTTCCTGCCACCGCAATTTCGGCAGGCGCACCGCCGACTGCGGCGGAACTTTCGCAATTCTATTCGCGCAACGAAGCCCGCTACACGGTGCCGGAGACACGTGTGATCCGGTACGCGCTCTTCGACCGGTCACGGTTCGATAGCGTGGCACCAAGCGATGCCGAGATTGCTGCCGCCTACAGAACCAACGCCGCGCGTTATGCTGGCAAGGAAACGCGCAGCTTCACGCAGGCAGTCGTTCCCACCGAGGCCGCGGCGCGGAAAATCGCCACGGCCGCCCGTGGCGGTCAGGCTTTCGATCTCGCCGCAAAGGCTGGCGGAGCCGACGCGGTTACGCTTGCGGGGCAGGATCAGTCGGGCTTTGCCGGGCTGACGTCTGCCGCCGCTGCCAAGCTCGCATTTTCGGCGAAGGAGGGCACGATCCTCGACCCGCAAAAGTCGCCCTTTGGCTGGAATGTCATCCGGGTCGATGCGATCGTGCGGACGCCAGGCAAATCGCTTGCCGAGGCCCGTGCTGAAATTGCATCGAGCCTTGCGGGCGCCAAGGGCGATGCTGCCATGGCCGATTTTATCACCAAGCTTGAGGATGCGGTCGCCGACAACGGCACTTTCGACGAGGTGGCGAAGGCAAACGGGCTGTCGATCGTCGTAACCCCCGCGCTGACCGGCGGAGGCATCGCGCCCGATCAGCCGAATTACCAAGCCGATCCGGCGCTTACGCCAATTCTTCGCGACGCATTTCAGGCCGACCTGGATGACGATGCGGCGGTGGTGACAGTTACGCCAAACCGCAGCTACGCCTTTTACGATCTCGAGCGGATCATCCCTTCCGCGCCCCGCCCGCTTGCCGCAATCCGCCAGCAGGTGACTGATGATTTCCTAAAGGATCGCGCCTCCAGGCAGGCTCGACGGATCGCCGACGCGATTGTCGGCAAGGTCGGCGCCGGTCAATCGCTGCAGGCAGCCGTGGCGAGCGCGGGCATCGCCCTCCCCGCTCCGCGCCCGGTAAGCGTCAAGCGGCTTGAAATCGCGCAAGCCGAAGGTGGCCAGGTGCCGCGCACGCTACAATTGTTGTTCAGCATGGCGCCGAAGCGCGCAAAGGTGCTGGCGATGGAAGGTGGCGCAGGCTGGTATGTCGTTCAACTCGATCAGATCATCCCGGGTAACGCTGCCAATGCCCCCGGATTGATTCAGGCCACGCAAAGGGAAATGGCCCGTGCCCTTGGAGAAGAATATGTCCAGCAGTTCGCAACCGCGGTCCGCGCTGACCGCAAAGCGACCAAGGACGCGGGCAACATCGCGCGATTGAAGCGCAGCCTGACCGGCGCGATCCCTTCGCAGTAATGCGTGGCGATGACGCGGCCGCGCGAGCAGCGCTCGAAGCCGGCCGCGCTGCCATCGTCTGGCGCAGCCAAATCGCCGACACCGAAACGCCGGTTTCCGCCGCGTTAAAGTTGTTCGGCGACGGGCGCGGCGATTTTATCCTCGAATCGGTAGAGGGCGGCGCCGTGCGCGGGCGATACAGCTTGATCGGTCTCGCACCCGATTTGCTGTTCCGCGTTCGCGGCGACCATGCCGAAATCGCGCTTCACGGTGGCGGCTTCGAGGCCCTGCCGGGCGGCGCGCTTGCCGAACTGCGCGGGCTGGTGGCGTCGTGCCGGATCGATATTCCCGAAGGCCTGCCACCGGTGCTCGCCTGCCTTGTCGGCTATTTCGCCTATGAAACGGTCGGCTTGGTAGAGAAGCTGCCTCGCCCGCCTGCCAATCCGCTCGACCTGCCCGACATGCTGTTCGTTCGGCCGACGCTTATTCTGGTGTTCGATCGATTGGCGGATCGCCTCTACTTCGCGGCCCCTGTCTGGCCGGGAAGCGATGCTGCGTGCGCGGTAAGCGCCGCGGCGGAAAGGATCGAAGCCGCGCAGGCCAAACTTGCGGCTGCAGCCCCTGCTCAGGTTGCAAAACGTCGCGCGACTGCGGAATTTTCCGAATTCGCCCCAGAGCAGCGGATGACCTCTGCTATATCCGCCGATGCTTACGCCGCCATGATTGCCCGCGCGAAAGACTTTATCACTGCCGGAGATATTTTTCAGGTTGTGCTCGCGCAGCGCTTCACCTTGCCCTTCCCGCTCCCCGCTTTCGACCTTTACCGCGCGTTGCGTCGAATCAACCCCTCGCCTTTCCTCTACCATCTCGATTTGCCGGGTTTCGCGCTGAGTGGATCGAGCCCGGAAATCCTCGTGCGTGTCCGCGATGGCGAAGTGACGGTGCGACCAATTGCCGGCACCAGACCCAGGGGCAAGACGAGTCAGGAGGATGCCGATAACCGCGCCTCGCTCCTTGCCGATCCCAAGGAGCGCGCCGAACATCTGATGCTGCTCGATCTCGGCCGCAATGATGCGGGTCGCGTCAGCGAAGCGAACAGCGTCAGTGTGACCGACAGCTATATCGTCGAATTCTACAGCCATGTAATGCACATCGTTTCGAATGTCGTCGGGCGGCTGGCTGCTGGCAAGGACGCTCTCGACGCACTGTTTGCGGGCTTCCCTGCCGGCACTGTTTCAGGCGCGCCCAAAGTTCGCGCGTGCGAGATCATCGCGGAGCTCGAGCCTGAAACACGCGGAGCCTATGCAGGCGGCGTCGGCTATTTTTCTCCCGACGGCAATATGGACAGTTGCATCGTGCTCCGCACCGCCGTGATCAAGGATGGCATGATGCATGTGCAGGCGGGTGCCGGCATCGTTGCCGACAGCGCCGCCGAATATGAACAGGCGGAGTGCGAGGCCAAGGCCGGTGCGCTGATCGCAGCCGCGCACGAGGCGATCCGTATATCGCAGGAGGGCGGGTTCGGCCAGTAGGGACAGGCGTCGGTGACGCGCAAGGCACGCTTGACGAACTGACAGAGGCGCTGAGCCAGCGCGGGGTTGCATTTAGGGAGCGTTTCCGCCAATGGCCCCCGTCCCCGTGAGGGATTGAAGAAAGCCGGAGGGGCGTTTCGCATCGTGCGGCGTCAGCGATCGGCATGAAAGGACAAGCCAAGATGGCTCTATACGAGCATGTGTTTCTTGCGCGTCAGGATCTGGCCCAAGCCCAGGTCGATGCGCTGGCGGCGACTGCCACCGAAATTGTCGAAAGCAATGGCGGCAAGATCGTCAAGACCGAGACCTGGGGGCTTCGCAGCCTTGCCTATAAGATCGCGAAGAACCGCAAGGCGCATTATGTGATGCTCGAGATCGACGCGCCGGGCAACGTCGTCGCCGAGCTCGAACGCCAGACCCAGATCAACGAAGACGTCATCCGCTACATGACGGTCAAGGTCGATAGCCACGAAGCTGGCCCATCGGTGATGATGCGCAAAGGCGATCGCGATCGTGAGCGCGGAGAACGCGACCGTGGTGACCGCGATCGTGGCGATCGCCCGCGTCGTCGCGACCGTGAGGACGAAGCCCAAGCTTACCAGGGAGCACAATAATGGCCCGCCCCTTTTTCCGCCGCCGCAAGTCCTGCCCCTTTTCGGGCAAGAACGCGCCGACCATCGATTACAAGGATGTGCGCCTGTTGCAGGGGTTCGTTTCGGAACGCGGCAAGATCGTGCCGAGCCGGATCACCGCCGTCTCCGCCAAGAAGCAGCGCGAGCTCGCCCAAGCGATCAAGCGCGCGCGTCATATCGGGCTTCTGCCCTACCTCGTGAAGTAAGGGAGGCTTTCGATATGGAAGTCATTCTGCTCGAACGCGTCGAAAAATTGGGCGGCATCGGCGATGTCGTCTCCGTCAAGAACGGTTTCGCACGCAATTATCTGTTGCCGCGCAACAAGGCGCTCCGTTCGAACGCCGCCAACCTTAAGGTCTTCGAAGCCAACAAGGCCAAGATCGTTGCCGATAACGATGCCAAGCGTGGTGATGCCGAGAAGGCCGCGAAGGACATCGACGGCACCAGCGTCACGCTGATTCGTCAGGCATCCAACACGGGCCAGCTTTACGGCTCCGTGGCGGTGCGCGATATCGTCGACGCGCTTGACTCTGAGGGCAAGAAGGTCAGCAAGCAGCAAATCGTGCTCGATAAGCCGATCAAGGCCATCGGTGTCTACGAGGTCAAGGTTACGCTGCACGCCGAAGTCGCGGTGACTGTGAAGGTCAACGTCGCGCGCTCGCCCGAAGAGGCCGATCTGCAGAGCCAGGGCGTCGATGTGATGGCGCAGATGTTCGAAAAGGACGTTTCGGGCTTTACCGAGGATTTCGATCCGAATGCGGAGCCCGGCGT
>CBDUBW010000128.1:0-6966 GCA_965365485.1 uncultured Aquisediminimonas sp.
CTGCCGGGGACGTGCAGGCCCATCGCCTCCATCATCATCTGGTTCGAATTGGCGGTGCCGTAAAAGGTGCAGGTGCCCGCGCCGTGATATGAAGCCGCTTCGGCCTCGAGCAGTTCGGCGCGGCCGACCTTGCCCTCGGCGTAAAGCTGGCGAACGCGCTGCTTTTCCTTGTTGGCGAGGCCCGACGGCATTGGTCCGCCGGGAACGAGCAGGCAGGGCAGATGCCCGAAGCGCAGCGCGCCGATCAGCAGCCCGGGAACGATCTTGTCGCAGATGCCGAGCAGCAACATGCCTTCGAACATCGCGTGACTCATCGCGACGGCGGTCGAGAGCGCGATGGTATCGCGGCTGAAGAGCGACAGCTCCATGCCGTCCTGCCCTTGCGTGACGCCGTCGCACATGGCCGGAACGCCACCTGCGACCTGCGCGGTCGCGCCGATTTCGCGCGCGAATAACTTGATCTGCTCGGGATAGCGCCCGTAAGGCTGATGCGCCGAAAGCATGTCGTTAAAGGCGGTGACGATCGCGATGTTCATCGCCCCGCCCTCGCGGATCACGGGCTTGTCGTCGCCCGAGGCGGCGAAGCCGTGGGCGAGATTGCCGCACGACAGGCTCGCGCGGTTGAGGCCTTTGTCGCCCTCGCGCACGATCAGATCGAGATAGCGCTGGCGGCTCGGTCGCGAGCGTTCGACGATGCGCTCCGTGACACGGGCGATGGTGGGGTGCAGGCTATTCATGCCAGGTCACCCCGTCGCGCTCGGCAAGCGCGATCGCAGCCGATGGGCCCCAGCTGCCCGCGGTATAGGGCTTGGGCGCCATCCCCTTCGCCGCCCAGCCCGCGCGGATGGCGTCGATCCAGTCCCACTGCGCCTCGACCTCGTCACGGCGGACGAACAAAGTCTGGTTGCCCTCGATCAAATCGAGCAGCAGTCGCTCATAAGCGATGCGGCGCTTCGGCCCGGCGAACGCATCAGGCATCGAGATGTCCAAGGGCACTTCGCGCAGCCGCAGCCCGTCGCGATCGAGCCCCGGTACTTTGGCCATCACCGAAAGACCGATATTCTCATCGGGCTGGATGCCGATGATCAGCCGGTTGGGCTCGCTCTTGGCGCCTTCGCCTTCGAACATCGAATGCGGGACTTCGCGGAACTGGATCGCAATCTCGGTCGTCCGTTCGGGCAGGCGCTTGCCGGTGCGCAGGTAAAAGGGTACGCCCTTCCAGCGCCAATTATCGATATGCGCGCGTATCGCGACGAAAGTTTCAGCGGTGGAGAGCTTGCCGAGCTCGTCGTCATAGCCCGGCACGGCCTTGCCCGCGATCGCGCCGGCGCGATACTGGCCGGTGACGCTGTCGCCCGGCCCGAGCGGACGCAACGAGCGCAACACCTTCACCTTTTCATCGCGGATGGCGGTTGCATCGAAGCTCGCGGGCGGCTCCATCGCGACGAGCGCGAGCAGCTGCAGGATATGGTTCTGGACCATGTCGCGCAGGGCGCCGGTGCCGTCGTAAAAGCCGGCGCGGCCTTCCAAGCCTACGGTCTCGGCGACAGTGATCTGGACATGATCGATATGCGCCGAATTCCACAGCGGCTCGAACATGATGTTGGCGAAGCGCAACGCGAGCAGATTCTGCACCGTCTCCTTGCCGAGATAATGATCGATGCGGAAGATTCGCGTTTCAGGAAAAGCTGCGGCGACCGCGTCATTGATGTGGCGGCTGCTCGCGAGATCGGTGCCCAATGGTTTTTCGAGCCCGATACGGCTTTTCTCGCCCGCAAGGCCACTCGCCGACAGCCCTGCGATGGTTGGCTCGAATAGCGAGGGCGCGGTCGAAAGGAAGATCGCAAGCCCGTCTTCGACCGGCCCGGCCTTTTCGGCGAGCGCCGCGAAACCCTCGGCGTTCGATGCATCGAGCGGCTGGTAGCTCAGCCGTTCGAGAAAGCTTGGAATTGCCGGCCTGCGCGCTTCGGGCAGGTAGGTTTCGAGCGCTTCCGCCGCGAACGCGCGATAGCCTTCATCGTCATGCGCCGACCGCGCGGTTCCCAAGATTCGCAGATCGTCCGCGACCAGTCCATCGTCATGCAGCGCGCACAACGAAGGCAGCAACATCCGTTGCGCCAGATCGCCCGTCGCTCCGAACAGGATCAATTTGTCGGCGGTGAAGGTCATGGTGTTCGCATATGCGCTCACCGCCCCGAAGGATAGGGAGTTTCAGGCTCGCATCGACGACAAGGCTAAGCGGAAAATTAAGGTTCGGGTGCGATAGCCGCGCGGTCGAGGGTCCGATGTCGCGTAGATTTTCGCCATGCCGTTGAATGCGAGCTCTTGGGCGCGCGCGCGTGCCAGAGGCAGCGATCCATCGCTCGCGCCTGCCGGTTCTGACCGCGCCGACCTGCTTTCTGCGATTACTGCGTCTGTGCGCAATGTCTCGGTGATTCGCTTCAACGAATATCGCGCGCTTGCCTGCATCGATCACGCGCGGGCCGAGGCGGTGATGGGAGCGCTGCTCGACAGGCTATCCCATGGCATCGGACCGCAAAGCATGTTCGCGCGGATCGAGCCTGACCTGATTGGTTTGAGTATCGATGACGGAGCCGAAACGCTCAGCGCACTGCGCTACATGCTGTGCCAGCCAGTCGCAATGTGCGGCCAGACCATCAGGCCAACCGTGGCGATCGGCACCGGCCCGCGAGCGGACTGCGCCGAAACCGCACTCGCAAGGGCGATCGCTGCAATTGGTCCGGCGCCACACCCTGCCGCGACCTCAGACGAGGCGGATTTCGCGATCGAACAGGAATTGGCGGAGGCTGTCGCAAACGGCGCGCTCAGCCTGCATTATCAACCGATCTTCGACATCGGGGCGCAGCGCGTCGTCGGTGCGGAAGCCCTCATGCGCTGGACCTCGGAAACACGCGGGCCGATCTCGCCGGCTGTTTTCGTGCCGATCCTCGAGCGCTCAAATCTCATCAACGATGCAGGGCTGTGGGCGTTGAGCACCGCCTGCCGCGACGCCGCCGACTGGATGCGAGCGGGTCTCGATCTCACTGTCGCGATCAATGTCTCGGCCGCCCAAGTTCAGGATGACCAGCGACTGATCGACGCGGTTCTGCACAGCCTGTCGCGCAACGGGCTCGAACCAGGCCGGATCGAGCTGGAACTTACCGAAACCGCCGCAATGGATGATATGAACCGCACCCAAGCATTGTTCGCCGATCTGCGTAGCCAGGGCGTGAGGCTTTCGATCGACGATTTCGGCGCCGGCTTCTCAAACCTCAACTATCTGCGCAGCCTTCCATTCGACAAGCTCAAGATCGATCGCCAGTTCGTTACCCATGTCGACACGCGCGCCGATAGCCAGGCGATCTGCCGCGCGATCGTGGCGCTGGCGGACGGGCTCGGCATCGACCTGCTGGCCGAAGGCGTCGAGCGGGAAGACGAGGCCGATACACTGCGCAACCTTGGGTGTCGCTATTTTCAGGGTTATCTCTTCGGGCGCCCTATGCCGTCGAAAGCGTTGGTCGATTTTGCGGTGGATCGAGAAGCGCACCTCGCGCTGGTTTCGCCCACCCATCGGCGGGTTGCCGCGATCGAGGAAAGGCTCGCGTCGTGAAACAGGCAATCGTGGCAGGATTTGTTCTGGCGGTCGCGACCGTGCCGGCGCACGCGGCAAAGCCCGCAAAGGCCCCGCAAGCCGCCGTCGCGACCTCCCCGGCGCAAAGCAAGGACATCAAGAAGGTCGTCGGCTGGCTTGAAAAGGGCAAATGGGAAAAGGCGCGCAAGCGACTTGCCAAAATCCTTGAGAAAAACCCGCGTGATGCAACCGCGTTGAAGCTGATTAAGCAGATTGACAGCGAGCCGAAGGCACTGCTTGGCGCGTCGAGCATCCCCTATTTGGTGCGCCCGGGGGACAGCTACCAGACACTCGCGCATCGCTATCTCGGCGACCCGCTGATGTTCTACGCGCTCGCTCGCTACAACGGCGTCAGCGTCCCTGCCAAGATCAAGGTGGGGACGACTTTGCGCGTCCCCGGCGCAGCGCAGGCGGCAGCTGAGCCAAAGCCCGCCCCGGCCAAGGCGGCGACAAAGCCTTCGCGCGCTTCCAAGACCCCAAAGGCCAAGGCTGCGCCTTCCGACCTCGCCACCCCCGCGCCAGCCAAAACCAGAAGCGATTCGCCCGCACTGGCGGGAGCCTTGCGCCGCCAAGGTCTCTCGGCGCTCGCCAAGGGCAACCCGAGAGGGGCTGTCGTCCTGCTCGAACGCGCCGCCGCTGCCGATCCCGGCAATCGCCTGGTTGCCGCCGATCTTGCCCGAGCCAGGAGAGTCCGCGACGCCGTCCGCTGAAGATGTTGACCCGCCCTTAACCTTCAACGGGTTAGCTGAGCTACGAGCGGGTTTGCCAGGCGTTCGGACAGTATGAGCGGAATCGGTCGATACACCATTGAAACCGCGATCGGCGAAGGCGCGATGGCGATGGTCTGGCGCGCCTTCGATCCCGCGGTGGGGCGGCGCATCGCGATCAAGACGCTGCGGCCTGAACTCGCGAGCAAACCTGCCTATGTCTCGCGATTCGTCCGCGAAGCGAAAGCCGCGGGCACGCTTTCGCACCCCAATATCGTTACCGTTTTCGATGTCGGCGACCATGCGGGCCAGCCCTATATCGCGATGGAGTTGCTCGAGGGCCAAACGCTCGACACCGTCCTCGATCAGCAAGGCGCGATGCCAGCAAGCCGCGTGATCGCGATCGCCATCCAACTCGCCGAGGCGCTCGCTTATGCGCATGGCCGCGGCATCGTCCATCGCGACATCAAGCCCGCCAACGTGATGCTGACGGGAGATGGCGACCGCATCTGCGTGCTCGATTTTGGCATCGCCCGCATGATCGAGCCCGGTGGCGAACTCACCCAGATCGGCGAGACGCTCGGCACGCCGCGTTACATGAGCCCCGAACAAGCGCTGGGCGAAGAGATTGACGGGCGATCCGACCTCTTCTCGACCGGCGTGCTGCTTTACGAACTGGTCACGGGCCACGCCGCCTTCAGCGCGACGACGATCGCTTCTCTGGCGCTTCAGATCGTTCGCGATCAGCCGCCAACGATCCTTAGCCATGCGCCGGACTGTCCCAAGGGGTTGAGGACGATCATCGAGCGGTTGATCGACAAGGATCCGGCCAAAAGGTTCGCGAGCGGGTCGGACCTTGCCGACGCGCTTCGCAAGCTCGAAGCAAAGCTCGCCAACACGAAGGCCGGTAAGCTGCGCTGGTCGCTGCCGCTGACGGTGCGTTTGCCGCTCGCGGCGGCGGCGGCGATGGCGGCTGTCATTGTTCCGTGCGGCTATTGGACGGTCACGCGCGAAGACGCGGCGACACAGCAGCTGGCGGAGAATTCGGCGCGGTCGCTCGCGGTGTTCGTCGCCAACAATGTCGCGTTGAAGACGGTCGAGAATGCGACGCTTGCCGAAAACGAACAGGATTGGCTCCCCGCACAGTCGTTCATCGATGCCGCGGTGCGCGACGGTACCGTTCGCCACATCACCCTGACCGATGCGAGCAACCTCATCCGAGCAGCCGACCGCGCGAAGCTGCGTGGGCAATTGCGGAGCCGCGCGCGCGACGGCCTTCGCGACGACCGTGTGCTGCGCTTGAGCGCGCCGATCCTCTATTCGGGGCGGCAGTTCGGGACCGTCGATATCGTCGTCGACGATACCGCGTTGAGCGCGATGCGGATCGAATCGCGCAAATCGATCGCGGCGTTGATCGGCGCGGTGATGCTCGCTGTGCTGATCCTTGCTTATGGGGTCGCCATATATATGGAACGGCTGAACAAGCGCAGGATCGCCGCGCCGCTGCCGTCGCCCGCGCTCCAACCCGCAGGCGCGCAATTGCCCGACCTCGACCGCACCGTTATTGACCCGCCGGCGAGCGAAAGACTCGCAGCATGACCCGTCAGGTCTGGACGTTGACGCTCGACAATGGCGATCGACGCACGCTGCGCCAGGGCGCGATCACGATCGGGCGCGATCGGACCGCGGACTGGACCGTCGATGATCCCGCGCACAAATTGTCGCGTGCGCATTGCCGGATCGAAGCCTGTAGCGAGGGGCTGTTCGTCACCGATCTGAGCGCAAACGGCACTTTTCTCAACGATGGCGCCGAGCCGATTTCGGGCGACGGTCGGGTGGTACTGAACGACGGCGACCGGCTCAGCCTGGGCGGCCATGTCGTCGCGATCGGCTCGATCACCGTTCCGCTGCGGAAAGCCGGGGTTCCGCGCGGCGAGGCGGAGATCCTCGATGCGTTTTGCGCGGGCGCCGGGCTTGATCCTTCGGTATTCGCGGCGCGCGACACTCTCGATGTCATGTACGATCTCGGCGCGATCTATCGCGAATTGCTCGCCGGACTCGGCAATCTGATGACCGCGCGCGCCGCCGCGCGCGCCGATCTCGCGATGGAGGGCACGACGCTGACCGCCGCGGGCAACAATCCGTTCAAATGGGCGACGCCTGCCTCGCTCGCGCGCGATCTGCTCGATGCCGGGCCCGGCGGCTATCTCGACGGCGCGACAGCGGTGAAACGCTCTTTCGAAGATCTGGCGGCGCATCAGCAAGCGCTCGACAAGGGCCTGCGGGCGGCCGTCAAGCTGACGCTAGACGCCATCGAGCCGACCAAGGTCGAGGCGGCCGTTTCCGGAGCGGCGCTGCCGGGCGGCCACGGACGCGCCTGGCGCCAATTCCGGGAAACGCATGCCGCGGCAAACGACGCGCGAACAGTGATGCGCTTGGCAAGCGCGGCATACACCGCCAATTGATATTGGCTCCGAACCCGTCAGGGTTCGCAAGCGCGAAGGCGCGCCCGAGCTTATTGCGAGGAGAGCCCAGCGGGCGGATGCCCGCGCCGGCGCCTGAGGACATATCGAAAATGGTGCCGCCTACAGGACTCGAACCTGTGACCCCCGCATTACGAATGCGATG
>CBDUBW010000129.1:0-6925 GCA_965365485.1 uncultured Aquisediminimonas sp.
CATTTTTAAGTGTCATGAAATGGACGCGCGCAATCTGGCCCGGGCTGGCGTTGATACTGGGATCGCCTGCCACCGG
Source organism: uncultured Aquisediminimonas sp. (assembly GCA_965365485.1). Classification (GTDB taxonomy): domain Bacteria; phylum Pseudomonadota; class Alphaproteobacteria; order Sphingomonadales; family Sphingomonadaceae; genus Aquisediminimonas. The sequence continues at coordinate 77 of CBDUBW010000129.1, forward strand.
GCAGATGTGCCAGCTCTGCGCGACGCAACCCGATGCGCAGGCGGCACCCGTGAGGCCGATCCGGATCGAGATAGAGACTGTGCTCGATTTCAGCCTAGCCGCGCACAGCAGCGCGGGCGCAGGGCAGATCGAACTCGATGCCCGCACGGGGCAGCGCCGCCTGGTCGGGCTGATCGGCGTCGGCGGCCCGGCGATGCGCGGCGTCGTGCACATCACCGGAGAGCCTTTTCGCCGCGTCCAAATCGAAATGCCGACGCGCATCCGTTTGAATTCGACACTGGGTGCAAAGGCCGACGTCGACAATATTCGCACCACGCTGGGCGCCGCCCCCGCCATCGGCGCAGATGGTACGCTGACCTTTCATTTCGGCGGTACGCTCTCGGTGGTGGACGATGCGGCGGGCGATTTTCACGGCCGTGTCCGAATCGACGCGCAGTACGAATAATGCGGTCGGAAATGACTTCGCTGTTAACCATTGCCTGCAGCGATTTGTGAAATCCTCTTCATCCAAAGGCGGATCCGGAATGGAGCAACACATCCGTTCGGCATGAACGTATCACGCAAGGGAACACCGCAATTATGAAAACCGCTTTCGTTAAGGCCGCCATCCTGGGTTCGGTCATCGCTTCGCTCGGCGCGACTTCGGCTCAGGCCGCGACCGCCACCGCCACCGCGCGCGCCAAGATCCTGCGCCAGGTGACGCTGACCAACACCAGCGATCTTCAGTTCGGCACGATCGTCAGCGGTACCGCTGCTTCGACCGTCGGTGTCAGCGCCGCGGGCGCACGCACCTGCGGCGCCGGCCTGGTTTGCTCGGGCACGACCACGGCGGCGGGCTTCACGATCGGCGGCACCACCGGCCAGGTCGTCACCATCTCGGTTCCCGCGAGCGTCACGCTCAACTCGGGCACCAACAACATGACGGCGACGCTTGCGGCGAGCGCGGCGAGCGCGACCATGGTGGCCAACGCCGGTTCGTTCACGGTGGGCGGTTCGCTCGGCGTCGGCGCGAACCAGGCCGATGGCGATTATACCGGCACCTTCACGGTGACTGCCGACTATCAGTAAGTATGTGAGGCCCGGTGTCGCAGGGCGCCGGGCATCCGCTGCGTAAGGGCCCGCCATTCGCTGAGAATGGCGGGCTTTTTCGCGCCCATTATCCAAATCTCAACCATGTCGCGCGATAAGATCCGCAACCTGTGGAAGGAACGGACTATGCGGGCTGGAATCGCGTTCACGGCGATCGCCGCGGCGATATTGGGATCGGCTTCGCCCGGTCAGGCGGCCGGCGATTTGCTCGTCGCCCCGACGCGTGTCGTTCTCGACGGCGCGCGCGGCACCGAAGTCATTCTCAACAATATCGGTGACGACACCGCGACCTATCGCGTCTCGCTCGAGCTGCGGCGGATGATGCCCGATGGCAGCTTCGTCGAAGTCGATACCGCGACGCCTGATGCGCACGACGCCCTAACGCTCGGCATGATCAGCTATGCCCCGCGCAAGGTTGTGCTCGCGCCAAACCAGCCACAGGCGATCCGCATCGGTGTTCGCGCGCCGCAAGCGCTGCCAGATGGTGAATATCGCGCGCACATGCTTTTCCGCGCCATCCCCGACGCCCGGCCCGTGGCGGCGGAATCAACGACGAAGGAAGGGGTTTCGATCTCGCTGACGCCGATTTACGGGGTCACCATTCCGATCATCATCCGCCAGGGCAATTTGCAGGCGACCGCGGCGATTTCCGATCCGCGGATGACCGAAACCAAATACGGCCCGGCGATTTCCTTCACTTTGACGCGTGCGGGCACCCGATCGACTTATGGACGCATCCGTATCACGCGTCCGGGCATCGACAAGCCGCTGGTCGAAGCGCGCGGCATCGCGGTTTATGCCGAAGTCGGCGAGCGTACGGTGACGCTGCCAGTCGAGCCGGAGGTTGCCGCTCAATTGAGGGGGCCGGCGAAGATCGAATATCTGGAAGACAATGATGCGGGCGGCGGCACCATCGCCTCGCTCGACGCGGTCATCCGCTAAACCCCGGAGCCGATCCGGACGAAGACCATGCGTGGCGTTCGCCAAACTCTGAACCGCGTCCTGTTGGGCGCGGTTTTGGCGTTGGGGCTGACGCAGCCTGCACATGCGCAAAAGCTCGATCCAGACGACGCCTTGCTATTCGACGTCCGCCTCGGTCAGTATCGGCTGGGTGAAGGCGTCCGCGGCTATCGCACGCCGGGCGGCGCCTGCGTCGATCTCGCCGACACGATCATGGCGCTCGATCTTCCGATCCGCCTCGACAAGAAGTTGCGCCGCGCAACCGGCTGGGCGTTCAGCGAAAGCCGCACGATCACCATCGATCGCGAGAACGCCACAGTACAAATCATGAACAAGTCGACCAGTCTTGCACCGGGAGCGATCTACGATGCCCCCGAAGGCTGGTGCGTCGATTCCAAGCAGCTCGCGTCCTGGCTCGGTGTCGGGCTAGACGCCGATGAAGCGAACGCCCTTCTGATCATCAAGTCATCATCCAAGCTGCCGGTCGAGCTGCAGATGGAGCGTAAGGCGCGTGCCGCGAAGGTGCGCAACGTCGCCACGTTCGACTTGGCCCAACTTCCGCAGGCGCAAGCGCGGTTCGGCCAGGCGCGCATGCCGGCAATAGATGCCGTCGTCAGCCTCGGCGGGATCAAGCAGGGCAGCTTACGCGGGCAGCGGTCCGAATTTAATCGGTCGTACGAGATCTATGCCGCGGGCGAAGTTGGGCCGGTCGCCTATAATGCGCGGCTGTCTTCCAATCGCAAAGGCGCGCCTGATTCGCTGCGGGTGCAGGCCTACCGCACCGATCCGCAAGGCGGTCTGCTCGGGCCGTTGAAGGCGACGCACATCGCCGCGGGTGACGTTTCGGGCTATTCGACGCCGCTCGTGTCGCAGAGCGGCATTGGCCGCGGTGCCGTCATCACCAATCGTCCCGTCGAACGGCGTGACAGCTTCGATCGCACCGATTTTCGTGGCGAGCTTCCCGCCGGCTGGGATGCCGAGCTTTATCGCAACGGTCAGCTGCTCGCCTTTGCTATCGAGCGCAACGACGGACGATACGAATTTCTCGATGTGCCGCTCCTTTACGGCCAGAATCGCTTTGAAGTCGTTCTGTACGGTCCGCAGGGCCAGGTGCGGCGTGAGCTCAAGACTGTTCCGGTCGGTCTCGAATCGATCCCGCCGCGCAAGACCTATTATTGGGCAGGCTTTCTCGATGAAGGTCGCGATCTGATCGGTGGATTTGGCGGCAACCGTTTCGGCCGGACGGGGCTGCGTGGGACATTCGGGCTTGAGCGTGGACTGAACGCCAAGACGTCAGTCGCGGCGCTCGGCCATTCGCTGGTTTTGGAGGATGGCGGACGGCGGTCGTTCGCGGAAGTCGCTCTGCGGCGAGCAGTTGGCCCAACTCTCGTCGAGCTTTCCGCCGCGCAGGCTGTCGAAGGCGGGACGGCGCTGCGCGCGCAAATGCTCGGCGAATTCGGTCGGACATATCTAAGCGCCGAATCGATCATCGCGCGTGGCGGCTTCCGATCCGATCGCGTGCTCGAAAATGTCACGGGTCTGCACAGGGTCTCGATCGATCACGCGCTCGATCTCGGACGTTCGCAGCTGCCGCTTCATTTCGACGCGCGCTACACCACGCGCGCCACGGGCAACGACAGCCTCGATGCCGGCGCGCGCGTTTCGGCCGCTGTCGGCCGCATGTCTTTGACGGGAGAGATCGGCTATCGACGTGATACCAGCCGCTTCGGGCCCGGCCCTGAAGATGCGATGGACGCAGCCTTGCTTGCCAATGCCCGTGTCGGTCGGGTGCGGCTTCGCGGCGAAGCACGGTACCGCCTGTCGCCGCAAAGCCGTTTCGAATCGCTGAGCCTGATCGGTGAATGGTCTGGAGGCCGTGACGATCGCTCGCCCAATGATTGGCGGGCCGAAATCGGCTATGATCGCGCGCTGCGCCGTGGGCGGGCGGGGATAGGATATATCCGCAGGTTCGATAAGGTCGCGATGATTGCCTCGCTTGAAGGAGGTACCGACGGTTCGGTCGCTGCCGGCCTAAACCTCGCCTTCAGTCTTGGCCCAGATCCCCGCGGTTCGGGCAGCATCCGTGTCACTTCGACCCGTTTGGCGACGCAAGGCCAGGCGGTCGCGCTCGTCTATCGCGATCTCAACGGCGACAAGGTCCGCCAGCCCGATGAACCCGTGGAAAAGGACGTCCAGCTCGCGGCTGGGCGAGTGCCGATCGATAGCCTGACCGATGCCGGCGGTCAGGTGATCGTCGACTCGCTGGAACCCTTCCAGCCTGTGCTGATCGGGATCGATGCTTCGTCGCTTCCTGACCCGTTCGTCCAGCCCGCCTCTCCCGGCGTGGTGGTCACGCCGCGCCCTGGGGTAGCGGTCGCGATCGAGCTGCCCTTGTCCAGCGCGGGCGAAATCGACGGGACGCTCGCGCGACCAGGCGGCGGTGCGATCGCGGGCGTAGATCTCGAGCTCATCGATGCCGAGGGTCGTGTCCAGGCGACGACCCGCAGCGATTACGACGGTTTCTACCTGTTCGAAGGCGTGCCCTACGGCCGCTATTCGATCCGGATCGGCAAGCTGTCCGCCGAAGCGGTGAGGCTGGCGATACCCCTGGTCGGGGGCATCAACGTCTCCGGCGAGACGCCGTCGGTTCATATGGGTGTGATCGCCGCGCGGCCGAGTGAATTGCAGGCGAAAGCTCAGGCTCCTTGACGTCAGACCGATGCGGTCAATTCGGCGATGGCCCATCCGGCCGCCTCGGCGACGACTGGGTTCGGATCGTTAGCAAGCGTCTTCAGCTTCGGCAGTAGCTGCACATCGCCGCTGTTGCCGGCGGCGATGCAGAGGTTGCGAACCATCCGGTCGCGGCCGATGCGCTTAATCGGCGACCCGGCAAACTTTTCGCGAAAGCCTGCATCGTCCAGCCCCAGAAGTTGGGCGAGTGGCGGTGCGACGAACTCCGGCCGCGGGGCGAACGCCTTATGCGCTGCGGCGGTACTTGCGAACTTGTTCCACGGGCAGACGGCCAGGCAGGCGTCGCAGCCATAAATTCGGTTGCCGATCGCCCGGCGGAATTCCTCGGGGATCGGGCCTTTGTGTTCGATCGTCAGGTAGGAAATGCAGCGTCTTGCATCGAGCCGGTAGGGGGCAGGAAAGGCATCGGTCGGGCAGGCATTTTGGCATGCGTTGCACGACCCGCACTGATCCCGGTGCGGCGCATCGGCCGGAAGATCGATCGTGGTGAATATGCTGCCGAGGAAAAGCCAGCTGCCATGTTCGCGGCTGACGAGGTTGGTGTGCTTGCCCTGCCAGCCGAGCCCCGCCTGTTGCCCGAGCGGCTTTTCCATCACCGGAGCGGTATCGACGAACAGCTTCAGGTCCCCGCCCGCCTCGGCAATGAGCCAGCGCGCGAGCTGCTTGAGCGCTTTCTTGATGACGTCGTGATAATCCTTGCCCTGGGCGTAGACCGAGATGCGGCCGGTAGCCGGGTCATCGTCGGGCAAATCTTCGGGAGCATAGCTCATTCCCAACGCGATCACGCTTTTCGCCTCGGGCCAAAGCGCGCTTGGGCCGCGGCGCTGCTCGGAGCGTGTCTCCATCCAGGCCATCTCGCCATGCGCGCCGCTTTGGAGCCATTCGCGCAGGTCGCCGCCCCAATCATGCGTGGCACGTGTCACGCCGAAGCTGACGAAGCCAAGTCTTTCGGCCTCAGCCTTTAACGCGATCTTGAGGGCCTGATTGTCATCCACGGTGCTGCGCCCTAGCAAGTCGCGCCGGTTGTGGAGAGCCTCTTGTCCGATTTCCCCGTCATCGCCGAGAATCTGGTCAAGACCTTTGGCGGATTTCGCGCGGTTGACGGCGTCTCGCTCGCCGTTCCGCCTGGAAAGATTTATGGCGTGCTCGGCCCCAATGGCGCGGGCAAGACCACGACGCTGCGCATGCTGCTCGGCATAATCGATCCCGATTCGGGCACGCGCCGATTGCTCGGAGAAGTTGCGCCGCGCAAGATCAGTCACCGCGTCGGCTATCTGCCCGAAGAGCGCGGGCTCTATCCGGGGATGAAAGCCAAGGACGCGATCGCGTTCATGGGCGCGCTGCGCGGACTCGACTGGGCCGAGGGGCGCAAGCGCGGGGCGGAGATGCTCGAAGCCGCGGGGCTGGCGCGCGCGATCGATTCGAAGATCCGCAAGCTTTCGAAGGGCATGGCGCAGCTGGTGCAGCTGCTCGGCAGCATCGTTCACCGACCCGAACTGATTGTGCTCGACGAACCCTTTTCGGGATTGGACCCCGTCAATCAGAATCATCTCGAGGCGTTGATTCTAGCCGAGCGCGATCGCGGCGCGACCATCCTCTTTTCGACGCACGTCATGGGTCATGCCGAGCGGATGTGCGACGCGCTCTCGATCATCGCCCGCGGGCAGGTTCGCTTCGAAGGCAGTGTCGATGCTGCTCGGGCAACCTTGCCGATGCGCGCGCATTACCTACCGCATTCGGGCGGCGAGGCGGTACGCGCGCTGCTTCCCGCCGATGTGGTCGCGGCGGGCGACGGCTGGCGCTTCACTGTCCCCGATGGCGGGGCCGAGGCGCTGGTAATGAAGCTGGTGCAGGGCGGCCACGGCATAGACGGCCTTTCAATTTCGCGGCCCAGCCTCCACGACGCCTTTGTGAAGATCGTCGGCGCGGAGGCGCTTGCTGATGAGCTTGCAGTCTAATTCATCGCGAAAATTGTCGTGCCACGCTTGCCGGTGCGAGGGGAGTGCGGCACGGTACCGTCGGAATTCATTTCGGGGAGGGTTTGATGCG
>CBDUBW010000130.1:0-6898 GCA_965365485.1 uncultured Aquisediminimonas sp.
CGAGGGGAGTGCGGCACGGTACCGTCGGAATTCATTTCGGGGAGGGTTTGATGCGGACATATCTGGCGATCGCCGCGGCGGCGTTGTTGATCTCAGGCTGCGGATCGGCTGACCCTGACAAGCGCAAGGCAGGGAAATGGACAACCGAGGCCGAGCTCACGAAGCTCGAAATGACGGGCGTTCCCGCAGGGGCTGAAAAGCAGGTCGAGGCGATGAAAGCGCAGATGGGCGCGCAGATGAAGAGCCAGTTGGGACGCGAAGAATGCATCACCGCCGATCAGGCGGCGAAGGAAGACATCTCGCGCGACTTTCTTCGCGGGATGAACACTGGCGGCGATTGCAAGCTGACGACCAACAAGGTCGGCGGGGGCAGCATGGACATTGCCAGCACCTGCACGATGGGCCCGTCGAAGATGGACATTACCATGAATGGCACCACCAGTCCCGAGAAGATCGACGCGGTCGTGACGATGAAAGGCGGTGCACCTGGCGGCGGTCCGCAAATCGACATGGAGATGAAGGTTGCCGGCCGTCACGTCGGCGATTGCTAGGGGCGGACCGCGCTAACCTGCTGGTGAGACTATCGCCGTTACGGTCGCGCGCATGAACCAGCTCATCCGCCAAGCCGGCGTCATCGCGCGACGCGATTTTCTCGCGATCGTCGGAACGCCGACCTTCCTGATATTCCTGCTCGCGCCGCTTTTCATGCTCGCTCTAGGCGTGATTAGCGGCACGGGCGTGGCAAGCCTTGCCGCAAATTCTGACGGAAAAACGCGGATTGTCGTGATCGCGTCCGCGGCCGATCGTCCCGGACTGGTCGCAGCCGATACCGTACTGCGCGCGCTCTATCGCGCCGATGCTCCGCCGCGGCTCGAGGTCGTTACCGCGACGAGCGACCCGGCTGCGCAGACCCGCGAGCTTTTCGAGAACGGCAAAGGCGAAGTGCGCGCCGTAATGTTCGGCGCATCGTCGCGGCCGCATATCGTTTACGCGCCCCCCAGCAAGCGCGATGCGCGCTACCTTGCCGAGCTTGCCGAACGTGCGCTCCAGCCTGCCGATCGCAGCACCCCCGTTATCGTCGCCACCGGAAAGGCGCCGCCGCCCGAAGGCGCGCGCCAGACATCGGGGTTCGGAGCGGTTTTCGCCATTTTCTTCCTGACCTTGCTGCTCGCCGGGCAATCGGTCGGCATGCTCGCCGAGGAGAAGTCGAATAAAGTCATCGAGATTCTCGCCGCCGCAGTCCGGCTTGAGGCCGTGTTTCTCGGCAAGCTTGCTGGCATGTTCGGGGTCAGCCTCGTATTCGTCGGCTTCTGGGGGGCGATCGGACTGATCGCGCTGCAATTTCTGCCCGACAATCCGATGCTCGCCGGGATGCGTCCTGCGGTCGGCTTGCCGACCTTCCTGCTGCTCTGCGCGCTTTATTTCACGACCGCTTACATGCTGCTGGGCGCAGTCTTCCTTGGTGTCGGTGCGCTCGCCTCGTCGATGCGCGAGATTCAGATGCTGTCATTGCCGATCACCATTTTCCAGGTGGCGATGTTCGGACTCTCTTCGGCCGCCGCCGCCAGCCCGGGCACTGCGGTCGCACGCTTCGCTCAAATCTTTCCATTTAGTTCGCCCTTTGCGATGGCGGCGCGCGCGGCGGACGATCCTGCGCTTTGGCCGCATCTGGCCGCACTCTCCTGGCAAGGGCTGTGGGTGGCGCTGACGATTTACATCGCGGCGCGCATGTTCCGGATCGGCGTACTCAAGGCAGGCGGCGGCTGGCGAGCGGTTGTCGGCCTCGCCCATTGACATCGGTGTAAATAGTAGCATTCTGCAACCGAACGTGCAGCGATGGAGAGAGCGCATGGCGACAATGATTCGCGAGCGGCCCGAACCGGTCTTTCTCGACGATCCGGCAGACTTCACCCCGCCGGAAATGTGGACCGAAGACAGGTGGCAAGAGCCGATGCGCGCCGCGCGGGCGCGGGGCCCGATCCATCATGTCGAAAATTCGCGCTTCGGCCCGCACTGGGCGGTGGTCAATTATAAGCCCATCCAACATATCGAAGCGCTGCCCAAGCTCTTCTCCTCATCCTACGAAGTCGGCGGCATTACCGTAGCTGGCGACGGGCTCGAATACCTTCAGCCCGAAGAAATCCCGATGCCGATGTTCATCGCGATGGACCCGCCCAACCACACCGCGCAGCGTCGTACCGTCGCCCCCGCGTTCGGGCCCTCGGAAATCGAGCGTTTGCGCGCCGACGCGGTCCGCCGAACCGCCGAAGTGCTCGACAGTCTTCCGGTCGGCAAGCCCTTCGATTGGGTCGATCTCGTCTCGATGGAATTGACGACGCAGATGCTCGCGATCCTGTTCGATTTCCCGTGGGAAGAGCGCCGCAAGCTGACGCACTGGTCCGACGTGCTCGGCGATGTCGAGAATTTTCATACGCCTGAAGACCGCACCTATCGCCGCGAAAAAGCCTTCGAAATGGGCGCGGCATTCAAGCATCTTTGGGATACCAAGGCCGCAAGCCCCGGCCAGCACGACCTCATCTCGATCATGCTTCAATCCGACGCGATGAAGCATATGAGCGAATTCGAATTCATGGGGAATCTCATTCTCCTGATCGTCGGCGGTAACGATACCACGCGCAATTCGATGACCGCTTATGCCTGGGGCCTCGAACAATTTCCCGATCAGCGCGCGCAACTCGAGCAGAACCATGACCCCGAGCTCGCGGTCAATGCGATGCATGAGATCCTTCGCTGGCAAACACCGCTCGCGCACATGCGCCGCACCGCGACCGAAGATACCGAATTGTTCGGCCAGCAAATCAAAAAGCGTGACAAGATCGCGCTTTGGTACATCTCGGCCAATCGCGACGAGGAAATCTTTCCCGATGGCGAAAAGATCATCGTGGCGCGCGAGAATGCCCGGCGGCATTTGTCGTTCGGATATGGCATCCACCGCTGCGTCGGCGCCCGCGTAGCGGAGCTGCAGCTCACCGCGCTGATTTCGGAGATGCAGAAGCGGCGGCTGCGCGCCAATGTCGTGTCTGCGCCCGAAATCGTCCCGGCCTGCTTCGTCCACGGCTATCGCAAGATGATGGTCGAGCTCGAGCGTTATTGAGCCGCTTCACGCGCCGCGGACAGTGTCTCGTTCGCCTGGTGCACATGCGCGATCGCTTCGTCGAGCGTGACGCGCCGCACCGGGGTGCCCGGCGGGAAGGCGGTCAACAGTCGTGAAGGCATCGCCGCCGAAAGAATGACGAAAGTGCCGCGATCGTCGGCGCGACGGATCAGCCGCCCGAACGCCTGCGCCAGTCGCGCGCGAATGATGCGATCGTCATAGGCGCTGCCGCCGCCCGCAGCTCTTCGCGCTGCATGGAGCACGGTCGGCTTGGGCCAGGGTACGCCCTCCATCACCACCAGCCGCAGCGAGTGGCCAGGGACGTCAACGCCGTCGCGCAGCGCGTCGGTGCCGAGCAGGCTCGCGCGGGGATCGTCGCGGAAGATGTCGACGAGCGTGCCCGTATCGATCGGATCGACATGCTGCGCGTAGAGTGGCAGCCCGTCGCGCGCCAGGCGATCGGCGATACGCGCATGGACGGCGCGCAGCCGTCTGATCGCAGTGAACAGACCTAGCGTGCCCCCTTTGGCCGCGCCGATCAGCCCGGCATAGGCACCGGCAAGCTGGGCGACGTCGCCACGTTTTATGTCGGTTACGATCAGCACCTCGGACTGGGCGGCATAGTCGAACGGGCTGGCGGCTTCGAAGCGCTGCACCGCGCTTTCGAGGTGCGCGGCGCCGGTGCGCGCTTCCGCCGCCTCCCAACCCTCTCCGCCGCGCAGTGTCGCCGATGTGATCAATGCGCCGTGGGCGGGTTTGAGCACGGCCTGCGCGAACGGACGGGTCGGATCGAGCCAGTGGCGGCGTAACCCGATATCGATCTCGCGCCCCTCGATGCGCTCGACCGCGAGCCAATCGACGAAATCGGGATCGGCCGGGCCGCCGAGCCGTGACAGCAGTGACAGCCATGCCGCAAGCGTGTCGGTTCGCCACGACAGGCTGGCCAGTGCTCCCTCGATCCGCCCGCGCGCCTGGGTATCGAGCCAATCGGGCGGCTCGGCGAGGACGGTCTCGAGTCGCCGGCCCAGCGCCACGAGCGGCCTGAGCATGGCATCAAGCGCGACCATTGCCGGTTCCACCGCGCCGACCAGAGGGCCATCGAGTTGCGCCGCCTCTGTCTCGAGCCCATAACCCGCATCAGCTGCGGTGTCGCGGGCGTAGACCGCGCCCCTGACATGCGCGAGCAGCCCTTCTATCGGGCCGAATGGCATGCCCTCGCCGATCCGCTGCAGCCAGCCGTCCGACGGCAGCGCCTGCGCCGCAAGCGCGGCGGCGTTGATCGCCGCTGCGCCTTCATCGTCATAGCTCGCGACATCGGCGAGCCGTGCTGCCAGCCCGCGCCTCCGCCCGCGCGACTTGCCTTCGGGTCCCACGATCCAGCGCCGCAGCTCAATCGCTTCCGCCCCGGTCAGGGCGGCGGCGAACATCGAATCGGCGGCATCGAACAGGTGATGGCCTTCGTCGAACACGTAGCGCGTCGGCGCGCGGCCTTCCTCGCGGCCTCGCGCAGCATTGACCATCACCAGCGCGTGGTTGGCGATGACGATATCGGCTTGAGCCGACGCGCGGGCGGCATGCTCGATGAAGCATTTGCGGTAATGTGGGCAGCCCGCATAAACGCACTCGCCGCGTCGATCGGTCAGCGCGGTGGCGCCATTGCGTCGGAAGAGGCTCGGCAGCCAACCGGGCAAATCACCGCCCACCATATCCCCATCGCGCGAATAGGCAGCCCACCGCGCGACCAGATGCGCGAGGATCGCGGCCCGCCCGGCGAATCCGCCTTGCAGCGCGTCCTCTAGGTTCAGAAGGCAAAGATAGTTTTCGCGGCCCTTACGGATGACGATCTTGGTATTGCCGATCCGGCGCGTCTCGGCGTCGAGCTGTCGTTGCAACGCCTTGGTGTAGGTCGAAATCCACACCGCGCCGCCTGCTTCGGCTGCCCAGAGCGACGCGGGGGCGAGATAGGCGAGCGTCTTTCCGATCCCCGTCCCGGCCTCGGCGAGCATGATATTGGGCGTGTCGCGCGCGTTGCGCGGCGCGAATGCGGCAGTCGCACGCTCGGCATAGGCGCGCTGGCCCGGGCGCGGTTCGGCATGAAGGCCGGTCAGCGCATCGAGTCGCTCGACCGCGGCGTGTGGCGAGACGACGACGGTGCGCGGCTGTGGACGCGGCGGCGCTTCCTCCCACTCGGGCAGTTTGGCGAAGAGCCAGCGCTCGGCACGCTCGGGCTTGGCGATGCGCGTCCCGATCACGCCGGCCCAGCCCCAGCGCAACCGCCCCAGAGATTGCAGCGCGGACCACGCACCCTCGCGTTCATTCCAGTCGTCTGTGTCGAGCCGGTCGATAAGCGCAGCCGCTGCCTCCGCAAGAAACGCCGCGCTGCCGGCTTCGTCTGTGGGCGGAGCGATCCGCAAAACATTCGCCATGCCTTTGACCGTAGGCACCGCGAAACGGGCGGGGTGGATAAAGGCGAAGAGTTCGAGCAGGTCGAGTCCGGACAGTTCGGGATAACCCAGCCGCTGCGCGACCACGGGGGCATTGAGCAAGATGTGCGGTGTTTCCGCCGCGCGCGCGATCGCTTCACCACGGCTCACGGCGCGCATGCCATCGCGCCCGGCAATCCAAATGCCGCCATGGCTTGCGTAGAGCGCGGGGATGGGTAGGGCCTGCGTCACGCTTTCCCATGTGACCCCTCGAGAACGAAAGAGCAACCGTGAGCGACCTCCGCGCCGCTGCCCTCGCTTCCAAGGCTTGGCCTTATGAAGAGGCGCGCAAGCTGCTCAAACGCTATCCTGAGGGGAAGCCGGGCGGCGCGCCGATCGTGTTTGAGACGGGGTATGGGCCCTCGGGCCTGCCGCACATCGGCACCTTCAACGAAGTGCTGCGGACGACGATGGTGCGGCGCGCTTTCGCAGAACTTTCGGATGTGCCGACGACCTTGATTGCGTTCAGCGACGATATGGACGGGCTGCGCAAGGTGCCCGACAATGTCCCCAACCAGGCGATGCTCGCCGAGCATCTCGGCAAGCCGCTGACGCAAATTCCAGACCCATTCGGGACGCATGAGAGCTTCGCGCATCACAACAATGCGATGCTGCGGCAATTTCTCGATCGCTTCGGCTTCGATTACGAGTTCCTTTCGTCGACCGAAGAATATGCCGGCGGGCGCTTCGACGATACGCTCAGGTTGGTGCTCGCACGCTACCAGGCGATCCTCGACATCATGCTGCCGACGTTAGGCAAGGAACGGCAGGCGACCTACTCGCCGGTATTGCCGGTTAGCCCTAAATCCGGTCGGGTGCTGCAGGTTCCGGTCGAGGTCGTCGATGCCGCAGCAGGGCTGGTGAGCTTCGAAGATGAAGGGGAGCGCATCACTCAGTCCATCCTTGGGGGTATGGCCAAGCTGCAATGGAAGGTCGATTGGGCAATGCGCTGGGTCGCATTGGGGGTCGATTATGAAATGAGCGGCAAGGACCTGATCGACAGCGTCACACAAAGCTCGAAGATTTGCCGCGCGCTAGGCGCCCGTCCGCCAGAGGGCTTCAACTACGAGATGTTCCTCGATGAAAAGGGCGAGAAGATTTCGAAGTCGAAGGGCAATGGCCTGAGCCTCGAACAATGGCTGAGCTATGGCAGCGAGGAAAGCCTGGCCTTCTACATCTATCGCGAACCCCGGAAAGCCAAGTCTTTGCACATGGGCGTGATCCCGCGCGCGGTGGACGAATATTTCCAATTCCGCGGCAACTACCCCGCGCAGCCGATCGAGCAGAGACTCGGCAATCC
>CBDUBW010000131.1:0-6829 GCA_965365485.1 uncultured Aquisediminimonas sp.
CCGTAGATCCAGACGACATCGATGTCCGACGCGCGCTGCGCCTTGCCCTCTTCAAGGATCAGGTAACCTTCGTTGACCATCGGGTAGAGCGTGCGCTCGACGATTTCCTGCTCGCTGATTTCGCGTTTCGGCAGATTCGAGCGTGAGCGGAAATCTTCAATGATATCAAGCGCTTCCTGGCTTGGCGTGCCGACCCGCTTTTCATCATAATCATAGAAACCGCGTCGGTTCTTCTGGCCAAAGCGATCGGCGGCGCACATCGCGTCGCGGATGCTTTCGATCCGGCTGGGATCGCGGTGCCAGCCGATGTCCATGCCCGCAAGATCGGTCATCTGGAACGGCCCCATCGGCATTCCGAAATCGGTATGGACCTTGTCGATCTGCTGAGGGGTCGCACCTTCGAGCAACATCTGATTTGCCGCGATCTGACGTTGACCAAGCATCCGGTTACCGATGAAACCATGGCAGACGCCTGCGACGACTGCGACCTTGCCGATCTTTTTGCCGATGGCCATCGCGGTCGCGAGCACATCGTCGGCAGTCTTTTCGCCCCGCACGACCTCAAGCAGTTTCATGACGTTTGCGGGTGAAAAGAAGTGCATCCCGAGCACGTCTCGTGGCCGCGAAGTCGCCGCAGCAATTTCATCGACATTCAGATACGACGTATTCGAGGCGAGGATCGCACCCGGCTTGGCGATCTTGTCGAGCTTGCCGAAGATGTCCTTCTTGACGTCCATATTTTCATAGACCGCCTCGATGATGAGGTCGCAGTCGGCGAGATCGTCAAGGCTTAGCGACGGCGTCAGCGCGCCCATCATGGCTTCGACCTTTTCGGTCGTGAAGCGGCCCTTGGCTGCGCTCGCTTCGTAATTCTTGCGAATGACCCCGGTGCCACGATCGAGTGCTTCCTGCCCCATCTCGACGATCGTGACGGGGATGCCGGCCTGGAGGAAGTTCATCGAAATCCCCCCACCCATCGTCCCCGCGCCGATCACGCCGACCTTGTTGACGGGGCGCAGCGCAACATCCTTGGGCAGGCCGTCGATCTTTGCCGCCTGACGTTCGGCGAAGAACATGTGCCGCTGCGCAGCGGATTGGCTGCCGCTCATCAGCTTCACGAATTCGGCGCGCTCGAATTTCATCCCTTCAGTGATATCGGGGTTCTCGGCGGCCGCGGCCACGCAACGAAGGTTGGCGTAAGGCGCATCGAAACCGCGCCATTTCTTGGCATTGGTCTTTTCAAGCTCGGCAATGATTGCATTATCGCCCTTGACCGGCAGGTCACGAGTGTGGCGCGGCCCATTGGCAGCGCACTCGCGCGCGAACGCGACTGCATCGGCGGCGAGGCTGTCCTCGCCGGCGAGCTTGTCGACGAGGCCCGTTTCCAGCGCTTTCTTCGCCGAAATCGGATCACCCGATGAGCACATCACCGCCGCCTGCTCGATCCCGACCAGACGCGGCAGCCGCTGCGTGCCGCCTGCGCCCGGCAGAAGCCCAAGCTTCACTTCAGGCACGCCGAGCTTCGCCGAAGGCACCGCGATGCGGTAATGACAGACCATCGCGGTTTCGAGCCCGCCCCCCAGAGCGGTACCGTGAATCGCGGCCACCACTGGCTTGTCGGCCATCTCGATGGTGTTGAGCACGGTGTTGAAATCCGGGCCTTGGGGCGGCTTGCCGAACTCGGTGATGTCCGCGCCCGCAATGAACGTCTGACCGTCGCAGCGCAGCAGGATTGCCTTGACGCCATCATCGGCAAGGCCCGCTTCGATGCCGTCCGAGATGCCCTGCCGGACATGCCAACTAAGCGCATTGACCGGGGGGTTGTTGACGGTGAGGATCAGGATTTCACCATCGCGCGACTGGGTTACCGATTGCATTCTCGTCTCCAAAATCAGGCAGCAAGCGCCGCGTACATCATCGTGCGAATTTCACGGCGGACGGGATAGGTTGAGCTTGGCATCAATTGCGTCATGAAGACCATGCAAAGA
The DNA here is from genome assembly GCA_965365485.1 of uncultured Aquisediminimonas sp. Taxonomy (GTDB): domain Bacteria; phylum Pseudomonadota; class Alphaproteobacteria; order Sphingomonadales; family Sphingomonadaceae; genus Aquisediminimonas. The sequence goes on from CBDUBW010000131.1 coordinate 1,989, forward strand.
TGTTCGACAGGATCAATCAAGAACGCAGTCGAATACATCCCGCCCCAGTAGAACTCACCCTTCGACCCTGCGAGCGTGGTCGCGGCAGGATCGATGTTGACCGCGAAACCGAGGCCGAAGCCTATTCCCGCGTTCTCGGCCTCGCTGAAAAGCGATTTCGAATGATGCGTGAGGTCGCCGCCGCCGGGAAGATGGTTGGCAGTCATCAGTTCGAGCGTCTTGGGGCTGATGATCTGCCCGCCGTCATAGCCACCGCCGTTGAGCAGCATCCGGCAAAAGCGGTGATAGTCAGCGATCGTCGATGAGAGGCCGCCGCCGCCCGATTCGAAGCGCCAGCCCTTTGCCCAGCCGCTTTCCGCCCCGGGCTTGTCGACGGGCTTCATCTTGTTGACGGGATCGTAGGCATAGCAATCGGGGATGCGGTGCGCCTGACCCTCCGCCGCCTTGAAGCTCGTATCGGTCATTCCGAGCGGACCGAAAATATGCTCGGCAAAATAGGCACCTAGCGACTGCCCGGAGATACGCTCGATGAGGATGCCGAGCACGTCGGTCGACACCGAATAGTTCCACGCGGTGCCGGGATCGAATTCGAGCGGGATGGTCGCGAGGTGATCGATGACCGCCTGCGAATCGAATTTGCCCCAGTTTTCAAGATCGGTGCGCCGATAGGCGGCATCGACGTTGGTTCGTTCCTGAAAGCTGTAGGTGAAACCCGATGTGTGCCGGAGCAGATCGATGACGTTCAACCGCGTCACCGGCGGGCGCGTGACGAAGGGCTGGTTGCCACCCCCGCTGACGAATACGCCGAGCTTGCCGAATTCCGGAATATATTTCGCAACCGGCTCGCTGAGCGCGACCTTGCCCTGCTCAACGAGCTGCATGAAGGCGATCGAGGTGACCGGCTTGGTCATCGAAGCGATGCGGAAGATGGCGTCTTCGGCCACGCCCGACTGCCATTGAAAGGCGATATCGTCGCCGCGTCCGATCAGCAGCGCCGCATGCGGCAGCTTGCCGGTGTCGAGATACTTCGCCTGGATATGCGCGCCGATCCGTTCGAGCCGGTCGGGCACGAAGCCGAGTTCCCTGGCGTTCGATGTCATGAGCATCATCGTGCCTCCGCAATGATCTGTTCGGCGCGGGCGAAGATGGCTGAATCGATCTTCAGCCCACTGGCCTTCGCATTGTCGCTGACCTGTTCGGGCTTGGTGGCACCGATTATGGCGCTGGTGATCCCCGGTTGCGCGAGCACCCAGGCGAGCGCGAATTGCGCCATGCTGCAGCCGGCTTCGTCGGCCAACGGGCGAAGCTTCTGCACTGCCGTGAGAACGCCGTCATTCATGAAGCGTTCGAGCCATTGCCTGGTTTCATCTTCGGCTGCGCGGCTTCCCTCGGGCGGCGGCGCGCCGGGCGCATATTTGCCGGTCAGCACGCCTTGCGCGAGCGGCGACCAAACGATCTGCCCGATGCCGTTTTCGATACTGATCGGGATCACCTCTTTTTCCGGGCGCCGCCAGAGCAGGGAGTATTGCGGCTGGCTCGATACAAACTTGACGCTGTTCGGCACCGCGAGCGCATCGCGGATATTCTGCGGCGACCATTCCGAAAAGCCGATCGCGCGCGCCTTGCCGCTACGTACGACATCCGAAAGCGCCTCCATAGTTTCCTCGATCGGCGTATCGGGATCATAGCGGTGGCACTGATAGAGATCGACATAATCGGTCCTGAGCCGGGTCAGGCTGGCGTCGATCTGTTTTTCTATCTGCGCGCGTGACAGCCCCTTGTCGCTCTCGCTCATCGGGAAGAAGAGCTTGGTCGCCATCGCATAGCTGTCGCGCGGCCGGCCCTTGAGCGCCTCGCCAAGAAAAGTTTCCGCAGCGCCGCGACCGTAAATGTTCGACGTATCGATGAAGTTGATGCCTTCGTCGAAAGCGCGATCGATGCAGGCGCGCGCCGGGCCGTCATCGACGCCGACGCCGTAGGTCAGCCAGCTGCCAAGGCAGATTTCAGAGACCTGGATGCCGCTATCGCCGAGTTCTCTATATTGCATATCAAACCGCCGTTTGGCCGGTGAGCTGCCGCGTCACCGGGTGCGAGCTGGACAATCCGCCATCGACAGCGATTGCCTGTCCGTTCACGTAACTGGACTGATCGGAGGCGAGGAACAGCGCGACATTGGCAAGCTCTTCAGGCTGCGCAGCGCGCCGCAACGGATTGAGCCGCCCGACCTTGTGCATCACATCCCTCGATTTGGCATAGTCGAACGTCGGCTTGGTCATGCCGGTTTCGGTCAGTCCGGGGCAGATCGCATTGCAGCGCACCCCAGTCTCCGAAAGCTGCTGCGCCGAGACCATGGCGAGGTTGATCACCCCCGCCTTCGACGCGGAGTAGGCCGGCCCTCCCGCGCCCGAGCGGATGCCGGCGACGCTCGCGGTCAGGATTATAGACCCACCCTGCCCCGCATCGGCCATCGCCTTGCCGGCATGTTTGACCATCAGCCAGGGGCCGATGAGGTTGACGCGCAGGATCTCGGTCCACTCCTCGGGCGTCAGGTCGAAAATCCCGGGCATGCCGCCCGAAATGCCCGCATTGGCAAAGGCGATATCGAGGCGGCCGTATTTCTCTCGTGCGGTAGCCACGAGCTTCTCGACATCGGCCTCGCTACCGGCGTCTATCTGCATTGGGACCGCGTCCAACCCTTGCGCGGTTTCATACACCGCTTCGGTTTTGTCAGCGAGGACCAGTTTGGCGCCCTCTTCCGCGAAGCGCTTCGCCGAAGCCCTGCCGATCCCTGACCCCGCACCTGTGATGATCGCGACTTTACCGTCTAACAGGCCCATCATGCCCCTCCCGAAATCGTTGCGCCGCCATCGCAGACGATGGTCTGGCCGGTGGTGTAAGCTCCCGCCTTCGAAGCCAAGAACACCGCTGCGCCCGCAATCTCATGCGGCTCGCCTATCCGGCCGAGGCAGGCCGCCGCGGTCGATCGCCTCAGCGTTTCGGGGTTCTCCCACAGCGCGCGCGCCATGTCAGTGCGGATCAGCCCCGGCGCAACGCAATTGACGCGGATGTTATGCGGCCCCAATTCCATCGCATAATTGCGCGCAAGCTGCATATCGGCGGCTTTGGAGATGCAATAGGCACCGATGATCGGCGATCCCTTGAGCCCGCCGATCGAAGAAATGATGACGATCGAGCCATCCTTGCGCTCGATCATTTCAGGCGCGACGAGCTGGATGAGCCAGTGGTTCGAGAGAATGTTGTTATCGAGAATCTTGCGGAATTGCTCGTCCGCAATGTCGAGGCCCGGCCCGTAATAGGGGTTGGACGCGGCGTTGCAGACCAGCGCCGTGACCTTGCCAAAGGCTTTTCGCGTCTCGTCGATTAAGCGGGTCAAATCTTCCTTCGAAGAGATGTTGGCTGGGACCGAGATTGCGGTTCCTTCGCCATGCGCCGCGTTGATCGCGGCGGCCGTTTCCTCACACGCACCGGCCTTGCGGCTCGAGATCACGACCTTTGCGCCAAGCGAGGCCATCTCCTCGGCGATCGCCTTGCCGATACCGCGCGATGAGCCGGTGATGACGGCGACCTGACCGGTCATGTCGAACAGCGACATAGTTTCTCCTGAGATTAGGGAGGTTACTCCGCCCCCGCTTTGACCGCGTAGCTCCACGCCAATTCGGCAAGGGGGGAGACGCGATCCGACATCGCCTTGGCGTGCGCGGAACTTGCCGTGCCGTCGATGACGCGTTTCTTGATGCCCTGCATGATCCCGGCGAGGCGGAAGAAATTATAAGCGAAATACCAGTTGAGATCGGGAATGCCGTCACGGCCGGTGGCGGCGCAATAGCGTTCGACAACCTCTTCGAGCTCGGGAATGCCGAGCGCCTTGCGGTCGAGATCCATGACCCCCGAGCGCCCGCCATTCTCGGTGATCCACGCCATTGCGACATAGGTGAAGTCGGAGAGCGGATCGCCGAGCGTCGAAAGCTCCCAATCGAGCACCGCGAGACACTTATGTCCATTGCGCTCGAAAATGGCGTTGTCGATGCGGTAGTCGCCATGGACAATGGCGGTGCGCGTCTGCTCCGGAAGCGTCGCCGGCAAATAGGCGATGAGCCGCTCCATCTCGGGCATCGTCTCGGTTTCGGCGAGCTTGTACTGCTTGGTCCAGCGATCGACCTGCCGACCGAAATAATTGCCGGGCTTGCCGAAATCCTCGAGGCCAGCGTCGGCGATCGGCGTGTTGTGCAGCCGCGCCAGCACGTCGATCAACTCGTCATAGACCGCGCGCCGCTCTTCGGGCGACGCACCAGGAATTGCGCCGTTCCAGATGGTGCGGCCATCGACCATCCCCATGATGTAGAACCAGCTGCCGACGACGCTGTCATCTGTACAAAGCCCGTATTGCCTGGCGACCGGAAAGCCGGTCTTGAAGACACCTGCCTGAACCTTGAACTCGCGATCGACGGCGTGCGCCGATGGCAGCAGCGGGCCAAATGGCTTGCGGCGCAGGACGTAATTGCCCGACGCAGCTTCGATTTTATAGGTCGGGTTCGATTGGCCGCCCTTGAACTTGGTCAGGCGCAGCGGCCCGCGATAGCCCTCGACATTGGCTTCCATCCACTGCGCGAGCTTCGCTTCGTCGAGCCGGTCCGCGCCCTCGGGCTCGACAGTGCCGACAAAGGCCTGTTCGGCATCGATCGCAGTACGCGTGCTCACTGATCGAACACGATGACGCTGCGCGCGGCGTGGCCGCCCTTCATCTTCTCGAAGCCCTCATTAACGCCTTCGAGCGGAATGCGTTCGGCAATGATGGTGTCGAGATCGAGCAGGCCGCGCAT
>CBDUBW010000132.1:0-6752 GCA_965365485.1 uncultured Aquisediminimonas sp.
CCGCCATTTTGAGGTGGTAGATTTCGGCGGGTGCTCCCGACGTTTTCGAGATCGCGATCAGCTCGTCGATCGCCTCCTCCAAATGGTCGCTCTCATTGCGCATATGGCTGATATACATGCCACCGCATTGCGCCGCCGCTTTGGTCAGCGCGATCAGCTCGGGCGTCTCGGCAAAGAAAGCGGGGGCGTAGATCAGGCTGGAGCCGACCCCCATCGCGCCATCGTTCATGGCTTCCCGCACGAGCGTTTGCATCGAGGCGAGCTGCGCAGGCGTCGGATCGACATCGCCCTCGCCCAACTCATGAATGCGCACCGTCGTCGCGCCGACGAAACTGGCAATGTTGGGCGTTACGCCGCGCTTGGTCAGCCAATCCTGATATTCGCCCAAAGTCGTCCATTCGACCCTATATTTGATATCTCCCTGGCGCTTTTCCTCATTGCCCTTCATCGCCGCGTTCCACGGGCCCATCGACCAGCCTTCGCCCATCACCTCCAAGGTGATGCCCTGCATCGTATCGCCCATCCCGCGCCCGTCGGCGATGAGCGATTCGTTCGCCCAGCTGAGCATGTTGATGAACCCCGGCGCGACGGCGAGGCCCTTGGCATCGATACTGGCCTTGGAGGGTCCGGAGACCTTGCCGACCGCGACGATCTTGTCGCCGACGATCGCGACGCTGCCGGCGTAAGGCGCACCGCCTGAGCCGTCGTAGATCGTCCCGTTTTCGATAAGGACATCGTATTTTGGCGGCGGACTTGCGGCGACAAGTGAGAAGGCGGAGGCCGCGAGCAACAATATTTTAGACTTCATCCCGATCCCTCCCACTTGCTTGGTCAGCGCAGGCGGCTCACCCGAACGCTCGCGCCATGAGCGCGGTCGTCGATGGATCCAGTTCACCGCCGCCCAGATCGATCGCCTTGGCCATCTCCTTGCCCAGCTCTACCCCGAATTGGTCGAACGGATTGATGCCCAACAAGGCCGCATTCACAAAAGTGCGGTGTTCGTAGAACGCGATCAGCGCGCCGAGGCTGCGCGGGTCGAGCCGATCAAGCAGGATCGTCGTCGAAGGCCGATCGCCCGGATAGGCCCGCGCGCCATCGGCATGAGCGCGGCCGGCCATCAACGCAGCGCCCTGCGCGAAGCAATTGCCGAGCAGCTGACGGTGATGCGCGTCGTCGAGATCATGGCCGGGCTCGATGCACGCGACGAATTCCACGGGAACCAGATGCGTGCCTTGGTGAAGCAGCTGGAAAACCGCATGCTGCGCGTCGGTGCCGACCCCGCCCCAGGCGATCGCAGCGGTCGGCCCGCCGACCGGCTCACCGTCGCGCGTCACGCTTTTGCCGTTCGATTCCATTTCCAACTGCTGGAGATAGGGCGGCAGCAGCCGCAGGCGCTCATCATAAGCGAAGATCGCGCGGGTCTGGCAACCCTCGAGATGGGTGTAATAGAGGTCGGCGCAGGCTGCGACGAATGGCGCATTGGCGGGAAGAGAGGTCAGCCGGAAATGGCGGTCCATTTCCGCCGCGCCTTCCAAAAGCTCTTCAAAGGCGTTCCATCCCAGAGCGAGCGCCGCCGGGAAGCCGATCGACGACCACAGCGAATAACGGCCGCCGACGGTCTCCGAAAAGGGCAGAACGCGCGTTTCATCGATGCCCCATTCAACCGCCTTTTGCGGGCTGGCGGTCAGCGCGACGACGCGTCCATAGGCATCGTCTCCCCCGCCTTGCATCCATTCGAGCGCGCTCGCAGCGTTGAGCATCGTCTCGGTTGTCGTGAAGGTCTTCGAAGCGATGACGAGCAAGGTCGCTGCGGGATCGAAGCAGGCGAACACTTCCTTGAGCGCCGCGCCATCGACGTTCGAGACCACCGCGACATCGTAACGATCGCTGTCACGCCCGAGCGCATCAACGAGCAAATCGGGGCCCAGCGCCGATCCGCCGATGCCGACATGAAGGATGTGACGGATTTCGCCGAACGCGCCCGCTTCGATCGCCTCGATCAGCGCGCGCATCCGCCCATGAAAGGCGCGCGCGCGCTGAACCGAAGCAGCGGCGCCCTCACCGCGTTCGGCGCAATGTTCGGCAGGCCGGCCTTCGCTCGGGTTCACAACGCGCCCTGCGAACATATCGTCGCGCAAAACGGCGAGATTGGCTTGCTTCGCGAGCGTCGTCATCCGCTCGACGATGTCGGCGGTCAGATGGGTCTTCGAGAAATCGAACCAGATATCGGAGACGCCGATGCCGAACACGTCCGCGCGATTGCCATTGGCATTGAACAGGGCGCTCAGTCGCTGGCGAGGCAGATCGGCGAGGGCGGCGGCAATTGGATCGTCTGGCATGATCGCGGTGCTAGCCGCCCAGCCCGCCTCGCGCCACCCCGCTTGACGGCGTCGTCGCGGCTTCTATGCGCCGCCAATGTCCCCCGCCGAGCCGCGTCGATCAGAAGCCCGCGAAACAAGCTGGTTCCTTGTCAAGCTGCTGATCTTCGTGCTGGTGTTGCGCAGCTTCGTCTTTGCGCCCTTCAGCATTCCATCGGAATCGATGCTGCCGCGCCTTCTTATCGGTGATTATCTGATCGTTGCGAAATGGCCTTATGGATATTCGCGCCATGCTATTCCGTTCAGCCCGCCTCTTTGGGAGGGCCGCCTGTTCGCCCAGCTTCCACAGCGGGGCGACGTGGTCGTCTTCAAGGCGCCGCCGGGGGATAAGGTCGATTACATCAAGCGCGTCATCGGCCTGCCGGGCGACAGCGTTCAGATGAAGGGCGGGCAGCTGTTCATCAACGACAAGGCCGTGCCCAAGAAACGTATCGAGGATTTCATCGAGCTGCTGACGCCCAACAGCCTGTGCCGCAACGCAAACGTCGAGAAGTTCCGCGAGCGCGACAGCGGGGGCGGCGCGCAATGCCGCTATCCGCGCTTCGTCGAGACGCTTCCCGGCGGGCGCAGCTATCAGGTGCTCGACACCGAAACCGGGCCGCAGGACGATACGCTCGTCTATGTCGTGCCCGCAGGCCATGTCTTCGTAATGGGTGATGATCGTGACAAGAGCGGAGACAGCCGCTTTCCCGCAGTCGAGGGCGGCGGGGTCGGCATGGTGCCACTCGAGAATATCGTCGGTCGCGCCTGGTTCTCGATTTTCTCCACCGACGGAACGGCCGAATTGATCAAGCCCTGGACCTGGTTCCGCGCGGCGCGCTGGGAACGCACCGGGGAAGGGTTTTGAGCGATCTCGCCGCCTGGCTGGAAGCGACGCTCGGCCGTGCGCCAAAGGATATCGCGCTTTACCAGCGTGCGCTCACGCACGGAAGCCATGGCCCCGCCAACTACCAGCGGCTCGAATTCCTGGGCGACCGCGTGCTTGGGGTGGTGGTGGCCGAATGGCTGATGCAACTCTTCCCCAACGAGAAGGAAGGATTTCTCTCACACCGCTTTACCGTGCTCGTCTCGGGTGCGGTCTGCGCAGAGGTGGCGCGCGCGGCGGGGGTTCGCAACCGGATGATCCTCGGCAAGCAGGCACGCGACGATGGGGCGGGTGACAGCGACTACATTCTGGGCGACGTCATCGAAGCGTTGATCGGCGCGCTCTACAGCGAACACGGCCTGGAGGCGGCGCGTGACTTCGTCCGCCGCTGGTGGGCGCCGCATGTCGACGCCAAGTCCGCAGCACCACGCCATCCCAAGTCGCTGCTCCACGAATATGCCGAAGCGCACAAGCGCAAGCCTCCGGCCTATCGCGTCGTCGAACGCTCTGGCCCAGACCACGCTCCCCGCTTCCGCGTCGAGGCCTCGCTCGGCAGCCTCGGCAGCGCCGAGGCCGAGGGCAGGTCGAAGGCCGAGGCCGAAAGCGCGGCTGCGGCGGCATTGCTGGAGAAACTGCCATGACGCAGCGTTGCGGCCTTGTCGCCATCGTCGGTGCGCCCAATGCGGGGAAGTCGACGCTGGTCAACGCGCTGGTCGGCCAGAAGGTCGCGATCGTCAGCCCCAAGGCGCAGACGACGCGGACGCGGCTGATGGGGATCGCGATTCATGGCGATACGCAGATCATGCTGGTCGACACGCCGGGCATCTTCGAAGGCAAGCGGCGTTTCGACCGCGCCATGGTGCAGGCGGCGTGGGGCGGCGCGCAAGATGCCGATCTGATCGCGCTGGTGGTCGACGCCAAAGGTGGACTCGGCCCCAAGCTCGAAGCGATCCTGACCGGTCTGGAAGCGCGGCCAGAGCCCAAGCTGCTGGTGCTCAACAAGACCGATGTCGCCGAAAAGGCGAAGCTCCTCAAGCACGCCCAGGCGCTCAACCAGCGGCTGTTCTTCGTCGAGACGATGATGGTCAGCGCCACCACCGGAGACGGCCTCGACGATCTCAAGGCCCGACTCGCGCAGGCGATGCCCGAAGGACCGTGGCACTTCCCCGAAGACCAGGTCAGCGACGCCACCGACCGCATGACCGCGGCCGAAATCACGCGCGAGCAGATCTTCCTGCAACTCTATCAGGAACTGCCCCAGGCCTGCGCGGTCGAGACCGAGAAGTATGAGGAACGCTCCGATGGCTCGGTCGAAATCCACCAGCAGATCCTCGTCGCCCGCGACAGCCAGCGCGCGATCGTACTCGGCAAGGGGGGCGCGCGGCTGAAGGAGATCGGCAGCAAGGCCCGCGCCGAACTCGCGACCTTATTAGGCGCGAAGGTCCACCTCTACCTCCACGTCAAGGTCTCGCCCAAATGGGACGAGGACCGCGGCCTGTATCGCGATATTGGGCTCGATTGGGTCGATTGAGCGCTACCAGCTGGCGCCGTCGACCAGCTTGCGCGGCAGTAACTCCCACACCGCAGGATCGAACATACGCAGGTTGGCGGCCGATTTCTCGACCGAAGGATCACGCGGTGACCAGTGCGTCGTGCAGCCGCACTGGCCGCAATGCCAGGTTGTCAGCATCGCATCGCCCTGGACATAGCCAACGAGCTTGCCGTCCGGGTCGTTCACTGAAACCTCGTCGGGCCGGTAATAGCCCCAGAGCCCGCCGGTGCGGCGGCAGATCGAGCAGTTGCAGCTGACAAGTTCCGACGGGGCGGCGGGCACCGTGAGTTGGACCGCGCCGCAGTGGCAGCTTCCCTCGATCATATCAGCATCTCCTCCACCCATGCCGGCACCAGCTCGCCCGCTTTGCCGAAGCGACATTCGTCGAACATCGTGCTGCCCTGGCTCGGTTCGAGATTGATCTCAAGCGTACGCGCGCCGCGCCAGTTGGCGGTCCGCACATAGCCTGCCGCCGGGTAGACCGCGCCCGAAGTGCCGATAGAAACGAACAGATCGCAAGCGGCAAGCGCCGCGTCGATTTCGTCCATCCGGTAGGGCATCTCGCCGAACCAGACGACGTCGGGGCGCAGTGCGCGTTCGCCGCAGGCCGGGCAGGGCGGGCGGTCGATCAGCGGCGCCCGCCAAGGCGTCCGCGCGCCACACGCCGCGCACAGCGCGTTGAGATGCTCCCCATGCATGTGGATCAGCCGCCTCGCCCCGCCACGCTCATGCAGGTCATCGACATTCTGCGTGACGATCGTCAGCTCGCCTCGCCAATCGGCGTCGAGCTGACCCAAAGCGAAATGCGCGGCATTGGGTTCGGCCTTCTGGATCGCGGCACGACGCATGTCGTAAAAGCGCAGCACCAGATCGGGGTCGCGCGCGAAACCTTCGGGCGTGGCGACGTCCTCGACACGGTGCTGCTCCCACAGCCCGCCGGCGCTGCGGAAAGTGTCGATCCCGCTTTCGGCGGAGATGCCAGCGCCGGTCAGGATGACGATGTTGCGATGCCGATTCATCGCGCCGCTCTAGCCGGGCGCGGCGTTGATCGGTAGAGCGGCGCGACGACAATAGAGGATGGTCATCTATGGCTCTCAAATCCTTTCTCCGTGCGCTCGGTGTCGGCGGCCCCGAGATCGACGCAGTGCTCGACAATGATCGGGTGCAGCCCGGCGGCGTCATCACCGGAACGCTCCACATTCGCGGTGGTGATGCCGACAAGACCGCCAACCACGCCTTGCTCGAGATTGCCGCGCGCATCACGCGAAAGCAGGGCGATAATGAGGTTCAGGTCGACGAGGCCATCAACGGCGTGCGTTTGCCCGGGCCGATCCGCCTCGGCCAGACGCATGCCATCCCGTTCCGCGTCGATGTGCCCGCGCACACGCCGATCACCACCTATGGCGGACGCAATTTCGTCTGGTTGCGATCGGGGCTCGATGTGCCATGGGCGGTCGATCCGTCCGACAGCGACCGCCTCGAGATCGTGCCGACGCACGAACAGGGCAATGTCATCGCGGCGATGGAGAGCCTGGGCTTCCGCCTCTACAAGGTCGATATCGAGCCGCGCTCGGCATGGCAGGGGCGGCGCTGGGTGCAGGAGTTCGAATTCCGCCCCTCGGGCCATGGCAATTACCGCTTCGACGAGATCGAGATCGTCTTCGAAGGCCAGCACGGCGCGCAAGTCGACGTGATGGTGCAGATCGACCGCGCGGCGCGCGGCCTTGGTGGGTTCCTGATGGAGATGACCGGCACTGACGAAAGCTGGCGGCGCGGGATGATCGACGCGAGCAGCGTGCAGGCCGCCGCCGCATCGCTCCAGCGCATCATCTCCTGATTCCAGCGATGACGAGCATCGGCATCATCGGTAGCGAAGGGCGGATGGGGCAGGCGCTCGCGTCCGCGGCCGGGCATTTCGGCGTGAGCATCGCAGGCGGAATCGGGCGCGGTGGCGATC
>CBDUBW010000133.1:0-6720 GCA_965365485.1 uncultured Aquisediminimonas sp.
GTCGCCTATCACACCTTCGGCGGCTGGAAGCGCAGCGCCTTTGGCGACACCAACCAGCATGGCATGGAGGGCGTGAGGTTCTGGACCAAGGTCAAGACTGTCACCGCCCGCTGGCCAGATGGTTCGCCTGACGGCGGCAATGCCTTCGTAATCCCGACCATGGGGTGACGCGTGACGACGCAATTTGATCTTACCGACGATCAGCGCGCGATTCAGGACATGGCGCGCAAGTTTACGGCGGACGCCATAACGCCGCATGCGGCGGAGTGGGACGAGGCCCACCACTACCCGGTTAATGTCTGGAAGGCGGCGGGCGAGCTCGGCTTCGGCGCGATCTATATTCCCGAGGCGGACGGCGGGATTGGGCTAGGGCGGCTCGAAGCGGCACTGATCATGGAGGCGATGGCCTATGGCTGCCCGGCGACGAGCGCCTACATTTCGATCCACAATATGGCGACGTGGATGATCGGCCATTTTGGCGGTGACGAGATCAAGGCGCGCTTCCTACCGCAGCTGGTCTCGATGGAAAAGATCGCGTCATACGGCCTGACCGAGCCGGGATCGGGATCTGACGCCGCCGCTCTCAAGACAATGGCGAGGCTTGAAGACGATCATTATGTCCTCAACGGCACCAAGCAATTCATCAGCGGCGCGGGCTATAATGACATCTACGTCGTCATGGTGCGAACCTCCGACAATGGCGCCAAGGGCGTCTCGTGCCTCGTCGTCGAGAAGGATATGCCGGGTCTGAGCTTCGGCGCGCCCGAGAAGAAGCTCGGCTGGAATGCCTCGCCCACTGCGCAGCTGATCTTCGAGGATTGCCGCGTGCCTGTCGCCAACCGGGTCGGCGCGGAGGGCGATGGCTTCCGCTTCGCGATGGCGGGGCTCGACGGCGGCCGGCTCAATATCGGCGCCTGCTCGCTTGGAGGCGCGCAGCGTTGTCTCGATGAGGCTATCAAATACACTAAGGAGCGTCAGCAGTTCGGCACCCCCATCGCCGATTTTCAGAACACGCAATTCATGCTTGCCGACATGGCAACCGAATTGGAAGCGGCGCGGGCGCTGCTCTATCTGGCGGCGGCCAAGGTCACCGACAATGCGCCCGACAAGTCGCGCTTTTCGGCGATGGCGAAGCGGCTCTCGACCGACACCGGTTCGAGCGTTGTCGATCGCGCTCTGCAACTATTCGGCGGCTATGGCTATCTCAAGGACTATCCGATCGAGCGCTTTTGGCGCGATCTCCGCGTTCACTCGATCCTCGAAGGCACCAACCAGATCATGCGCATGATAGTCGGGCGCGATCTGCTGCGCCAATGACTATAGAAATCACCGCGCGTGTGGAGGGCAAGGCGGGTTGGATCAGCCTCAATCGCCCCGCCGCGATCCACGCGCTGACGCTCGACATGGTTCACGCTATAACAGAATCGCTGCTCGCCTGGCGCGACGACGATGCGGTGCAGCTGGTAATGATCGATCACGGCGAAGGTCGCGGCTTCTGCGCGGGCGGAGACATCGCCTTCCTTCGCGAATCGGCGCTTAATGATGGCGGCGTTTCCGGACGAAGATTTTTTCACGACGAGTATCAGCTTAACCACCTGCTCTTCAGCTATCCCAAGCCGGTGATCGCTTTCATGGACGGCATCACAATGGGTGGCGGTGTCGGAATTTCGCAGCCGGCGAAATACCGGATCGCAACCGACAATACGCGCTTCGCCATGCCGGAGACGGGGATCGGCTTGTTTCCCGACGTAGGCGGCGGCTGGTATCTCTCGCGGTTGCCGGGTCGGACGGGCGTGTTTCTGGCGCTGACCGGAGCGCGGCTCGACGGCGCCGAATGTGTCGCGCTCGGGCTCGCAACGCATTACCTGCCGAGCGCTGCGCTCGCTGCGGCGAAGCAGAGGATTGCCGCTCGGCCGGACGCGCTCGACGCGATCCTTCAGGAAAAATCGGAAACGCCGCCGGACGCACGTATCGTTGCGAACCGCGCCTCGATAGATCGGCTTTTCTCTTCCAGTCGTTTCGAAGAGATCATTGCCTCGCTCGAAGCCGATGGTGGCGCTTGGGCGACAAAGGAGCTGACGACGCTCCGAACCAAGAGCCCGCAGACCTGCAAGGTCGCATTGCGTCAGTTGGCAGAGAGTCGGACGCTCTCGAGCTTTGCCGACAATATGGCGATGGAATATCGAATCGCATCGCGCGTGCTGGTGCGCCCCGACTTCACCGAGGGCGTCCGGGCGGTCATCGTCGATAAAGATAATGCTCCGCGTTGGAATCCTGCCACGCCGGAAGGGGTGAGCGACGGCTTGCTCGACGAGATATTCGCTCCGCTTCCCGTGGACGAAGAATGGAAACCGCTATGACCTACCAACACATACTCAGCGAAACTCGAGGACCGGTAACGCTGGTGACGCTCAATCGTCCGCAGTCGCTCAATGCGCTTAACAGCGAGGTGCTCGAAGAGCTGATCACCGCCTTCAGCACCTTCGAGAACGACCCTGGTCAGCGCTGCGCAATTTTAACCGGGTCGGGGGAGAAGGCTTTCGCCGCTGGGGCGGACATCAAGGAAATGAGCGAGAAGCCGGCGGCCGACTTCTTTGCGGAAGATTTTTTCGCACGTTGGTCGAGCCATCTCGTCAAAGCCGTGCGAAAACCCTGGATCGCAGCCGTGAATGGCTTCGCACTCGGCGGTGGCTGCGAGCTCGCAATGATGGCCGATTTCATCATCGCCTCTGAAAACGCGAAGTTCGGCCAGCCCGAGATCAAATTGGGCGTCGCGCCCGGCATGGGCGGATCGCAGCGGCTGACGCGCGCGATCGGCAAGGCCAAAGCGATGGAGATGTGCCTTACCGGGCGGATGATGGACGCAGCCGAGGCGGAACGTTCCGGCCTCGTCGCGCGCGTCGTCCCGCTCGCCGATTTGATTGACGACGCCGTAAAGACCGCGACAGAAATCGCGGCAATGCCGCCGCTTGCTGCCATCGCCAACAAGGAGATGGTGAACACCGCATTCGAAACCCTGCTCGATCAGGGCATAGTGGCGGAACGACGGATCTTCCAAGTGCTCACTGCAACTGAGGACAAGGCGGAAGGGATGGCCGCGTTCATCGAGAAGCGCGCGGGCGTTTGGAAGGGGCGTTGAGGCCATGAAGATCGCGTTCATCGGCTTGGGCAATATGGGCGGGGGGATGGCGGCAAATCTCGTCGCCGCAGAGCACTCGGTGCGCGCCTTCGATCTGAGCGAGGACGCGATTGCGCGAGCGCGCGACAATGGCGCGGAGGCGTTTGCGACTATCGCCGAAGCAGTCGCTGGCGTCGACGCAGTCGTTACTATGCTGCCAAATGGTAAGATCGTAGAGCGCGTTTACCGCGACGAGGTGATCGGCAACGCCCCCGCTTCGGCGCTTCTGCTCGATTGCTCTACGATCGATGTCGAGACGGCGCGGCGGGTCGCGACCGCAGCGGTGGGGGCCGGTTATGAGATGGTCGACGCCCCGGTGTCAGGTGGAATCGCAGCGGCAAACGGCGGTACGCTGACTTTCATGGTCGGTGGAGCGGACACAGCATTCAAGCGCGCTGAGCCAATCCTCGCGGCGATGGGCAAGGCCGTGATCCATGCAGGCGAAAGCGGTGCGGGGCAGGCAGCCAAAATCTGTAACAATATGCTCTTGGGCGCATCGATGATTGCGACGTGCGAAGCTTTCGTACTGGCGGAAAAACTGGGGCTCGACCTGCAAACCTTCTACGATATTTCCTCAAAGGCATCGGGTCAGAACTGGTCGATGACCAGCTATTGCCCGATCCCGGGCGTAGGCCCGTCAACCCCCGCGGACGCCGGCTATCAGGGAGGGTTCGCCACGGCGCTTATGCTCAAGGATCTGAAACTGGCCATGGCCGCAGCACAGAGTGTCGATGCCAATGTTCCGATGGGAAGGCGTGCCGCCGAGCTCTACACTCAGTTCGATGGTGACGGGCAGGGCAACCTCGACTTTTCGGCGATCATCAAGACACTCAGATAGCGGAGCGTAGAACAAATTGGCACGCCGTGTGTTGAACCGTGATGGAATATGACACGCCACTGGGCGGGCTCTGGGGCCTCGTCACGATCGTCGGCCCGCTGCTTTTCCTCGCGGTGCTTGCCTGGGTGATTTTTCGCAATCGAAAGGTCACGCCCCGGGAGGATCGCGTCTCCGAAGAATCTGCGGTGAATCTTCGCGAGCAGCTGACGGCCGAGCGTAAGGAACGCGAAGGCGATACGTCGGGATCCTGACTTAAATGTTGGCCCGAACCGCGTCGAGTATCTTCGCCCCCGCCATCAACACCGCGCCCGCGCAGGCAGCGAACAGCATCTTGCCACCCCAGCCCGGATATTGGGCGAGGTAGAGATTGCCGCGTTCCACGCCGCCAAGCGCTAATGCATAGATGATTGCGTACGCCTCCCACCGGTTTTTGATGACGAAAAGGCGGGCGACTCGGTGCATCTCCGAAGGTTAAAGGCGCATCCGGAAAATCGCGCAAGTCGGCGCTTCTTGCGTTAACTATTATAGTTTCGAAAGTTCTAAAGCAGAATTTCGAGATCGAGCGCAGTGAGCAATGCGACCCGCGCCGTCCGAACAGCGCGATGCAGCGCAGGATCGGCTAGGTCTGACGGATCGATCAATTCGGGCCATTGTTCTTGAACGATTTCGGCGACGCGATCGAGCTTGTCGTCGTCGACGAGGAAACGCGGATCGATCGTCGCTGGGTCGCAGACCACGCGCAGTCGCAGGCAGGCAGGGCCGCCCCCATTGGCCATCGACTGGCGAACGTCGACAGGTAGCAGTTGGCGGATCGGCCCATTTCCTGCGATCATGGTTTCAAGCCAGCGCCAGACACCTGCAATCTCGCGCGCTTCAGTCGGCAGGATAAGTGCCATTTCGCCCTCGGCCAGCGTCACCAGCTGGGCGTTGAAGAGATAGGATTGAATGGCATCTGCCAACGTCACCGCACTTGCGGGCACTTCGACGATCTCGACCTCGGGCAAGCGATGCTGGAGCGCGGAATAAAAGTCGCTCCTCTCGGCGAACGCCAGCTCGTGACAGAACAAAACACGCTCATTCGCTACCGCGACCACATCATTATGGAATGCGCCTGCCGCGATCGCCTCTTCCGATTGCTGGACGAACAGCGCGTCGACTCCGTGACGGCGCGCTACCGCGCGTGAGGCCTCGACGTGCTGGCGGGCGGGGAAGGGGGCGCCGCTGACGCCGAACACAAAAACCTCAACGCCTGGCTGACCGTGCGACGGGCAAAGCCGCATGTGGTTGGCCGCGCCTTCATCGCCAAATGGCGGGGGCACAGGGCCATGCACCACGAAATCGTGGTGCGCAAATGCGACGTTCAGCTGCGCAAGGGTGCCCTGCCACTCATGGCTGCGGTGAGGCATCGTGACGAGATTGGCGACGGTCAGATGGCATTTCTCGTCGCGCGTGTCGGGCGCCGGAGAAACCGTTGCTGCATTCGCCGCCCACATTGCCGAGGCAGACATAGCGTTTGCGAGAAGGCCCGAGCCATCCCCATCGGCGGCAAGGTCTGCGAGCCATCGCGTGTCTGGCCGGTTATGCGGCAGCAGCAGCCCCTGGGTCAGCCCGAGGCGCAGGTTCGCACGCATCTTCTCGATGCCTTGCAGCGCCGCGGCGCGTGGCTGTGAAACTCCGCCTGCGTTCTTGGCGGACGCGAGATTGCCCAGGCTTAACCCCGCATAATTATGGCTCGGCCCGATCAGCCCGTCGAAATTGACTTCGGTCAGCACGGCTACCAGCGCGCTATGTGCGAAACGGTGTCGCCGACATTCACACCGAGCAGGACTGCTCCCGCCTCATCTATCGCAAGGCCACCGTCGACTGCTTCGACATGGGCATAGGCCGCCACGAAGTCGCCGAGCCGGCCGTGCGCGGCCAGCACCTTCTCCCCGCCAACATCGCGAATTTCGACGATGCGGCTTTCGCTTGCCTCGCGGATTGTCCGAATGTTGTTGGTGTGCGCAGTCATCGTCGGGCCGCCGTCGAAGATGTCGATGTAACATTCCCAACGAAAGCCCTCATTTTCAAGCATGCGCATTGCCGCCCGGCCCGACGGGTGAGGGAGACCAATCGCAGCGCGCGCGGTCTCCGGCAACATCGCTGTATATATTGGATGCTTGGGCATAAGATCGGCAATAAACTGGTTGCCCTTGACCGCGTTGAAGGCGTCGGCGTCTTGGAAACTCATCCCGAAAAAGCGGCCCGCCACGCCGTCCCAAAATGGCGAACCGCCGGCCTCGTCGATGACGCCGCGTAGTTCGGCCAAAATTCGATCTCCAAAGCGGGCGCGATGATTCTTGATGAACAAATAGCGGCTGCGCGCTATCAGCATGCCGAGCCCACCGGCACGCTCATTGGGGTGGAGAAACAGGCCGCCTACCTCTGACGAACCCTCGAGATCGGTGGACAGCGACAGCATTTCGGCTTTGAAAGTGCGGCCGAGTTCCTCACTATGCTGCGTGAGTTGGCCGATGCGATAGGAATAGAAAGGCCATTTCTGTCCTACCTGGCTGAAAAGCTGGCAAGTGCCACGGACCTCGCCGGTTTCCGCATTTTCCAGCACAAGGACAAAAAGATCGTCGCCGACATCGTCCGAATCTCGCCCAAAGGCAGCGGCAGAGCGTTCAAGCTTGGCCTTAAGCGATTTGCGATCGGCGGGCAG
>CBDUBW010000134.1:0-6713 GCA_965365485.1 uncultured Aquisediminimonas sp.
GTGCGCATCGTCAAGGCGATCGCTGACATCGCCGCCGCGCCGGGCGGATTGCTGCTGGTGCCGCAGGAGGGCGGCGGGCTGATCGCGCAGAGCGAATGGAATTGGCCGGTGGCGCTTCCGCCGGCGCCGCCGCTCAGCGCCGAAGCCTGCGCCTGGTTTGCCGCAAGTGGGCGCATCGTCCAGCTCGACGCGCTGCGCCGCGATCTGGCGAGCGAAGAGGAAGACCGCCATGTCCCGCAATGGATGGTGGCGATGGAGCAGGCCTGGGTGCTCGTCCCGCTTATCCATTTCGATCGGCTGGCGGGCTTCGTGCTGCTCGAAAAACCGGGCTTTACGCGCGCGCTCGATTGGGAGGATTTCGACCTGCTGCGCGTCGTCGGACGGCAGGCGGCCAGCTACCTCACCGAAGCGAGCGGGCAGGAAGCTTTGTCTGACGCGCAGCGTTTCGAAGAGTTCAACCGGCGCTTCGCCTTCATCATGCACGATATCAAGAATCTGGTGAGCCAACTCAGCCTCGTCGCGCGCAATGCCGAGCGGCATGCCGACAATCCCGAGTTTCGCGCCGATATGATCGAAACGCTCAAGGCTTCGGTGGGGCGGATGAACGATCTGCTCGCGCGGCTTTCGCAGCACAATAAAGGCCGCGTCGACGAGCCTCGCCCGATCGCGCTCGGCCCGCTGTGCGTCGGCCTGGCGGCGGCGCGGCGCGCGCAGCACCCGATCGTCGTCAGCGGCGATGCCGCTCTCTATGCGCTGGCCGACCAGCCGCGGCTCGAACAGGCATTGGCGCACCTGCTCCACAATGCGATTGAAGCGAGCCCAGCCACCGAGCCGGTGTCGCTGATCATCGCGCGCGACGGCGACGAGGTGTCGATCTCGGTCAAGGATGCGGGGGAAGGGATGAGCGCCGCCTTCATCCGCGACCGCCTGTTCAAGCCGTTCAATTCGACAAAGCCCGACGGCTTCGGCGTGGGCGCCTATGAAGCGCGCGCGCTCGTCGCCGGCATGGGCGGGCGGTTGACGGTCGAGAGCTTGGTCGGCGAAGGCACCACCATGACCGTTACGCTGCCCCCGGCGCTGGAGGCGCACACGCCTCTGCCAAAGGCGCTCGCGGCATGACGCCCGCTGACCGCCCCAAGCTGCTGATCGTCGAGGATGACGAGGGCCTTCAGCGCCAGCTCCGCTGGGCCTATGAGGATTATGAGGTGATCGTCGCAGGCGATCGCGCCTCGGCGATCGCGCAGCTTCGCGCCGAGGAACCTGCGGTCGTCACGCTTGATCTCGGCCTGCCGCCCGACCCCGACGGCACGAGCGAGGGCTTCGCGATTCTCGCCGAGATTCTCGCGCTCAAGCCCGATACCAAGGTTATCGTCGCCTCGGGACATGGCGCGCGCGAAAGCGCCATGCGCGCGATCGCGGGCGGCGCCTACGACTTTTACCAGAAGCCGATCGATATCGACGAGCTCGGGCTGATCGTCCGGCGCGCCTTCCACCTTCACGCAATCGAGCAGGACAATGCCCGGTTGGCGGCGGTCGGTCCCGGCGAGGCGCTGGGCGGACTGATCACCGCCGCGCCCGAGATGCTCAAGGTCGCGCGAACTATCGAACGCGTCGCCAATGCCGATGTCACGGTGATGCTGCTCGGGGCGAGCGGGACAGGCAAGGAGGTGCTCGCGCGCGGGCTGCACAATGCATCGCGCCGCGCCAAGGGGCCGTTTGTCGCGATCAACTGCGCGGCGATTCCCGAAAATCTGCTCGAGGCCGAGCTGTTCGGGCATGAGAAGGGCGCGTTCACCGGGGCGATCAAGACCACCGAAGGCAAGATCGAGCAGGCCGGCGGCGGCACGCTCTTTCTCGACGAGGTCGGAGACATTCCGCTGCAGCTTCAGGTCAAGCTGCTGCGCTTCCTTCAGGAACGCGTGATCGAGCGGATCGGCGGGCGTGCGCAGATCGCCGTCGACACGCGCATTGTCTGCGCGACGCACCAAAATCTCGACGCGATGATCGCCGACGGGCGGTTTCGCGAGGATCTCTACTACCGGCTTGCCGAAATCGTCGTGAAGATTCCCGCGCTCGCCGCGCGGCCGGGCGATGCGCCTCTGCTCGCCAAGCATTTTCTGCAGCGTTACGCCGCGAGCATGAACCCGGCGGTCAAGGGGTTTTCGCCCGACGCGCTTTCGGCGATCGACCGGCACGACTGGCCGGGCAATGTCCGCGAACTCGAAAACCGGCTGAAGCGCGCGGTGATCATGGCGGACGGCAAGCTGGTCAACGCTGCCGATCTCGATCTCGAAGCGGCCGATGACGATGACGGCGCGATCAACCTCAAGGCCGTTCGCGACGAGGCCGACCGAAAGGCGATCCGCCGCGCGCTCGCACGGAGCGAGGGCAATATCTCGAACGCCGCCAAGCTGCTCGGGATCAGCCGCCCGACTCTCTACGACCTGTTGAAGCAGCACGGGCTGCAGCCCGCTTGAAACGCTGGCTGGCGATTGCGGCGTTGCTGGCGGTGCCGGGCCACGCCGCCGACCGTTCTTCGGCGCGCGATGCGCTGACTTCGGCAGTCGAATATTTCCGCGCAGGCAATATCCGCGCGGCACGCATTGAAGCGCTCAATGCCGTCAAGGCCGATCGCGGCTGGGGCCTCGCCAACGCATTTCTCGCGCGCACGCAGGTCGCGCTCGGCGATGGCGCGGGAGCGGAGGCTTCGCTCGACCGCGCGGTCGCGGGAGGATATCCCGATGCAAGGCTTGGCCATCTCCGCGCGCATGCGGCGCTGATCCAGGGCGATCCGCGGCGTGCGCTGGCATTTGCGGCCATGCCGTCGCCTTCGCCAATTAGCGACGGATATGCCGCACGTGTCGGGGCGAGCGCATTGCTGGCGCTCGGCGATACCGAAGGCGCAGCACGCGCATATGACCAGGCTGTGAGCATCACGCCGAACAGCTCGCTGCTGTGGACCGATATCGGCCGCTTCAAGCTCGCTCGCGGCGATGTCTCGGGCGCGGGCGCAGCGGCGGAACGCGCGGCAGCGCTCAATCCCGTCAACATCGAAGCGCTGATCCTCTCCGGACAGATCGTGCGGGGGAAATATGGGCTGGTCGCGAGCTTGCCCTGGTTCGATCGCGCGCTCGATATCGATGCCAACAGCCTGCCCGCGCTCGGCGAGGCGGCGGCGACGCTCGGGGATATCGGCCGCCATGGCGAAATGCTCAACCGCACCCGGCGCATGCTCGCGGTCGATCCCGACAATGCCCGCGCGCTTTACCTGCAGGCGGTGATGGCGGCGCGGGCGGGGCAATATGATCTCGCGCGCAGCCTGAGCTATCGCATCGGCGACCGCATGACTTCGGTGCCGGGGATGCGCCTGCTGCAGGGCGTGCTGGCGCTCGAAGCCGGCAATGCCGAACAGGCCAAGAAACATCTGGAGCCGCTCGCCTGGAGCCAGCGCACCAACCTCGTCGCGCGGCGGCTTTACGGGCTGGCGCTGTTGCGCGCGGGAGAAAATGAACAGGCGTTCTTCCGCCTGGCGCCGCTCGGCGACCGCGCCGATGCCGACAGCTACACACTGCTGACGCTCGCGCGGATGCAGGAGGGCATCGGCAATTATGCGGGTGCGGGGCTGCTGCGCGACCGCGCCGCGCGGGGCGGAGGGCGGCCGCCGCCATTCGATCTGCTCGGTGCGTTTCGGCTTGATCAGCCCGCGGCGGGTGATGACGCCAATGCCGATGTCGCGGTGCCGCGCATCGCGCAACTTGTCGCCAGCGGGCAGCTGGGCGGCGCGGCGGCGCAGGCACGCGACATCGCGGCGCGCAATGCGGGATCGGCGGCGGCGCAGCTACTGCTTGGCGATGTCCTAGATGCGAGCGGCGATCTGGAAGGCGCAGCGCGTGCCTATCGTGCCGCCGCCAATATCGAATTCTCGCAGAACGCCGCGCTTCGGCTGATTTCTGTGCTGGGGCGTGGCGGGCGAAGCGATGCGGCGGTGCTGGTGCTGCAAAACTTCCTCGATCAGAACCCGCGCAACATGCCTGGGCAGCGGCTCGCCGCGGATCGGCTGCTCGCGGTCGGGCGCTGGGGCGAGGCGGCACGCCTGCTCGAAAGCCTGCGCCAACGCACCGGCAATCGCGACGCGACCTTGCTCGGGAGCCTCGGCTGGGCCTATGCCAAGGGCGGCAGCCCGGCACGGGGCGGCCGCTTCCTCGATGCGGCCTATGCGCTGACCCCGGCTGATCCGCGCATTGCCGGGGCTGCAGGCTGGGCGCGATGGGAGAGCGGACGCGACAAGCCGGGAGGCCGCGCGCTGATCGTCAAGGCAGCGCGGATTGCGCCGGACGATCCGCTGGTGCGAGACTGGCTGGTGAAATCGGGCAACTGACGTTCGACAAAGATTCAATATCGACGACACTGATTTGGATGAGGGCTATGCGTTTCCTGAAACTTGGTCTGACGGTGATCGCAGCGGTCTTCTGCCTCCCCGTTTACGCCCAGACGCCTGTCGGCCCCAACAGCCGCGCGGAGGCGGTCAAGATCATCGCCGGGCTGCGCGAGATCGTCAGCCCACATGGGCTCCAAGCCACTGAAACGATCAAGATCGGCGGCATCGATCAGGTGGTCTCGATCCGCAGCCAGGATCTCCGCAACCCGGTACTGATCTATTTTCACGGCGGCCCCGGCTTTGTCGAAATGCCGCTCGACTGGTGGTGGGGGCGCGGGTGGGACGAATTTTTCACTGTGATCCATTGGGATCAACGCAATGCGGGCAAGACCTTCACCGCGAGCGGTGCGAACGATCCCGCGCTTTTGACCGTCGATCGCTACCAGCGCGACGCCGAGGAGATCGTGCAATGGGCGCTGAAACGCTTCGGCAAGCGCAAGCTGTTCGTGCTCGGGCATAGCTGGGGCAGCCAGATGGGATTGAAGCTCGCGGCGGCGCATCCCGAATGGCTCCACGCCTATATCGGAATGGGGCAAGGCACCGACAGCCCGGAAAGCGAGCGCCGCGGCTGGGCGTGGACGATAGCCAAGGCCAGAGCCGACAATAATGCCGAGGCTATTGCCGATCTCGAGCGCCTCGCCCCCTATGCCGCGCCGGGCAAGGTCGAGACTGTCGAGGCGATCCTCACCCAGCGCAAATGGCTCAACCATTACGGCGGCGCGGCGTGGCGGCGGCCGAGCGCCGGTTTCGAATTGGCGGCGTTCAGGCTCGCTCCCGAATATAGCGACGAGGATGTGCGCAACGCTTTCAAGGGCCAGCCGCCCGTGACCAACGCGCTGCTGCCGACGATCCTTTCGACCGACCTGTCTTCGATCCGCGAGCTCAAGGTGCCGATGCTGCTGCTCAACGGGCGGCATGATCGCAACGTTTCGAGCGACGTCGCGGCGGAATGGTTCGCGCGGCTCAAGGCGCCTTCGAAGAAGCTGGTGTGGTTCGAACGGTCGGGCCATCACCAGACCAGCGAGGAACCCGGCAAGCTGCTGCTGACGCTCGTCCAGTTCACAAGGCCGATCGCGGCCAAGGCGGGCGATGTCGCGCCGTGATCTCCACGCGCAGCAATTCGACATTTTTCGTCCTCGTCACCATTTTCATCGACGCGATCAGCTTCGGGCTGATCATGCCTGTCCTGCCGCAGCTCCTGATGAGTGTCGGCCGAATCGATCTCAGCGAAGCAATCGCGATCGGCGCGTGGATGGGGCTGGCGATGGCCGTCGCTTCGTTTGTTTCGGCGCCGGTGCTCGGCAATTTGTCCGATGCGCACGGGCGGCGTCCGGTGCTGCTTGCGGCGCTCAGCTGCCTGGCGCTCGATTTCCTGCTGCTCGCGGTCGCGCACACATTGCCGCTGATCTTCATCGGACGGGTGCTCTCCGGCGCCTTCGGAGGAAGCTATGCGCCGGCAATGGCCGCGATCGCCGATGTCTCGACGCCTGAGAACCGCGCCAAATCCTTCGGCTATGTGAGCGCGGCCTTCGGGATCGGTTTCGTGCTGGGCCCGGCGCTCGGCGGGCTGCTCGGGGAGTTGGGGCCGCGCGCGCCTTTCTACGCGGCCTCGGCGATGGCAGCGATCAACGTTCTTTACGGGCTGTTCGTTTTTCCCGAGACGTTGCCGCCCGAGCGGCGGCGCGGCTTCGACTGGCGACGCGCCAACCCGTTCGGCGCGTGGAAGACATTGCGCGCCGCGCCGGGAATGACGGGCGTGGTCGTGATATTGACGCTGTGGCAGGTGGCAAGCCTCGTCTATCCGATGACGTGGAGCTTCTATGTCATCGCCCAGTTCGGCTGGTCGCCTTCGATGATCGGCGTGAGCCTCGCCGCGGTCGGCATCGTCATAGCGCTCGGCCAGATTGTCCTGACCGGGCGCGCGGTCAAACGCTTCGGGGAGCGCGATGCCGCGACCATCGGGCTGATCGCGGCAATCGCGGGCTATCTCTGCTATGCCGTCGCGCAGCAAACCTGGCAGGCGTTCGCGGTTCTGTCGTTCATCGCGGTGCAGGGGTTCGTCCAGCCGAGCTTGATGGCGATGCTCAGCAAGCGCGCGACCCCGGAAACGCAGGGTGAAGTGCAGGGGATCGCTGCGATGTCGTTGGGGATCGGGGCGATCGTCGCGCCGATGGTGCTGACCGCGCCGCTGGCCTGGTTCACCAGCGATGATGCGCCATTCCGCTTCCCGGGCGCGGCATTCGTGGTGGCGACTGCGTTCGCGCTGGTCGCGCTG
>CBDUBW010000135.1:0-6612 GCA_965365485.1 uncultured Aquisediminimonas sp.
CCGCCTCTGCGGCCACGCCTCCCGCGACGCTTCCGATTGCCTTCCTCACCCTCTGCCGCAACGGGCTCGGCTTCTGCCGGGGCTTCGCCTTCGACATCATCCTCGCCCGCGCTTGCCACTTCGCGACCATCATCCTCGCGACGGTCGCGACGACCGCGTCCGCGGCGGCGGCGCGATCGCTTACGGTCGCCCCCGTCATCGCGCTCGCCTTCATCGCGAGCTTCCTCCTCAATCTCCTCGTTTTCTTCCTCGATCTCGAAATCATCGGGATCGTCTTCGATCGCGATCGGCTCGATCTTGGGGCGATAGGCGGGGGGCGGGCCGCTGGCATCGACCGCCATGCGCGCCCCTTCATTCTCGCCATCGGGGAAGATATCGATCGAAACGCCGTAGCGTTCCTCGATCTCGGCGAGTTCGCCGCGCTTGCGATTGAGCAGATAGATCGCGGCTTCCTGGCTCGCGCGCAGCGTCAGGCGGCTGCCATGGCCGCGCGCCGCTTCATCCTCGAGCAGCCGAAGCGCCGAAAGCGCCGCCGACGATGCGGTGCGCACCAGCCCCGTGCCCTCGCAGTGCGGGCAGGTGCGCGTCGAAGCTTCGAGCACGCCGGTACGCAGCCGCTGGCGGCTCATTTCCATCAGTCCGAAGCTCGAAATCCGCCCGACCTGGATGCGCGCGCGGTCGTTGGCGAGCGCCGCCTTCATCGCCTTTTCGACCTTACGGATGTTGGAGTTGTGCTCCATGTCGATGAAGTCGATGACGACCAGGCCCGCCATGTCGCGCAGCCGCAATTGACGTGCGATCTCCTGCGCCGCTTCGAGATTGGTGCCGACCGCGGTCGCCTCGATGCCGTGCTCGCGGGTCGATCTCCCTGAGTTGATGTCGATCGACACCAGCGCTTCGGTCGGATTGATCACCAGATAGCCGCCCGATTTGAGCTGGACCAGCGGCTGGTACATCGCATTCAGCTGATCTTCGACGCCGAAGCGCTGATAAAGCGGTACCGCGTCGGCATAGGGCTTCACCCGCCGGACGTGGCTGGGCATCAGCATCTTCATATATTCGCGCGCCGAGCGATAGCCTTCGTCGCCCTCGACGATGACCTCGTCGACATCCTTGTTGTAGATGTCGCGGATCGCCCTTTTTATGAGATCGGAATCGCCATGAATCAGCGCGGGCGCTGCCGATTTGAGCGTGAGTTCGCGCACGCCATCCCAGACCCGCGCGAGATAATCGAAGTCGCGCTTGATTTCGGTCTTGGTCCGCTGAAGACCCGCCGTGCGAACGATGCAGCCCATTGTCTTCGGCAGGTCGAGCTCGGCCATTATCGATTTGAGGCGCTTGCGATCGGCCGCGTTCGAAATCTTCCGGCTGATGCCGCCGCCGTGCGTGGTGTTGGGCATCAGCACGCAATAGCGGCCGGCAAGGCTCAAATAGGTCGTCAGCGCCGCGCCTTTGTTGCCGCGCTCTTCCTTGACGACCTGAACGAGAAGCACCTGCCGCCGGTGGATGACGTCCTGGATCTTGTAGCGGCGGCGGAGTGCCATGCGCTTGCTGCGAAGCGCGCTCGCCGCGGCCGAGCTATCCTCGCGGCCATTGCCTTCATCGGCCCCCGCGGATTCGGGCGGCGTCGGTTCCGCTTCGTCGTCATCGCCGTCATCTTCGGCATCGACAGCGACAATATCCGCATCGGGGCGGTCATCGTCCTTGCCGTCATCGTCGTGATGCCCGTCGATGGGATCGAGATCGTCTTCGGCCTCACGCAGCCGTTCTTCCTCGGCGGCATGCTCGGCCTCTTCGCGCAGCAGCGCCTCGCGATCCTCCTTGGGGATCTGGTAGTAATCTGGATGGATTTCGCTGAAGGCCAAAAAGCCGTGACGGTTGCCGCCATAATCGACGAAGGCCGCCTGGAGTGACGGTTCGACCCGAGTGACTTTGGCTAGATAGATATTGCCCTTGAGCTGTTTGTGCTCGGCAGATTCGAAATCGAACTCTTCAATCCGGTTTCCCTTGACGACAGCCACGCGCGTTTCCTCGCGGTGGCGGGCGTCGATCAGCATCCGCATGGTCATTGATTATACTCCGGGCGCGGCCGATCCGGTCATTGCCGGAAGCCGCGCGCAATAAGGGGGGCAGTGGCGTCGCGACCCCATCGCGTCGTCGCTGTGCCCCGTTGATGGGTGAAATTGTGTCTGTCCGCAGCGCACGCCGTTCCGATTTCGGAGCCGCAAATCCCCGTCCCATCGCGACCGCGCTTAGGCGCGGGCGAAGGGAAAGCGGGATCAAATGCGTCATGCGAACGTCAACCTGAATGATCGAGGCATCGGCCGCGATCGCTATTGTGCCGGCAGAAACCGGCCGGTAGCGGGTGCTAGCAGCAACCCCCGCCGGGCGCAACATCGCCACCCGCCTGCAATGGCGGAGCTTGACCCGCTTCGCCCGCTCGCCGCAAATGCGCGGCATGAGCCTGACGTTTGCTTGCCTCGCGGCCGTCGCTCCGCTCGATGCGGGCGTCGCAGTGCGCAACGAGTTAACGTTTGCGCGAAGTCTGCGCCGCCCGGTGCCGGCTGCCGCCGCCAGGCCGCCGCGCAGCCGCTACAGCCTCACCGTGCCGCTCGCGCCCGCGAAAAGTGGCATCCCCCGCCCGCGCATCTACGGCACGGCAGGCAAACCGCTGGTGGTGATCGACGCCGGACATGGCGGGCACGATCCCGGCGCGATCTCTCCGCACACCGGAACGCGCGAGAAGGATTTGACGCTTGCTGTCGCCCGGCAGCTGAAGGATGAACTGATTGCCTCGGGACGCGTCCGCGTCGCACTGACCCGCGAGGATGATCGCTTTTACATACTCCAGGAACGCTCGGCGATCGCGCGCAATATCGGGGCCGATCTCTTCATTTCGATCCACGCGGATTCGGCTCCCAATCCGAACGCTTCGGGTGCGACCATCTACACATTGTCCGAGGTCGCTTCCGACCGCGAAGCTCAGCAACTCGCCAACCGCGAAAACCGCGCAGACATCATCAATGGCGTCGATCTCGGCGGCGAAAGTCGTGAGGTCGCGTCGATCCTGGTCGATCTGGCGCAGCGCGAGACGATGAACGCCTCTTCGAACTTCGCAACGCTGCTGAAGCGCGAGGCGGGGCGGCTTGTGCCGTTTCGCCCGGATTTTCACCGCATGGCGGGCTTCGTCGTGCTCAAGGCGGCCGACACGCCGTCGATCCTGCTCGAAGTCGGCTATCTCAGCAGCGAAGCCGATGTCGCACGGTTGAATTCGGTCGAGGGCAGGCAAAAGATTGCCGCCGGCGTTCGCAAGGCCGTCGAAATCTATTTCGCACGAAGGCTCGCGGCGCGCTGAAGACACGATCGTATCCGGCCGAAGCGAGTTCGGCGGCGCTTTTCATTCACCGGGCGATTGCCTAAGGGCTTCGCGCAATGGTCAAGGCCCCCGATAGTGAGACGTTGCAGCTGCGCCTGCGCCGTGGCGGCGATGCCGGAATGGGTTGGTTTCGCGAGCGTTGGACCAATATCTGGTTTCGCCGTGCCGTCTATGCGCTTGGCGCGTTGCTGATTCTCTGGTTCATTTTCTGGCTGATCTTCGCGCGCAATTTGCCTTCGGTCGATCGCTTGAAAACCTATGAGCCGCCGCTTCCGAGCTATGTTCGCGGCGTCGATGGCACGCCGGTTCACAGCTATGCGCGCGAGCGCCGCGTGCAGCTGCGCTTCGACGAATATCCCAAGGTCGTGATCAATGCCTTTCTCGCGGCGGAGGACCGCACCTTCTTCTCGCACGGCGGCATCGATTACCCGGGGATCGTCTCGGCGATGATCACCAATCTGACGAGTTCGGGCCGGCCGGTCGGAGCTTCGACGATCACTCAGCAGGTCGCCAAGAACCTGCTGCTTACCAATGAAGTCACCTATACCCGCAAGATTAGGGAGCTGATCCTCGCGCGGCGGATCGAAGATACGCTCACCAAGGAGCAGATCCTTGAAATCTATCTAAATCAGATCGCGCTAGGGCGGAACAGCTTCGGCGTTCAGGCGGCGGCGCGCGCCTATTTCGCAAAGGACGTCGGAGAGCTGACGCTGCCAGAAGCCGCGTATCTCGCAATCCTGCCCAAGGGGCCGTCCAACTACCGCCCTGAGCGCTTCTACGATCGCGCAATGGCGCGTCGCAACTGGGCGCTCAACGAGATGTTGCGCAACGACTTCATCGACCAGGCCCAGTTCGCGAGCGCGCGCGCGACGCCGCTCGGCACGGTCCCGCGCGCAGTCGCCTCGCGCCAGGCGCTAGGCGGTTACTTCACTGAGGAAGTTCGGCGCGAGTTGATCGCCAAGTTCGGCCTGGAGTCTGATGGTGGCCGCAATCCCTATAGTGTTTATGAAGGCGGACTGTGGATCCGCACTTCGCTCGATCCTGCGATGCAGCGCTATACCGAAGCGGCGCTGCGCGACGGGCTGGTCCGCTATGATCGCGGCAAGGGCTGGAGCGGGCCGATCAAGCAGCTCGATCCGTCGGGCAATTGGGCGCAGACGCTGACCGCCGCGAATCTCGGCGCCGGTTACGATGATTGGCGCGTCGCAATGGTCCTCTCCAAATCAGGAAATTCGGCGCAGATCGGTTTCGCCGACGGCACCACCGACAGTCTGCCCGAATGGGGCGCGACGATGCCGCGTAGCGGTACTGCGTCGAGCGCGTTCAGCCTTCTCGAACCCGGCGATGTCATCGCGGTAGAGAATGACGGCGGCAGCTGGGTGATGCGTAACATCCCCGAAATCTCGGGCGGGATGGTGGTGCAGGATCCACATTCGGGCCGGGTGCTGGCGATGCAAGGCGGGTTCGATTCACGCATTTCTTCGCTCAACCGCACCACTCAGTCCGAACGCCAGCCCGGATCGAGCTTCAAGCCGTTCGCCTATTCCGCGGCGCTTGATACCGGCATGACGCCTGCTTCGATCATCATCGACGGGCCATTCTGCGTTTTTCAGTCGGCGCGGCTCGGATCCAAATGCTTCCGCAACTTCGGCGGTGCGGGCGGCGCGGGCCCGAAGACGATGCGCTGGGGGCTCGAACAATCGCGCAATCTGATGACGGTGCGCGCCGCCTCTCAGACGGGGATGGATCGCATCGTCAAGCTCGCCGCGGCGCTCGGCATCAGCGAAAAGGGCAAAACCTACCCGTCGGTGCTCTCGATTTCGCTCGGCGCGGGCGAGACGACGGTGATGCGGCTGGTCAACGCCTATTCGATCCTCGCGCGCAACGGCCGCGCAGTCGAGCCGACGCTGATCGACTTCGTCCAGGATCGCAACGGCAAGGTCCGCTTCAAGGCCGACAATCGCCCGTGCGACCGTTGCAACATGGCCGAATATGACGGCAAGCCGATGCCGCGACCGCCGATCCGCACCAAACAGGCGATGGACGCGATGACTGCGTTTCAGATGGTGCATATGCTCGAAGGCGTCGTCCAGCGCGGCACCGCGACACAGCTTCGCGATCTCAAACGTCCGATCTTCGGCAAGACGGGAACCACGACCGGGCCGACCAACGTCTGGTTCGTCGGCGGATCGGCCGATCTCATCGCGGGCGTCTATATGGGCTATGACCAACCGCGCAGCATGGGCGGTTATGCCCAAGGCGGGCGCATCGCGGTGCCGATATTCAAGGCCTTTGCCGAAAAGGCGATGAAGGACATGCCGGTCGTGCCGTTCCGCGCGCCGCAGGGCATCCGCATGATCCGCATCGAGCGTGGATCGGGCAAGCGCGTCTACGGCGCCTGGCCGGGCAGCGATCCCAAATCGGCGGTGATCTGGGAAGCCTTCAAGCCCGAAAGCGAGCCGCGCCGATCGATCCGGCGTGACGAGATCCCCAAGCTCGAAAAGGCCAAGGGTCCCGCCCGCGCACGCGGAGAGACCACGCGCGACAGCGAATTCTTGCAACGCGAGGGCGGAATCTACTAACGCCCGCGTTCAATATCCGGAGAGTATCAATGCGCGCCGAAGCGCAGGCCCATGCCGATCAGATTGAAGCCGCGCTCGCGCTGCTGCGCCGCTTCCTCGATTGGGATCGCGCGCTCAAGCGGCTCAAGACCTTGAACGAGAAGGTCGAGGATCAGGCGCTCTGGAACGATCCCAAGGCCGCGCAGGAGGTGATGCGTGAGCGCCGCCGCTTGGAGGAAGCGATCGCGGCGACACGCGCGATCGAGAGCGAACTCAACGACACCGTCGAGCTGATGGAAATGGCCGAAGCCGAGGGCGACGAGGCGATGGTCGAGGAGGGCGCGGCTGCGCTTGCCGCCCTTGCCGAACGGGCAGAGCGCGACAAGGTCGCGGCGCTGCTCGCGGGTGAGGCCGATGCCAACAACACCTATGTCGAAGTCAATTCAGGCGCGGGCGGCACCGAAAGCCAGGACTGGGCGGAAATGCTCAGCCGGATGTACACACGCTGGGCCGAACGACGCGGGATGAAGGTCGAGCTCATCGATCATCACGCCGGCGAGCAGGCCGGGATCAAATCCGCGACCTATCTGCTCAAGGGCGAGAACGCCTATGGCTATGCCAAGACCGAGAGCGGCGTCCATCGCCTCGTCCGCATCAGCCCGTATGACTCGAACG
>CBDUBW010000136.1:0-6591 GCA_965365485.1 uncultured Aquisediminimonas sp.
GGGGTTGCGAAGGCGATCATCATCGACGCGATCGAACGCGCCAAGGCGAGCGCGCTTTGACATTGTGGAGGCTCGCCGCGCTGGCGGGGCTGGCGGTGCTTGCCTTTACCTTCGTGTTTGGGGCGATCCAGGGAATCGACGCCTGCGGCGGTGAGGGCGACGCCATCCTCAACTTCGAATTCGTCACCAATCCGGGCGAGGTTGCGGCGCTGTTCCCGCCTTACTGCCGCGAAATCCACGCCGCCGCGCAGTATCGCGGCCTTTGGATCGACGCGATGGGCTTCATCCCGGTTTACAGCGCCTTCCTCATCCTTCAGCTTTTCGCGCTCGATCGTGAAGCAAGATCACCAACGGCAAAATGGATGATCATCGCGGTGCTTGTGGCTGCGGCGAGCGACCAGTTCGAAGGATGGCAGCTGTTCCGCATCCTCGCCGATCTGCCCGGCACGCAGGGGATGATCGACCTGCTGATGCCCGCAGTCCGGATAAAATTCGCACTGCTGGCGGTGATCGCGATCGTCATCGGCGCGCTGCACCTGCGTTTCGCATGGTGGCGCAAGGCCATCGGAGCGGTGGCGATACTCGGCGGCTTGATATCGATTGCGGGACTGTTGGGCACGCACAGCCTCGTCATCGATGGCAGCGCGCTTTCGTGGACGGCGATGCTCGTCGCGGCGATCGTGCTGGCGTTGCGGCGTCAGCCCGTCTTGCCGTCGAACCTCTCAAACTCGTAAGCGATCGAGGCTTCGACCAGCCGGTCCCAAAGCTGCGCGATCGGGTCTTCGGGAATGTGAAGCGCGCGGGCGTGTTCGCGAACATTGGCGATCACTTGTGCTTTGCGCGCTTCGTCGCGGACCGCGCTGCGATCCCGCTTTATGCGCGCAGCGGCGTCCATGTAAGCGAAGCGCCTGGCAAGCAGCGCGACGATCTCGGCATCGAGCGCATCGACGCCGGCGCGGACGTCGCTCATCGTCTCGCACGCTCCACCCGGCAGCGGCAGTCCTTTATAGTCGCGGCGCGCGATCGCGTAGGTGACGTGGTTGACCGCCCCGCCCGCCATCATTCGCGTGCCCGCGCGATCGGTTAGCCGCCCGCCGATCTTTTCCATCGCACGGCGCGATCTGACATTGTCCTCGCCGACCGCGAAGACGACGGTCTCTACGAAGCGAAAGGCGTGATCAAGCATCGACCGCTTCATCTCGCGGTTATACGATCCGCCCCAATGTGACCGCGCCAGAAAGGTCCAGCCGATTTCGACCTCGCTGCGATCCGGATCGTAATTTTGAAAGCGCGACGAACCGACGATTTGCCCTTCATCGAGGGCGACAAGCGCGCCGCCTTGCGCCAGCGCGTCTTCGAAAAAGGTTCGGAACACCGGCTCCTGCCAGCGATCGTGCGCCGGATGGACCTCCCAGATCAACGGGTCGCTGGCGACAGCGTACAATTCGTCCCAATCGTCGGGCGTCAGCGGGCGCAGGGTCAGGCGCGGGCCATGCAGGGTGGGCTGGCGATCCATGGTCATGATGCCGCAAGCCCGCCGAGCGCGGCGCCATCGAGCCGGTACACCGTCCAATCGTCCATCGGGGTGGCGCCGAGCGATTGGTAGAAATCGATCGAAGGCGCGTTCCAATCGAGCACCGACCATTCCAGCCGCGCGCAGCCACGCTCGACGGCGATGGCGGCGAGCCGAGCGAGAAGCGCCTTGCCCAGCCCGGCGCCGCGTGCCTCCGGCTCGACGAACAGATCCTCGAGATACATGCCCGGAGCGCCTTCGAAGGTCGAAAAATTGTGGAAGAACAGCGCAAACCCGCGCGGCGTCCCATCGACCTCGCCGATCAAAACCTCGGCGCGAGGGACGGGCCCGAAGAGATGTTGGCCCAGACCCGCTTCATCGAAACGCACCTCATGCGCCAGTCTTTCATATTGGGCGAGATCGCGGATGAAGCGGGCGATGAGCGGCAAGTCTGCAGGCGTCGCGGCGCGGATCGAAAGCGTCATGCGCCGCCCCCTAACCGGAGCGACGCGATTTGCCCATAAGGTCAGAAGCTCTTCGGATTGCCGACAAAGCCAATTCGCTCGATCCCGGCGCGCTTGACCTGCGCCAAGGCGCCATTGAACGCGGCATAAGGCGTTTCGGCGTCGGTTGCGATGTGAAGTTCGGGCCGGGCAGGATCGCGGGCATGGGCGGCAAGACGACGATCTAGTTCGACGGCGCTGATCGTCGCCCCATCCCAGCTGAGCGCGCCCGTTGCGGCGATGTCAATGCGATGAACGGGTGGCGGCGCGGCGAGCGAGGTGACCGGCCCTGGAAGATCGACCGGCAGCTTGTGAGTCGCGGGCGGCAACGACAGGATCATCATCACCAAAAGCACAAGCATTACGTCGATAATCGGCGTCGTGTTGATCGCCGAGATGGGCTGCGCAGTATCGACTGAGTTTCTCGCCATTTGCATCACCTATCTCCTTCAATGAGACAGCGTAACATAACATAGGACATCGTCAATCGCTGGCCTTGCGCAAACGCCAACATAGGTTAGTCTCACTATTGGGGGAGACGAGCGATGGGTGCGGGCGCGCGACTGCTCGAGGCGGGAATAGTGTCCTGGTTCAACCGGCAGGGGTGGACGGTCGAGGGCGAAATCCCGAAGCCGCGCCGCTTCGTCATCATCGCGGCACCGCATACCAGCAATTGGGATTTCGTCTATTTCGTCGGCGGCACGCGCGCGCTGGGGCTCAAAGCGTCCTTCATGGGCAAAAGCCAGCTATTCACCTGGCCTTTCGGCGGGCTGATGCGTGACATGGGCGGCATTCCCGTCGAGCGCAGCCGATCGACCAACGCGGTCGCGGCGATGATCTCCGAATTCGCGCGGCGCGAAGAATTCATGCTGACGATCGCGCCCGAAGGGACGCGCGGCAATGTCCGCACCTGGCGCACCGGCTTTTACCAAATCGCGCTCGGCGCAAAGGTGCCGATGGTCTGCGGGCTGATGGATTACGCCCGCAAAGTCGTCGGCCTCGGCCCGGCGATGATGCCGACCGGCGACTATGCGTCGGATATGATCGCGGTCCGCCGCTATTACGCCAATTGCACGCCCAGATATCCCGAAAAGGGAAACCCGGGGCTGATTGCCGATGAGCCGCTGATCGCATAACGCGCTTCCCCGAATGTTTTGGGGGCGGTTGCGTGATTGTCGGAATCGATCTGGGGACGACCAATTCGGCGATTGCGGTCTTCCGCAGCGACGCGCCCGAACTCATCCCCAATGCGCTCGGCGACGTTTTGACCCCCAGCGCAGTTTCGATCGCCGGCACTGGCGAGATCATCGTCGGGATGGCGGCGCGCGAGCGGCAGGCCACGCACCCAGAACGTACCGCCACCGCGTTCAAGCGCTACATGGGCACGCAGCAGCGCACCAAGCTCGGCAAACACGATTTTTCCGCCGAGGATCTTTCGGCGCTGGTGCTCAAATCGCTGAAGGCGGATGCCGAGGCGTTCTTGGGCGAGCCGGTTGAGCAAGCCGTCATCACCGTGCCCGCTTACTTCAACGACAAGCAAAGAAAGGCGACGCGACGTGCTGGCGAGCTGGCGGGTTTGAAGGTCGAGCGGCTGGTCAACGAACCAACCGCAGCGGCGCTTGCTTACGGCATCCATGAGCTCGGCACCGAAGCGCCCTTCCTCGTCTTCGATCTGGGAGGCGGAACCTTTGACGTTTCGCTGGTCGAGATTTTTGACGGCATCATCGAGGTCCGCGCTTCGGCAGGGGACAATCGGTTAGGCGGCGAAGACTTCAATCAGGTGCTGATCGATCTCGCGCGCGAACGGCTCGATCTCAAGGACAATGATCCCGCGCTAACGGAGTTGCTCCGCGCCGCCGCCGAGCGCGCGCGTCGAGGACTTAGCGAGAGTGATAGCGCGCCGCTTGAGATCGTCTGGCAGGGCGAGACGCGAAAAGCTGAAATTAGCGCGACCGAGTTCGAAGAGAAGGCGGCGCCGCTGCTCGCCCGCCTCCGCGATCCGGTGCTTCGATCGCTGCGCGACGGCAACACCAAGGTCGGAGAGCTGCACGAGATCGTCCTGGTCGGCGGCGCGACGCGGATGCCGATCGTCCGCCGTGCGGTGACGCGGATGTTCGGGCGCTTTCCCAACGCCACCGTCCACCCCGATCACGCCGTCGCGCTGGGCGCGGCGATCCAGGCGGGGCTGAAGGCCAGGGATGCCGCGCTCGACGAGATCCGGCTGACCGATGTCTGCCCGTTCACACTGGGCGTCGATACGACCGAACGCGATCAGCGCGGCGGCTACCGCATCGGCATCTTCTCGCCGATCATCGAGCGCAACACCGTGGTGCCAACCAGCCGCGTCCAGAATTTCTCGACCATCGCCGATAACCAGAAGGTCGTCGAGTTCGGCATCTATCAGGGCGAGGCGCGGATGGTCGCGCAGAACGTCAAGCTCGGTTCGCTAAGCGTGCCGGTGCCGCCTAAGAAGGCGGGCGAGGTCTCGATCGACTGCCGCTTCAGCTACGATGCCAGCGGCTTGCTCGAAGTCGATGTCACCGTCGCCGATACCGGCGTCACCAAGCAGGTGACGATCTACGATAAGGAAGATGCGGTCGCGGGCGAAGATGTTGAAACACGACGCGCCGCGCTTGCCAAGCTCAAATTCCATCCGCGCGAAGGGGCGGAAAACCTCGCCGCGATGGCGCGGGCCGAACGTTGTTATGAAAGCTTCTTGGGCGATCGCCGCGACTATATCGGTCGCATGATCGGGAATTTCACCTCCGCGCTCGACAGCCAGGATCCGCGCACCATCGATCAGGCACGCGCGCAACTGCTCGCACAGCTCGATGAGCTCGAGGGCGAACGCTTTTTGTGAGCTACGTCCATCCCGCCTGGGGCGTACTCGGCATCGAACCGACCGAGGATAAGCGCGCGATCAAGCGCGCCTATGCGGCCAAACTCAAGGCGACCGATGTCGAGGCTGATCCTCAGGCTTTCATCATGCTCCGCCAGGCGCTCGAGGATGCGAACTGGGATTCGGACTATCTGCCATATCGTGAGGACCAGGAGGTTGAGGTCGCGCTGCTCGATCCCGAGCCTGAGCCTACCGCCGACGCGCTCGCACCGATCAGCGATGAAGAGATTGAGCCGCCCACCGCGGTCTCGCTCTATAAAGCCGAAGACGATTGGATCTCGGTTGACATTGACGAGGACGATGATCCCGCGACGTGGCGGTGGGAGCCCGAACGCCAGCCCGCGACCGAAGCGGCGCAGGAACGGATTGTCCAGCTCCTGTGGGGTGACGCGCCCATCGCCGAGATCGAGGTCGAGCTTGTCGAGCTGACCCATACGATCCTCACCGCCCCCGAGATGGAAAATATCGACCATGCGAGCGGCGTCGAAGACTGGATGGCCTCGATCATCGCCCAGTCGATCCCCCGCTCCGACGCGATGGCGCGGGTCGCGGTGCCGCATTTCGGCTGGGCCGACCAAGTCGACAATTGGCGGACGCGCTACGGCGTCGCGCAGGCGGCGGCGCGGCTGTCCGACATCGAGGCGCTCGATAGGCTCGAACGAAGTGAACATCGCTGGCACCAAGCCTGGACTCTGCTCAAGCAACCGCCACCCGACGCTGTCGGCTGGAAGCGTGTCGCCAAGCATCGCGAGGCGATCATCGCGCTGATGGCGAGCATCCGCCACCACAACCCCGCGCTCGAAGCCGAGCTAAACGTCGATCATGTCGCTCAGTGGGAACCAGCGATAGCCGGCGGTCAGCAGGTCGAGGCCAAAACGGGCGGCTTTTCCTGGTGGTGGCTGTTCTGGGCCGTATTCGTCTTTGCGCAACTGGCGCGGCTGGCGGGATAGCTTAATTCAGCTCCGGCCCCAGCTCGGCGTCGAGGTCGCGTGGCCGCACGAAGCGCGTGAGCTTGCCCCCTGCTTCCTTGATATCCGCCCAGCGTTCCACCTCGAACTGTATCTCGGCGATGCTCGCGGTCGGGTATTTCTCCTCGATCTCCTCGCGCAATGCGTCGCTGCGGACGTCGGGCGTCAGCATCAGCGCAAGTTCCTCGATTCCAGGATTATGGCCGCATAGCAGAATACGTGCGTCACCATCGTCCTGATCGTGGACGACGTCGAGCAGTGAATCACCAGAAGCGAGGTAGACGCGGCGGTCCCAATTGGGGTGAAGGATGCAGCCATAGCCTTCCCAGAAGGCGTCGAGCGTTTCGGTGCAGCGCACTGCGGGGCTCGAAAGAATGTGATCGAATTCAAGACCCTCACGGGCGGCGAATTCGCCCATCAATCGAGATCCGCGTCGGCCACGATGATTGATCGGGCGATCGAAATCGCGCGAGACGGGCGAATCCCATCCCGACTTGCCGTGACGGAAGAGCGTGAGGGTCTTCATTTCACCGCAGCGTGGCGCAACTCGTCAGCGAAGGGAAGCGTCAAAGCTCAGCGCAGAACGATCCAGGTCGCGGCGTGGTCGCTCGCTTTCTCACGCATGCGATACGCCTTGTCGACGCCCGCATCCACCAGCCGGTCAGCGGCTTCAGGTGAAAGCAGCAGATGATCGATGCGGAAGCCCGC
>CBDUBW010000137.1:0-6590 GCA_965365485.1 uncultured Aquisediminimonas sp.
AGTCGTAGGCGGCGCGGCGGGCTCCGTCCCCCCGCCGACAACGAGCGGCCCCTGACCGGGCGACAGCGAGAAGCTGGCACCTGCCTTACTCGAAACGGCGGAGGGAGGCAGCGCGACGCTGGCAATGGTCGCAGGCGGGGGCGCGATCGTCTGCGGCGCTGGTGTGTTCGCCGCCGCTTGAGAGGTGCTGGCCGACGACCCCGGCGTGGTGACCGCAGGGAGAGTCGCAGCAGGCGCGGGAATTTCGAAGAGCGGCGCAGAAGCCGGCGGCTCACTTGTCAGCGGTTGCGGCACGTAAAGTGGGGCTGCCTGTGCGGGCCGCGTTTGCAGAGGATTTGCAGTGCCGGACTGCGCGGACCCTGCCTGCGCGGACATAAAATCGGCCCGCGTCGGCGGCGGAAGCGCTTTGGTATCGAGCGGCGTGACCGAAAAGCCCGGCTTGGGCAATGCCTCGGTGACCGACTTCGGCACCGGGCCGATCCGCGTTTCGAGCCGCCTCGAGACGCGTTCTGATGGCGGCGGGGTTGCGATCGCGATCTGCGTTTCGGCCTCGCCAGCGCGCTCGCGCTTAGGCGCGTCGGAAACGACGCGATCTGTGCGAACATCGGGCCTGCCGGCTGTCGCGATCTCGCGACCGGGGCGCCGTCGCGGTTCCTTGGAGACCGCGGCGGCCTTGCGGGCGGGCGCGACATCCTCTGCGCGGCGCAGCGGTTCACCTGCCGGAATCAAGGTGCCGCCGACTCCGCCATTGGTCCCGGAGGGTCGGTAGGGATCACCGGTTTCGACTGAAGCAAACCGCGTACCGTCGCTCGGCATGGTTCCAAAATTGACCGCCAAAGCCCGTTCGGCCGCGTTGAGACCTGCCAGCCGGCGAAGAAAGGGAATCATCGTATCTGAGGTGGCGACCGGCATGACCGATCTCGTAACGCCTTCGGCGCCGGCCACATCGCCATTCATCGCAAGGATGAAGGCGCGCGCGCGCCACGCCCCGTGATCCTGCTTACGGAGCAGCGGATCGATCAGCGTCAGCGCCTCCTTCTGATCGCCCGAGATGCCGAGCGATAGCGCCAACCGCCGCGTCACCTCGTCGCTCGGCGCCGCGCGCTGGGCGAGTTGATAGTCGCGCTGCGCCCGCCGCGAATCGCCCCGAAGATCATAAGCCAGCCCGCGATCGGCAGCGATCTGCGCTTCGGGCACGCCGAGTGCAGCGGCGTCGGCGAACAGCCGCAAGGCCTCCCCCGGCTTTTCCATCATAACCAGCGCCGAGCCTAAAGCAGCTTTTATGCGACCATCGCGAGGCGCGATCTCTTCGGCGCGCGCAAGGAATGACAAGGCCGCATTGCTATCGCCGACAGCGATCGCACTTTGCCCTGCCCCGAGCAGCGCGTTCACGTCGCGGGGATTCTGCGACAAAATCATCAGATTGTCGGACAGCCGCGCCGCGGGATCGGCGGAGCCATATCCGCCGGGACTTTGCGCCAAAGCCGGCAGCGCGGCGGCCAAAGCCAACAGCGGCGCGAAACGCATCGATTTATACCCGATCATCGCCGGCCATTTAGGGATCCGGTAACCGGCTTTGCAAGGTCGAGAAAGCCAGGATGGTTTTGCCGAAAGGCAGTTAACGGCGAACGAAGCTCCTCCCCGACGGCGGGGAGGAGCGATCTTCCTACTGATTATTCTGCCGGTTCAGGAAACGCGGAATATCGAGCGGATCGGTCTTGGCCTGATCGGCATCCTCCCCGCGCGCCGTGCCACGCGCGATGTTGGACATACGCTCGAACAAAGTGCCACCGCCCGTTGCGATCCGGGGGGTAACTTCCTCAGCCTTGTCTTCGGACACCAGCCAGCGGCGACGCGGCGGCTGATACTCATAAGGCGCCGTATCGTCATAGACCGTCGGCGGCACCGGATTGGACGCGACGGGCTCCTCGATCATCGATTCGCCGCCGAGCACCAGTTCCTCGGCGACCGAATCGACCGCGGCGAGCACGGCGGTCGTCTCACCCACCGGCGTCTCGAGTTCGAGCGGCGCTTCTTCCTTGGCGACTTCAGGAAGCGTCGTGGGAATGGGCGCCGGAGTGGGCTCCGGTGCGGCGGCCACTGCTGCGATCGGTTGAAGCACGGGCGCGGGCGCGATCACCGGCTCGGGCGTGCGGATGACCTCGTCGACCTTGCGCGCAGTCGGGAAGGAGAAAACGCGGGCCGGCTCTGGGGCCGTCGCCGCATCGGCCTCGATGCCGGTCGCAACCACTGAAACGCGGATGCGGCCATCAAGATCGTTGTTGAACGCCGAACCCCAGATGATGTTGGCATCGGGATCGACCAGTTCCTTGATGTGGCTGGCGGCTTCATCGACTTCCATCAGGCGCATGTCCTCGCCGCCGACGATTGAGACAATGACGCCCTTGGCACCCTTCATCGACACGCCGTCCAGAAGCGGATTGGCAATGGCTTTCTCCGCCGCCTCGATCGCGCGATTGTCGCCCGAAGCTTCGCCGGTGCCCATCATTGCCTTGCCCATTTCGCCCATCACCGAGCGGACGTCGGCAAAGTCGAGATTGATGAGGCCGGGCATCACCATTAGGTCGGTAATACCGCGCACGCCCTGCTGCAGCACCTCATCGGCCATTTGGAAGGCTTCCTTGAAGGTGGTCGAGGGGTTGGCGATGAGGAAGAGGTTCTGGTTGGGGATGACGATCAGTGTATCGACATGCTTTTGAAGCTCGGCGATGCCCGCTTCGGCCGCCTTCATCCGGCGCGACCCTTCGAAACTGAAGGGCTTGGTGACGACTCCGACGGTGAGGATGCCGCGATCGCGCGCGGCCTTGGCGATGACCGGGGCAGCGCCGGTGCCGGTGCCGCCGCCCATGCCTGCGGCGATAAAGCACATATGCGCGCCATCAAGCGCACGCTCGACCGATTCGATCGTCTCTTCCGCTGCGGCGCGCCCGATCTCGGGCCGCGAGCCCGCGCCGAGCCCTTGCGTGATCTTGAGGCCCAGCTGAAGCCGGCGTTCGGCGGGCGAGGTGTTGAGCGCCTGCGCATCGGTATTGGCGACGATGAAATCGACACCCTGGACCTGAGCCGCAATCATGTTGGCGATGGCGTTTCCGCCCGCGCCGCCGACGCCGATAACGCTGATCCGCGGGCGCAATTCATCGACTTCAGGTGCCAGAAATTCGATACTCATTTCGCCTTCTCCTTTTGCACGACGCAACGGGCGAAACGCCCCCCGGCCGGTTGTCACACATTGCACACGGGCAATCACGCAAAACCGCAACGCTTCATCGCGTTTTTAGAATCGTTCACCCCAATATACAGCATTTAACACGTGTTTAACCCTCAATATCCTGATCTGACCGCTGCCATCAACCGTGAGATGAGGCCACCGCCCGGAACTTTGTGGATAACTTGCGCATCGGGCTGGATCGCGCGCACGTCGATCGGGTCGGAGGCCGCGTAGTGAACCAGCCCCGCGAGCGTCGCGAACCCCGGCCCGCTGTGCGCCTCGGGCAGCCCGGCCAGCCCACGCGGCCTGCCCAAACGCACGGCGCGACCGAGCACGCCCTGGAAATAATCAGCAAGACCTTTCAATTCGGCACCACC
This sequence comes from uncultured Aquisediminimonas sp., assembly GCA_965365485.1. Classification (GTDB taxonomy): domain Bacteria; phylum Pseudomonadota; class Alphaproteobacteria; order Sphingomonadales; family Sphingomonadaceae; genus Aquisediminimonas. Next base: position 3,607 of record CBDUBW010000137.1, read on the forward strand.
GCCGGTGAGCACGACCTGGCGACCGACGGGGCCCGTAAAGCCCAGCTCCTTCAATGCCTTCGCCACTTCTCCTGCGAGATGTTCGAGGCGCTGGCGGATGACCGCGATCAGCTGCGCGCGCGTGATACGGCTGCCCTCGCCAATCTCGTCCTCCGCCGAGAGCGGGGCGACATCGATCATGTCGTGATTGTCGCGAGGGCTGGCGGTTGCCGAGCCGAAAAAGCATTTCATCCGCTCGGCCTGATCGCGTCGCGTGCCAAAAGCCGAGGCGATATCGTCGGTGATGTCCGATGCGCCGAACGGGATCGAATGCAGCCCGACGAGCATTCCGCCGCAGAACAGCGAGACGTTCGTCACCCCAGCTCCGAGCTCTACAAGCGCCACGCCGAGCTCACGTTCTTCATCCGATAGGCAGGCCATCCCGGTGGCGACCGGGGAGGCGATGATCGACTTGACCTCGAGATGCGCACTCCGCACGCACAGGTCGAGGTTGCGCACCGGCGAGCCATCGGCACAGACGACGTGGATATCGACGCCGAGCGTGTCGGCGTGCAGCCCCAGCGGCTTCTTCACGCCCTGCAGCCCGTCGAGCGTATAGAGCGTGGGTTGGGCGTGCAGAATCATCCGCCCTTCGGGATCGAGCGACGAACGCCCGGCCGCGAGCAGTTCGTCGATATCCTCCTGCTCGATGCGATGCCCGCCCAGTTCGACCTCGACCGACGCAATGTCGCTGACCAGCCCGCCTGCCGAGAAGCTGACCCAGACATTTTCGATATTGGTGCCCGCGATGCGCTCCGCCTGTTCGACCGCGTCGCGGATCGCGCTTTCGGTCAGCGACATGTCAGCGATGTAGCCGCGCTTGACGCCCTTGCTCTCGCGCTGGCCGGTGCCGAGCACTTGGATATCGCCGCCCGCGGTCCGCTCCGCGATCAGCGCCGAGACCTTCGCGGATCCGATATCGAGCGCGGTGATGAGTTCGCCTGTCCTAGGCTGGGCCATTGTCTGTCTCCCCCTGATTTGCCGCCGCTGGCTTGTCGATCGTCGGCGCTTCGCGTGCGATGCGGGCGACGAACTTGGTCGGATCGCGCATGTCGAACCGGGCATAGCCGCGCCCGAGCAGGCGCTGGACGCCGTCGATCCGCGCGAATTGCATCAGCGCCTTTGCGGCCGCTGCCTCGCCCTCGGGAAGCGCGAGTGTCTCACCCGATTGAAATTGCAAATCCCAACGGCGATTGCCCACCCAGGTGGCGGCCGCAAGCATCGGTCGTAGCGCAGGGGCCTTGTCCATCAGCGCATCGAGCCCGGTCGATTGCAAATTGGCGTTCGCACCGATGAGGATCGGCAAGTTAGGCATGGCGTCGAGCGCTACCGGCTCGAGTACCACGCCTTTGGCGTCGATCAGCGAAAGCGTCGCCTTATTCTGCCAGACCGCCGCAGGTTTGCGCTCGACGATATCGACGACCAGCGTATCGGGCAGCCGCCGCGAGACGCGCGCTTCTTCGATCCAGCCGTATTGCATCAGCTCATCGCGCACCTTTTCGAGATCAACCAGCGGCATCGCCATCGAATGCTGATCGAGCGCGACGGCGTAGACGGTCAGGCGTTCCATCCGATCGATGCCCGTCACCTCGACGCGCTTGACCTCGAAACCCGCGCGCCCGATCGCCTGCGCGACCTGGACGCCGACGAACTGCGGAACGCCTGCAAAGATTGCGACCGCGATCAGCGCGATCCCGCCCAGCGCAATCAGGCCCCCGGTAATCGTCCTTTCGATCGCTTTTGCGCTGAACGGTAACAGCGCGGCTGCCTGCGCGATCAGTCCCGGCCCCTTGATCCTCGCCTTTGCCGCCCGCGCCCGGGCGACGGGTTTGCGCGCCCCCCCGCGCCGGATCTTCGCCGCCCCAGTCATGCCAGCGCCTCCTTCACGATGATGTCGACCAGCTCTTCGTAGGAAATGCCGACATGCTTGGCCTGCTCGGGCACGAGGCTCAGCGGCGTCATCCCCGGCTGCGTATTGATTTCGAGCAGAAACACGCCCTCGACGCCTTTCTCATCGTCCCAGCGGAAATCGGATCGCGACGCGCCCTTGCAGCCGAGCACCCGGTGCGCCTTCAGCGCTATCTCCATCATCGCATCGGCGACGGCAGGCGGCACGTTGGCAGGGCAGATATGCTCGGTCAGCCCCTCGGTATATTTGGCGTCGAAATCGTAAAAGCCGGTTTTGGGCTGGAGCTCGGTGACGGTCAGTGCGCGGTCGCCCAGCACCGCGACGGTCAGCTCGCGACCGCGTATGAAAGGCTCGGCGAGCAGTTCATCGAATTGCTGCCATGGGCCCGCGACATCACGCCCGATCGGCTCACCATAATTGCTCTCACGCGTCACGATCGCGACGCCGACCGACGAGCCTTCATTGACCGGCTTGAGGACGTACGGCCGCGCCAGCGGATCGCCGAGATGAAGGCTTTCGCTCTTGACGACATGACCACCTGGCATGCGGATGCCATGCGGCGTCAGCGCAGCCTTGGTCAGCTGCTTGTCGATCGCGATCACCGAGGTCGCGAGCCCCGAATGGGTGTAGCGCAGCCCCATGATGTCGAGCAGCCCCTGAACGGTGCCGTCTTCGCCCGGCGTACCGTGAAGCGCGTTGAAGACTACGTCTGGCTTGGCCTCGGCGAGCCGCGCCGCGACATCGCGATCCATGTCGATCGCGGTGACCCGATAGCCGACGCGCTCAAGCGCCTCTGCGACCCCCTTGCCGGTGACCAAAGAAACCGGGCGCTCTGCGGACCAGCCGCCCATGAGGACGACGACATGGATCATGCTACGCCCACCCGCTGGATTTCCCATTGCAAGCTGATTCCCGACTTTGCGTGCACGCGGTTGCGCACCTCCTCGCCAAGCGTTTCGATGTCGGCGCTGGTGGCGTCGCCGATGTTGATGAAAAAGTTGGTATGCTTCTCGCTGACCTGCGCGCCGCCGACGCG
>CBDUBW010000138.1:0-6538 GCA_965365485.1 uncultured Aquisediminimonas sp.
CGATCGACCGGATTTTGCGCGCCGAGCCGAAACTCGCGCCGCCGCCTGAACGCGCCGCCGCCTCGCCCGATCTGAGCGGGCTCGTCGCTGCCGCACGCCAAGAGCAGGTGCTGCAATGCGATGCGCCCAAGAACACCGGGTGGCGCCCCGGCGCGCGCTGGGCGCGAAGCGAGGCTTCTGCGCCGAAAGGTCAATCGCGGCGTGACGTCGAGATGCAGATCGCGGCGCTGCCGCAGCACCAGCGACCGCCGATGCGGATGCTCGGGCGATCGAGCGAGGCGGCCGAGCATCCTTTCCGCGCGATGCCGCCTGACGAAGTCGCCGCGCCGATGCGCGAAATGGCGCGCCGTAGCGAAGCCGCCGAGCATCCCTTCCGCCGCGCCGCAGTGCCGAGCGTCCGCTTCCCGGGTGAGGGCCCGCGACCTGACAAGCACAGGCCAAGGGGGTCGAACGATCCGCACAGCGAACCGCCGGGCGTCGCCGCTTTCTTCGATACCGGCCGCACCATGGCAGGGCTGGTCGGGCAGGTTTGCCGGGACAACAACGCCGCGCTGCCCACGCCTGCGCGCGGCGTGGTGCTGGTGACGACGCACAAGATCGGCTCACGCATCGAAGTCGCTTCGGCTTCGCCCGCCGCGAATGCATTGGGCATCGCCCCGGGCATGGCGCTGACCCAGGTGCGTGCTTCGCTCCCCCAGGTCATCGTCCGCGATGCCGACCCGCAAGGCGACGCGGCCGATCTTCACGGGCTGGCGGTGCTGCTCGCACGACGCTGGGCGCCGCTGGTCGCCAAGGCGGCGGAGGACGCCCTGTTCATCGACCTCAGCGGTGTCGCGCATCTTCACGGGGGAGAGGCGAGAATGGCCCGGCGGCTGGTGCGGTTGCTGGCGCGCGCGGGTTTCGAAGCGCGGATCGGCATCGCCGACAACGCGGGCGCGGCCTGGGCCTTGGCGCGTTTCGCCGCCGATCCTATCGCTATCTGCGCACCGGGCGATCATCCCAGGGCGCTCGCGCCGCTCCCCGCTATGGCGCTGCGCTTGCCCGATACGGCGCTCGCGCTCTTCCAGCGGCTGGGCATCGAAACCGTCGGCGATGTGATGGCGCTGCCCCGCGCCCCTTTCGCACGGCGTTTCGGCGTCGAGGCCGCGCGCCGGCTGGATCAGGCGCTGGGTCATGCGCCCGAGCCGCTCGACCCCGTCGTCCCGCCCGAGACGATCCATATCGTTCAGCGCTTCGCCGAGCCGATCGGATCAACCGAAGTGATCGAACATTGGCTGGCCAGGCTGACCCCGCGATTGACACAGGCGCTGGCGCAGGCGGGGCAGGGCGCGCGCGTTTTGCACTTCGTCGCCGATCGTGTCGATGGCCGCCCGCAGATCATCCGCATCGGCCTTGCCCGGCCCAACCGCGATCCGGCGCACATCCTGCGGCTGATCAGTCGTCGCATCGAGGAGATCGAGCCGGGCTTCGGCATCGACGCGCTGCATCTCCACGTTCGCCGCGCCGAGCCGCTTGGGCCGCAGGCGTTCGACAGAACGCTCGAAGCGTCAGCCCCCGATCTCGGCAATCTGGTCGATACGCTCGCCAATCGCGATGTTGCCAATTGGCGCGACACGCCGCTTGAAAGCGATGTCCCCGAACGCTGTGTCGCGAGGGCGGCTGTGCTCGAACCACGCGATCCCGCGCGGACGATCCTGAAGCGTGACGATGTCAGGCAATTGGGCGACATGACGGCGGATCATCCCTGGAATCCCGCGCGTCCGCGCCCGGTCAGGCTGTTGCGGCATCCTGAGCCGCTCGAACACGTCATGGCGGTTCTGCCCGATCAGCCGCCCAGGCATTTCACATGGCGCGGTAAGCGTCACCGCGTCGTTCGCGCCGATGGCCCCGAACGCATCACCGGGGAGTGGTGGAAGCGCAGCGCCGAACGGCACGCGGTCCGCGATTATTTCACGCTCGAAAGCGAAGCCGGCCACCGCTTCTGGGTGTTCCGAAGGGGTGACGGCGAAAGCCCCGCTACGGGCGATCTCAGCTGGTATCTTCATGGTCGCTTCGCGTGAACTGCGGCGGGCGTCGATCGCTTAGTCATGAAGCTGCCGATGTATAGCGAACTCCAGGTCACCACCCATTTCAGCTTCCTGCGCGGCGCTTCGGGGCCCGACGAGCTGTTCGCGATGGCTGCGGTCATGGGAATGCCGGCGCTAGGGGTCACCGATCGCAACTCGGTCGCGGGAGTGGTGCGGGCGCTTTACGCGGTCAATGAGATGAAGGGTCAGATCGATGCGATCCCGCGCCCGGTCTATGGTTGCCGGCTCGATCTCGTCGACGGAAGCTCGCTGCTGGTCTGGCCGGAGGACAAGGCGGCCTGGTCGCGGCTGACGAGGCTGCTCAGCCTCGGCAAGGGCCGCGCCGACGCCCAGCGCGGCGAAAAGGGCAAATGCTTCCTGCACTGGGACGATGTCGCCAGCGCCGCGCAAGGGCTGGTCGCGGCGCTGGTGCCGGGGGCGGTGGCGGACCCGATCCAGCTCGGCTGGATGGCCGATCTCTTTCCGGGACGCGGCCATGTCTGCCTCACCCACTGGCGGCGGCCGGGGGAGGCCAGGCGTCTCAAGGAGACGGCGCTTGCCGCGCAGCGCTTTGGCCTGACGCCGCTGGCAACAGGCGATGTGCTCTACCACCACCCCGACCGGCGAATGCTGCAGGACGTCGTCACCGCGATCCGCGAAAAGACGACGATCGACGATCTCGGTTTCCGCCGCGAACGCAATGCCGGCCGCCATCTCCAGCCGCCCGGGCAGATGGCGCGGCTGTTTCGCCATCATCCCGAAGCGCTCGCCGCGGTCGAAGCGATCGTCGAACGCTGCACCTTCAAGCTGACCGAGCTCAGCCACCAATATCCCGAAGAACGGGTGATGACCGCGCACAGCCCGCAAAAGGCACTCGAGAAAATGTCGTGGCAGGCGCTCAACCGGCTTAACCCCGGCATGCGACCCGCCAAGCGCTACCGCAAGCTGCTGACCAAGGAATTGAAGCTGGTCGCGCATTGGCAATATGCGCCCTATTTCCTCACCGTCCACTCGATCGTCCAGTTCGCGCGCAGCCAGCAGATTCTCTGCCAGGGCCGCGGATCGGCGGCCAATTCGGTGATCTGCTTCGTGCTCGGGATCACCTCGATCGATCCGGTCAAGCATCAGCTGCTGTTCGAACGTTTCCTGTCCGAGGATCGCAAGGAGCCGCCCGATATCGACGTCGATTTCGAGCATGAGCGGCGCGAAGAAGTGATCCAATGGATCTACGAAAGCTATGGCCGCGATCATGCCGCGCTGACCGCGGTGGTCAGCCGCTTCCGTACCCGCGGCGCGATCCGCGAGGTCGGGAAGGTGCTCGGCCTGCCCGAGGACATCACCGCAGCGCTTGCCGGGCAGGTCTGGGGCTGGTCGAACGACGGCGTGCCCGACGAACATGTCGAAGCGCTCAATCTCGACCGGAACGAGCCAAGGCTGGCGCTCGCGCTCGAACTGGCGCGAGAACTGGTCGGCACTCCGCGTCACCTTTCGCAACATCCGGGCGGCTTCGTGCTGACTCGCGATCAGCTCGCCGATCTGGTGCCGATCGAACCGGCGGCGATGGTCGATCGTCAGGTGATCGAGTGGGAAAAGGTCGATATCGAGGAACTCGGGTTCATGAAGGTCGATATTCTCGGGCTCGGCATGCTCGGCTGCATGCGCCGCGCCTTCGATCTTCTGCGCGCGCACAAGCAAGTCGACATCGAAATGGCCGATCCTATCCTGCAGGAAGAGGATGAGGCGACCTTCGAGATGATGCGCAAGGCCGACACGCTCGGCGTTTTCCAGATCGAGAGCCGCGCGCAGATGTCGATGCTGCCGCGGATGCGGCCGGTCAATTTCTACGATATCGCCATCCAGGTCGCGATCGTCCGCCCCGGTCCGATCCAGGGCGACATGGTCCACCCCTATCTCAAGCGGCGCGAACTCAAACGCGCCGACCCCGACGTGAATTTCGAATATCCGAATGACAAGTTGAAAGCGGTTCTGGAAAAGACGCTCGGCGTGCCGCTGTTCCAGGAACAGGCGATGCAGGTCGCGATCATCGGCGCTGGTTTTCTCCCAAGCGAGGCCGATAGTCTGCGCCGCGCGATGGCGACCTTCAAGCTGACCGGCGGCGTCGGCGAATTTCGCGACAGGCTGATCGGAGGCATGCTCAGGAACGGCATCAAGCTCGAGTTCGCCGAACGGCTGGTCAAGCAGATCGAAGGCTTCGGCAGCTACGGCTTTCCCGAAAGCCACGCCGCGAGCTTCGCCAAAATCGCCTACGCCTCGTCTTGGATGAAATGCCATCATCCTGACATTTTCTGCGCGGCGCTGCTCAATGCCCAGCCGATGGGCTTCTACGCGCCGGCGCAGATCGTGCGCGATGCGATCGCTCATGGCGTCGAGGTGCGCCCGGTCTGCGTCATCCACAGCGAGTGGGACACGACGGTTGAGGCCCTGCAGGATCGGCCCACGGCGTTCGCGCCCGACGGATCGCCGCTGCGCCCGCTCCGGCTTGGCATGCGGGTGACGACCGGGCTCGCCGCCGAAGATGCAGGGCGCATCCTGCTCGCGCGCGCGGAACGGCCCTTCACCAGCATCGGTGACATTTGGCGACGTTCGAAGGTCAAGCCCGCCGCGCTCGAACGGCTTGCCCAGGCCGATGCGTTCCAGGCGTTCGGACTCGACCGGCGGGCAGCGCTGTGGGAAATCAAGGGTCTGGGCGAGCGCCCGCCGCCCTTGCTCGCACTGCTCGAAACCAGCGAGCCCGATCCCATACTCAAGCCGCTTACGGCCGGGCGCGAGGTGGTGGAGGATTATCGCGCCACGCAGTTGAGCTTGCGCGCGCATCCGGTCAGCTTCCTGCGAAGCGAGTTGCGGAGGCGGGGGATGATCAGCTGCGCCGATCTCGAACGTACCAGGGATGGGCGCCGTATCGAGCTGGCGGGCATCATATTGGTTCGGCAGCGCCCGGGCAGCGCCAAGGGTGTGCTCTTCATCACGCTCGAGGACGAAACCGGTGTTGCCAACGCCATTCTCTGGCCCGACCGGTTCGAGGCCAACCGACGCGCGGTGATGTCATCGGCGATGCTTTCGATCACCGGACGCGTTCAGCGCGAAGGCACAGTCATCCACGTCATCGTCGACAAGCTCGCCGATCTGACGCCAATGCTGCGGCAAGTTGGCGACATCGACCTACCGCGCATGGTCTCACGCGGCGATGGCGCGACTTATCCGGGCGCGCCGGATCGTGGCGATGAAGGATGGAAGCCGCGCGTGCGATCGGATTATCATTTCCGCGACGATGACGGCGCGATCCCGATCAAAAGTCACGACTTCCATTGACGCGATGGCAAATTTTGCGTGAACCTTCCGCGCGCGCAGGCGTTTGTCCGTCCCGACACGGAGAACGATCATGGCCCAATCGCTTGCCCGCTTCACCGTCACCAAAACGGCGGATGAAAATTTCCTGCTCCATATCGAGGATGATTCGGGTGAAACGCTCGAACTCGAAGCGAGTTACGACCAACTCGACCTGATCGTCGAAGCTATCGACGAGCAGCTCGAGGCCGATGCCGAGCTCCACGACGAAGTCGATGACGATGTCGATGTCGATGAAGCCGATGTGCGAGATCAGATGTAGGCGTAAGGCCGCGCTGACTTCTGTTGTGGCGCGACCGTCCGAGCGCTGATAGTCGCGCCCGCATGACTTCCGTACGCAAGGCCGTCTTCCCCGTCGGCGGGCTCGGCACCCGCTTCTTGCCCGCAACCAAAGCCATTCCCAAGGAGATGCTGCCGGTCGTCGACAGGCCGCTGATCCAGTACGCCGTCGACGAGGCGCGCGAGGCGGGGATAGAACAGATGATCTTCGTCACCGGTCGCGGCAAATCGGCGATCGAAGACCATTTCGACATTTCGTACGAGCTCGAGACGACGATGTCGGATCGCGGCAAGTCGCTCGATGACATTGCGGGCACGCGTTTTCGCCCAGGCGAGATCATCTACGTCCGCCAACAGGAGCCGATCGGGCTCGGCCACGCGATCTGGTCCGCGCGCCACATCATCGGGGATGAACCCTTCGCTATCTTCTTGCCTGACGAGCTGATGGTCGGAACACCGGGCTGCATGAAGCAGATGGTCGACGCCTGGGGCCGGCTGGGCGGGAATATCGTCTGCGGACTCGAAGTGCCCGAAAACGAAACGCACAAATACGGCATCATCACCCCGGGCAAGGTCGACGGGCCGCTCGTCGAGGTGACGGGGCTGGTCGAGAAACCCGCGCCGGGCACTGCGCCTTCCAACCTGATGATCCCCGGTCGCTACATCCTCCAGCCCGAGGTGATGCGCGTGCTGGAGGGTCAGGCGCGCGGCGCGGGCAACGAGATTCAGCTCACCGACGCGATGGCGCAGATGATCGGCAGACAGCCCTTCCACGCCTACAGGTTCGACGGTCGCCGTTTCGATTGCGGCGACAAGACCGGGTTCAT
>CBDUBW010000139.1:0-6491 GCA_965365485.1 uncultured Aquisediminimonas sp.
CCGCCACCCCCAGGGCAAGCGAATGGCCGATGCCGCGATCGCGCTCCGCGTTGAACACCGCTTCGAACCCCGCTGGTGGGGAGGCTTCAGGCGCGATCACCGCCAGCCGTCGCGCAAAGGAAAGCCCGGACAGGGCTGCGGCCGCGTGCGAAATAAGTGGTCGCCCGCAGAAGTCGGCAGTGATCTTGTCGTCGGCACCGAACCGTCGCGAACGTCCTGCGGCGAGGAGAATGGCGACGGTTTCGGACGCGGCGATAGGCATTGTCGAGGCTTGCTACACCTTACTTGCTCGTGTCGAGCAGAGTCGCCTCAATTGGCTTCGACCCACCTGGTCGCCGCAAGCATCGCCGGATCGCGGCCCGTAGCTATGTCCACCGCGGAGCGCGGGACTTCGACATCGGGCCGCACCCCCCGATCCGGGCGGGGCCGGCGCGGAAAATTGCCGACGATGGGGACGTCGAACTCGATGCCGCTGCCCGGCAGCGTCACGAAGAAATAGCCGTTGCCATTTATTCCGCGCAGATTGCCGCCGCTGGTGGTGCCGAACAGCTTGACCAGCCTCGACTCACTGCAACGCCGCGCGAAAGAGAAGGTCGCCGAGCTGCAGATCGGGCCGATCAATGCTGCCACGGGCACGTCCAGCCTCGGGCCGGTGGCGGCGATGGTATCGGTGTCCTCAACGCCGAGTTCGTAGAAGCCGTTGCTGAGATCGACGCCTTTCTCGCCGATTGTGCGGAAGCTTTTGTCCCAGGTCTCGAGATAGCGATCGAGATCGGCGGGTGTGCGGCGATAGCGGACGAGCTGCCTATAGCCATCGAAGACGAGATCGCGGCCCGCGAGCCGCGAGAGAATGACGTTGCCGCATTCATTGCCGCCCTCATTCTCACGGAGATCGACGACCAGGCCCTTCGCCCCCTTGAGACTGGCGAGCCGTTCGTCGAGCCACGATTTCCAATCCCATTTGCTGTTGTACATCGTCCAGCTGGGCATGGTCAGGATGGCGACGCCATCGCGCATCTCCCAAGTCCAGAACGGATCTGCCGCGCCATCGGTTTCAAAAGTGCGACGCGTTGCATGGCGTTCCGCGAGCGTGAGCGGGGTGAAATCGCCACGTGCATTGCGTCCGTCCGGGGTGCGGTAGTCGATCCGAAACGCATTACCCGCAGGCGCGGCGATCAGTCCCTGAAAGATGTCGAACGTCTCGATGCTCTCGGTCGCGCGCATCGCCATTTGCGCGATGCGCTTGCCGTCATTGCCGCCGTCGGCGCGGGCATAGGGGAGCAATCGTTCGAGCAAGCGCGACGCGGGCAGCCCGTCGATCGCGCGTACCTCGGTGCCGGGAGGAAGCCCCTGCCCGCTGCGATCGGCAAGGAGGATCATGCGGCGGTCGATCCAATCGAATTCGAAGGGCAATCGCGTGCGCCGATCGAACAGCGCCTGAGCAACGGTCTTTCGCTGATTATAGGGATTGCACTGGCTGTGCCCGCAGCGAATTTTGGCCATGAATGCGGAGAGAAGGAGGAAGCGGCTGTCGAGGCTCCGCGCGGCCGCGTAATCGCGTTCGAGCTGGTTCAACCGTGCTATGACCGTGCCAGGCGACTGGTAGCGGTACAGCCCGGGATGGAGCGCGAGCACGCCGCGGACGATGGCGATATCATCTCTGAGCTCTCCCTGCGACGCCGCGGCGCGCAGCCCGCGATGCGCCATGAGGGTCGCCGCGCCGCCGAGCGCGAGCAGGTTCCGGCGTGTCAGTATGCTTGTCATGGTGCAGCTCTGCCGCGACGCGTTCAGCCGATCGCCTCAAATCGCGAAAATGCGCGATTATTCGGGTTTTGAGACTTGGCGGCGATATGCTGAAGGGCTGCAGCCGAAGCTGGCCTGAAAGGCGCGATTGAAGCTGGCCTTCGAGCTGAAGCCGCTCTCGAGCGCGAGATCGAGCAAATCGGCGCTCGCGCCTTCGCGCAGCCGCGCGGCGACATCTTCGCTCCGCAGACGGTTGATGACGTTCGAGAAACTTTCGCCAACCCCCTGGTTGAAGGCGCGCGAGACATAGGCGCTGTTGGTGCCCAGAATGCGCGCGAGCCGAGGGACGCTGAGTTCTGGATCGGCGAAAAGGCGTTCGCGCGCGACGCGGTTCAGCCACTCCTGGCCTTTGACCGACCAGTCCGCAGGGTCGGCTGCGGGCGTTTCGTCGGCGAGATGCGGGAAGGGAAGCGCGGCGTGACGCCAACCCTCGATGCCGAGAAACAGCGCGAACGCGGCAATCGCGATGTAGAGACCCATCAGCCCGCGATAGCCGAGCGGCGCGGCAAGATCCCAGATACTGTAGGTCGCCCAGACCGCGAGCAGGACGAACAGCGCCAGCACCGCGCGATCGAGCCAGGCGAGCGCGAAACGGTGATCGTCGCTGCGCTGCCCGGCAAGCCGCGCGCGATAGTCGCGGATCAGCGCGCGTCCGCGCAAACCGTAAAATGCCAGCCCGGCGACGACGCCTGCGCCGGTGATCGCATCGTAAGCGAGCGACGATTGCGAGAGCCAATCATTCTTGAAGGGCTGGCGAAGGATGAGGAACGCGGCGGAGAGATAGGCGAATTGGGCCGCGGCGGGGATCAGGTGCCGCCATCCTGCCTCCGGCCAGGCCCCCTTCACCAGGGCGTGGATGTAGAGATAGGCCAGCGGGGCGACGGCAAGCGAAATCGCAAAGGGTGCGAAGCTCAGCCACCGCCAGCGATCGTAGAAGCCTGCAAAGCCGATCATCCACGGCGTGATCATCCCTGCGAGCACGAGCAGAAGCACGGCAAGTGTGCGATTGGCGGTCCGGTTGCGCAATGGGCGAGTAAGCGCCGCGGCGATGATCAGCAGTTGGATGAAGGCGATCGACAGAATCGCGGTTCGCCAGCCGTAAACGAGCCCCGTGTCCATCGCCTCCGCCTAACACGGTATAAGCCGAATTGAACTAACGCGATGGCCTGCGCGTGACCGCCCGTCGATGACTTGGATATTCGTACCGAAGAGCTTGTCGCCTGGGGCGCTCGGATCGGCTCCGCCGCGTTTATTCTCGTCGTCGGGCTGTGGCTCGCCTTCTTCATTTCGAAAATCGTCCGCCAGAAGGCGATCGAGCATCCGCGCATCGATACGACGCTGGGCAGCTTCCTGGCGCTGATGATCCGCTATGCACTGATCATCCTCGTCTTGATCGTCGTGCTGCAACAATTCGGTGTGCAGACGACGAGCATAGTCGCGGTGGTCGGCGCGAGCGCGCTCGCCATCGGCCTCGCGTTGCAGGGGACGCTGACCAACGTCGCTTCAGGATCATGATCGCGATCATCAGGCCCTACCACATCGGCGATTTCGTCGAGATCAACGGCAAGGAAGGGACCGTCACAGATCTCGACCTCTTCTTCACGACGCTGCAATCACCCGACGAACGCACCATCTAGTGCCCAACGGCCAGGCGACATCGAATCCGATCGTCAATCACAGCAAGAAGAGTGTGCGCCGCTGCATCATCGGCGTCGGCATCAGTTACGATGACGATATAGATCACGCGTTCGAGGTCATGCGCGAAATCTTGACCGCAGACCCGCGTGCGAAAGCCGATCCCCCCGCCTGGTTTGGGGTTACTGGACTCGGCGAATCCTCGGTCGACATCGAAGGGCGGGTGTGGGTGCAAACCGATCAGCACCGCGTCTTCAAGGCGGAGATGACCAAGCTGATCAAGGAAGCGTTCGACCGCGAGGGGATCGAAATCCCCTATCCGCAGGCTGTCGAGTTCAGCAAGGGCGAGCTTGCCCAACGATCTCCGCCGATAAAACCCAAGCCGGCGATTGCGCAGCAAGGCTGATCCGCCGTTCGTCGAAGCCTGTCGCGTCTTTGTCGAACCACCCCAAGGCCACAGCGGTGCCGAAATAGGGCTGGCGCTTCGCCATGCTGCCCGGCACGGTGGCGCAAAAGGGGATGCTTTTCATGACCAAGTTTGCACTGTTGCTTTCGACCGCACTCGCGCTTGCAACCACCGCACACGCGCAGGACAAGCCCAAATGGGACGTCAACGCGCCGCCGGGAATGAAGCAGCGCGCGATCACGATCGACACCAGCGAAGGCAGCTGGATGAATGTCGATGTCAGCCCCGATGGCTCGCGCATCGCCTTCGACCTGCTCGGCGATATCTACACCATGCCGATCGGCGGCGGGACGCCGACGCGGATCGCACAGGGGCTGGCGTTCGAGGTGCAGCCGCGCTGGTCGCCGGACGGCCGCCGCATCGCCTTCGTTTCCGATCGCGGCGGCGGCGACAATATCTGGATCATGAATGCCGACGGCAGCGACAAGCGCCAGCTGACCAAGGAAGATTTCCGCCTCTTGAACCAGCCGAGCTGGAGCCCCGACGGGCGCTTCATCGTCGCCAAGAAGCATTTCACCACCGGGCGTTCGCTCGGCACCGGAGAGGTCTGGCTCTACCATGTCTCGGGCGGATCGGGAACGGTGCTGGTCAAGCGCCCCAACGAACAGCATCAGAAGGAATTGGGCGAGCCGACCTACGCCCCCGATGGCAAGCACATTTATTTCACGCGCAACACCACGCCCGGCCCGATCTTCGAATATGCGCAGGATTCGAACGGCGCGCTGTTCGCCATCGAACGCTACGATCTGGAAACCGGCGAGACCGAGACGATCGCGGCGGGCAATGGCGGCGCGGTGCGGCCTGCGCCCTCTCCCGACGGCAAGCAGCTCGCATTCGTCCGCCGCGAGCGGACCAAGTCGAAGCTCTACGTCAAGGATTTGGAGACCGGCACCGAGCGCAAGATCTACGACGCGCTCGATCAGGATGTGCAGGAAACCTGGGCGGTGACCGGCGTCTATCCCAATATTGACTGGACGCCGGATTCGAAGAGCGTCGTCTTCTGGGCGGGGGGCAAGCTCCGCCGCGTCGATAGCGCCAGCGGCGGGGCCTCCGAGATTCCCTTCCGCGTTGCCGACACGCGCCAAGTCATCGATCCGCCGCGTCCGCCGATTGCGGTCGCGCCTGCCAACTTCGAAACCAAGATGCCGCGCGGGGCGCAGTTGTCACCCGACGGGCGACAAATTGTCTTCGAAAGCCTCGGCAAACTCTGGATCAAGCCCGCGAGCGGGGAAGCGCCGCGACGACTTACCTCGCAGAACAACGCGATGGAGGCCTATCCGAGCTGGTCGCGCGACGGCCAACGCATCGCCTTCGTCTCATGGACGGATGCCGGGCTGGGCCAAATCCACACCGTGGCGGCGTCGGGCGGCGCGGAAACCCCGGTGACGCGGCTCGCCGGTCATTATTCGCGGCCGCGCTTTTCGCCCGATGGCGGCACCATCGTGTTCGAGAAGGGCAGCGGCGGCTATCTGACCGCGCCGCGCGGATCGGATGATCCAGGGGTGTATCGCGTCGCTTCCACGGGCGGCGTTTCAACGAAGATCGCCGGCGGCGTCGGGGCTCCACATTTCGGTCCGGGGAGCGACCGCGTTTTCCTGTTCGAAGCCGACGGGACCAAGCGCCGTCTCGTTTCGATGGACCTAGGTGGCGGCAACAAGCGCACCCATGCCGAGGGCGAGCTGGTCAACGCCTTCGAAGTTTCCCCAGACGGCCGCTATTTCGCCTTTCGTCAGAATTACGAAGCGTTCGTGATGCCGCTGCTGCCGGGTACGCAGAGCGTCTCGGTCTCACCGTCTGGCGGGCCGCTGCCGGTGACGCGCGTCAGCGGCGATGGCGCCGACTGGCTGCACTGGAGCGGCAACGGGACGACGCTCGCCTGGAGCATGGGGCCGACGCTCTATCAGGCCCAGACCAATGCCCTCTTCCCAGATGCGCCACCCGTCACAGGCGCCAAGCCCGCCAAGTTCGCGGCACCGAAGACCGGCATCTCGCTATCGATGCCCGTCACCACCGCCCGCCCGAGCGGGCGCGTCGCGATCACCGGCGCAAAACTGGTGACGATGGCAAATGTTTCGGGGGGGATCGTCGAGGACGGCGTCATCCTCATCGAAGGCGACCGCATCGCCCGTGTCGGGCCGCGCGCGAGCGTCTCCATACCGGCGGGGACACCGACCGTCGATGCGACGGGCAAGACGATCATTCCCGGGCTGGTCGATGCCCATGCGCACGGCCCATATGGCGTCGATGAGCTGACGCCGCAGCAGAATTGGGAAATGATGACCAACCTTGCGCTGGGCATCACCACCCGGCACGATCCGTCGAGCAGTTCGGCGACAGTGTTCCCGGCCCTGGAAATGCAGCGTGCCGGGCTGATCCTCGCCCCCCGCACCTTTTCGACCGGCGAGATCGTCTATGGCGCCAAGCAACCCGATGTCTATGCGCAGATCGACAGCCTTGACGATGCCCGTGCGCACATCCGGCGATTGAAGGCGCAGGGGGCGCATAGCGTCAAGAATTACAATCAGCCGCGACGCGAACAGCGCCAGCAGGTCGTCGCCGCCGCGATCGAATCGAACATGCGGTCGGT
>CBDUBW010000140.1:0-6426 GCA_965365485.1 uncultured Aquisediminimonas sp.
GTAACGTCGCCACCGACCTCTTCGGTTCCTGAAAACTGGCCTTCGCCGACGTTGAAGCTGCGCCGGTCGAAGCGCGCCGATCCGCTGACGCGGGCGGTGTCGTCCTTGATGGCGAGCGTGAAGGGCAGGGTCAGCGGCCTGGAGACGCCCTTGATCGTGAGCGTTCCCCTCGCTTGGTAGCGGTCGCCGCCGCGTTTGCTGATCGCGCTGGAAACAAAGGTCGCGCGCGGATGGGTGGCGGTGTCGAAAAAATCGTCATTGGCGAGCATCGAATCGCGATCGCCATCGCCGCTTGAGACCGAAGCGAGATCGATGCTGGCGCGGATCGACCCGCCCTCTGGTGCTTCGGGATCCATGTCGATCGCCGCGGTCCAGTGCGAAAAGCTGCCGCGCACCGGCTGCCCGCTGACATTCAGCGCAAAGCCGACGCGGCCGCCCGGCGAGACGGTCCATTTGGTCGAGAGAATGGGAGGTTCATCGCCTTCGATTTCGTCCGCCGCCGGTTCTGTCACGTTGCCGGTCGCTTCGGTGGCGGGCGCGGGAGGCTCTGCTGGTTCGACAGGCGGCGGGGCAGGGCTTTCGGGCGCTTTCGCCGACACGGTCGATACGCCGCTGAACATTTCCGCGACCGGCACCAGCCGCCCCACGAGGCTGACGGCGAAGATGCTCAGGAATAGCGCTGCGATCGTCAGGCCGCCGGCGCGACGGAAGGGCGTCATCCGCTCGACCAGCGGTTCGCGCAAAAGCAGCTGGTGCCGCACCGCGCCCGCGACGTGAAGCAGCAGAAGGACGGGAAGTCCCACCGTCGCGACGAAGACGTGAAAAGTTTCGGCGGCATCGTGCAGCGCGGCGCCGCTGACCGGCAGATGCGGCCAGGGGATGATGCCGTAAAGCACAGTCGGCACCTTGGTCTTCGCGGTCGAGACGATAAGCCAGCCCGAAAGCGGCGCGCCGATCATGATGACGTAGAACAGCCAGTGGACGATCCTGGCGAGCCAGTGGGTAAGCGGATTGCCTTCGACCGGCGGCGGGTGGCCCTTGCCGCGGACACGTATCCCGAGCCGCCACAGGCTGAGCAGCAGGATAGTGATGCCGATCGACTTGTGGAGCTGGAAAACCGCGAACAGCGCCTCGCCGCGCGGCAACGCCTCGGTGCGCTGGCCAAGGCCGTAGGCGAAGGCGATGAGCAGCGCGATGCCCCAATGCAGCGCCATCGCGGTGCGGGAATAACGTCGCGCCCGGTCCATCTCGCCTCCCTGCCTTGACGGGCGGAGGGCTATGCCGTTACGGCGCGCCGGTCAAACGCGGGTGTAGCTCAATGGTAGAGCAGAAGCCTTCCAAGCTTACGACGAGGGTTCGATTCCCTTCACCCGCTCCATCCGGCTTGGGCAAGAGATAGCGTTCGCTATTTCGCACGCGAAACCGGATCGGACGGCCTCGCTAACGCGAGGACCGACGGTGCGGCTTCGCCGCGCCCACCCCTTTGTCAGCGCTGCCTCTCCTGCACCTCAACAAGATAATCGACGATCGCCGGTATCGCGTTTGAATCCACCGGAGCTTTATATACCGTCACCATCTTCTCGACCTGATGCTCCCACTTTTCGCGGCTTAGCCTCGGTTGTTGCAACATCGTCGAGGGCGAGTGGCAGGCGGTGCAATTGTCGCGCACCGCTTCCATGCCCGGGCCCGGGGGCAGGGTGACTGGATCGGCGGGCAGAGCGATCTCGGTGTCGGCGAAAGTCACCGGCGCGGGGCCACCGCAGGCCGCCAATGACAAGGCGAGGATGAGCGCCCTCACGTCACCAATCCGATACGCTCGATGACATTGCGAGCGTAGCCGCTGGGATTCCAGGCTTGGACTTCGGGCTGCGACACGCCGTTCGCGTTGGTGCAGCGACTGCCCAGCGTGACGTCGGCATAGTGTTCGGGGACGCTCGCGGTCCATCTCCGGAAACCGAAGGGTCCGCTCGATGGCCCGAGTTCGGCGCGAACGACGCGGTCCATCGCCTGGCTTTTGACGAGCAGATCGACGCTGGCGATTTCGGCATCACCGCCCATCGCGATGCCGCCGACCTTGAAGGCGAGACCATCGACCTTCTGACCCTGGGCGTGGCTGGTGATGAAGCTGCGCGGCGGCATCGTCGTGATGGGCACCGTGTCATAGCCCTTGTCGTCGGGCGTCACCGGCTGTGTCGGCATGCGGTAGGTCTTGGCGACGTAATAGCTCTCGTCCTCGCCGGTCAGCACTTCGATGTCGCTGAGCATCTTGACCCAATAGGTCGAGAACCAGCCGGGGACGATGATGCGCAAGGGGAAGCCATGGAGCAGCGGCAGCGGCTCTCCATTCATGCCCCATGCGATCAGCACGTCGTCGCGACGCGCAATGTCGATGGGGATCGATTTGATGAATTGCGGCGCGCCATCGACGATCGGCTTGTCGAGCCCCGCGAAGCGGACGCGAGTGGCGTTGCCGCCGATGCCCGCTTTACCAAGCACGTCGCGCAGCCGGACGCCTGTCCACTTCGCGCAGCCCATGGCGCCGTTGCCCCATTGCGTGCCGGTGACGCGCGGTTGCGAAAAGCCGCGGCCATTGCCGGCGCACTGGTTGATCGCGACGATATCGACATGTTCGCCCGCGCGCGCCACTTCGTCGAGCGTCAATGAGAGCGGCGTACGCACTGCACCGCGCACGGCGAGGCGATGCGCATCGGCATCGATCGCGGTCGGAATGTCCCAGTTCCAGCGCACGAAAAAGCGGTCGTTGGGGGTGATCACGCCCTCGTCGAACGCGGCCATCGGTGTTTCGAGCAAAGGCGGGCGTACGCGCTGGACGATCATCTCGCGCTTGCCCGGGAAGGCGGGCGTCGTCGGCCGCGCGCCCGGCCCGCCGGGGAGACCGAGATCGATCATGCGCGCGGCGGCGGGTAGCGCGAGCGCGGCGCCAGTCGTGGTGATCAAAGCGCGCCGGGTGAGGAGCATCGTCGCAATATCGCGGCTCGCAGGTGCCGCGTCCAGCGGTTGCGCGCGGCCGGCATCGCCGTTAGCCTCTGCCCGTGGCCACGCCGTTCCCCTTTTCCGCGATCGTCGGCCAGGACGAGATGAAACGCGCGCTGCTGATCGCGGCGGTCGATCCCGGCATTGGCGGGGTTATGGTGTTCGGCGATCGCGGGACCGGCAAATCGACCGCCGCGCGCGGGCTGGCGGCGCTATTGCCGCTGGTGCCGATGGTGGCGGGATGCCGATACAATTGCGCGCCGTTGCAAGCTGCGGATTGCCCCGATGCCTTGCTGCACGGCAAATCCGTCAAGCGCCCGGTTCCATTCGTCGACCTGCCATTGGGCTCGACCGAGGATCGCGTCGTCGGTGCGCTCGATATCGAGCGGGCGCTGACGCGGGGTGAAAAGGCCTTCGAGCCGGGGCTGCTCGCCAAGGCGCATCGCGGCTTTCTCTATGTCGATGAGATCAACCTGCTCGAGGATCACATCGTCGATCTGCTGCTCGATGTCGCGGCCTCGGGCGAGAACGTCGTCGAGCGCGAGGGGCTGAGCGTGCGCCACCCTGCGCGCTTCGTGATCGTTGGCAGCGGCAACCCGGAGGAAGGCGATCTGCGGCCGCAACTGCTCGATCGCTTCGGCCTGTCGGTCGAGGTTCGGACGCCTGCCGATATCGAGACGCGGATCGAAGTCGTCCGGCGGCGCGATGGTTTCGACCGCGATCCTGGCGGGTTTGCAGAGCGATGGCGGGCGAGCGACGCCAAGGTCGCGCGGCAGATCGAGGCAGGGCGCAAACGCCTCGATGCGGTCGCGGTGCCCGATGCGGCGCTGCGGCTGGCGGCGCGGCTATGCATCGCGGTCGGATCGGATGGGCTTCGCGGCGAGCTGGCGCTGATGCGCGCGGCGCGGGCGCTGGCCGCGCTCGAACGGCGTGATGCGGTTTCGGATGCGCAGATCATCGCAGTCGCGCCGATGGCGCTGCGTCACCGATTGCGGCGCAATCCGCTTGACGAAACGGGATCGACCGCGCGGATCGAGCGCGCGATCGGTGAGCTTCAGGCCGCCTGAAATGGGCGCCGGCGACGAGGGCCGGGGCGAACGCTGGAGTGATGCGATGGTCGCGGCGCGGCTTTTCGCCGCCGACCCGCAGGCGATGGGTGGCGTCGTGCTGCGCGCGCGCGCCGGTCCGTTGCGCGACCGCTGGCTTGCAAATCTGCGCTCGCTGCTGCCGCCCGGCGTGCCGATCCGCAAGCTGCCGCCGGGGATCGATGAGGAGCGATTGCTCGGCGGGCTCGATTTGCCTGCGACCCTCGCGGCGGGACGCCCGGTCGCGCAGGCCGGGCTGTTCGAAGAATGCGATCGCGGCGTGCTGATCGCGCCGATGGCCGAGCGGCTCGAGCGATCGACCGCGGCGCATCTGAAAGACGCAATCGGGTCGCTCGGCGTTGTGCTGCTCGACGAGGGCATCGATGACGAAGGCGTCGCGGCCATCCTGGCCGAACGATGCGCGCTGCATGTCGATCTGACCGATCTGTCGATTCACGATGCGCAGGCGCTGATCGCCGCGCCTGAGGCCGACGCGCCAGTCGCTGAGGATGAGGCGACGCGCGCCTTGTGCGAGGTCGCGGCAGCGTTCGGGATCGATTCGGCGCGACCAGCAATACAATCATTGAAGGTCGCACGCGGGCTGGCGCGGGGTCCGGCGATCCGACAATCGGACGTGACGCGTGCGGCGCGTCTGTCGCTCGCGCCGAGGGCGAGGCAGCTGCCAGCGGTGGAGGACGCGCCTCCCGAGCCGCAGGAGGAGCGTGAGCAGGCCATATCGCAGAGCGATGCGCTGCGCGAGATGGTCGTCGATGCAGTGCGCGCCGCGCTTCCCGCCGGCTTGCTGGCCTTCATCGCCGCGGGCGAGATGCGCGGGCGCGGCGGCGAACGAGCGAAGTCGAAGCTGGCGGGCCAGCGCGGGCGACGGGCCGGGGTGCGGCGCGGGCTTCCACGTGGCGGCGCGCGGCTCGATCTTTCGGCGACCTTGCGCGCGGCGGCGCCGTGGCAGCGGGTGCGCACCAAGCCCGAGGGCGCGATGCTCGCCATCCTGCGCGACGATCTGCGTGTCCAAAACATCGTCGCCAAGGGGGGATCGACAGTGATCTTTGCGATCGACGCCTCGGGGTCTGCCGCAGCCGAGCGCATGGCGGAAGCCAAGGGCGCGGTCGAACTGTTGCTCGGCGAGGCTTACGCGCGGCGCACTGAAGTCGCGCTGATCGCGTTTCGCGGGACCGAGGCCGAACTGGTGCTGCCGCCGACGCGATCACTGGTGCGGGCGCGGCGGGCAATCGGCGGCATGGCGGGCGGCGGGGGGACTCCGCTTGCCAAGGGATTGGTTGCGGCGCGAGCGGCAGCAGCGGGCGTCGTCGCACGTGGGCGGACGCCGCTGCTGATCGTCATGACCGACGGGCGGGCCAACATCGCGCTCGACGGTAGTGCGGGGCGAGGGCAGGCGACCGAAGACGGCCTGGCCGCAGCGCGGCTGTTGCGGGGTGACGGCGTGGGAGCGGTGCTGATCGACATCGCGTCGGTGCCGCGCGCCGAGGCCGCCAGTCTCGCGGTCGCGATGGGCGCGCGGTACCTGGCATTGCCGCGCGCCGACGCAGTCGCGATCGCCGCCGCAGTCGCGTGAGCCGCCCCGACTGGGCGAGCGACGGTCGAGACTGGCCCAACCGCGAAGCGAGCCGGTTCGTCGAAATTGGGCGGGCGCGCTGGCATGTCCAGCAGATGGGGCAGGGGCCGGTACTCCTCTTGCTGCATGGTACCGGGGCGGCGACGCACACATGGCGTGACGTCATGCCGCTATTGGCGGAGCGTTTCACCGTCGTCGCGGCCGATCTGCCGGGCCACGGTTTCACCCGGGCAAGCGGCATGTCATCTTTGCCCACCATGGCGAAAGGCATCGCCGATCTTCTTGTCGCGCTCGAGCTCGAGCCAAATATCGCGATGGGGCATTCGGCGGGCTCTGCGATTCTTGTGCGCATGGCGCTCGATGGCATCCTGCTCGGCCCGATCATCGCAGTGAATGGCGCGCTGCAACCTTTTCCGGGGTTCGCGCGACAGCTTTTTCCGGCGATGGCGCGCGCGCTCTTCGTCAATCCGCTCGTGCCGCGGCTGTTTTCGCTGCAGGCGCGCGCGATCGGTGACGTCAGCGGGTTCCTCTTGCGCAGTACCGGATCGCGCATCCACCGGCGTGGCGCAGAGCTTTACGGCCGTCTGTTTGCGCGGTCGGCGCATGTCGAAGGCGCGCTCGCGATGATGGCGAACTGGGATCTCGATGCATTAGCGGCGGCGCTGCCCCGGCTCGACGTGCCGCTGACATTGATCGCGGGCGCAAACGACAAGTCGGTGCCGCCGTCGGTATCGGAACGCGTGGCGAGGATCGCGC
>CBDUBW010000141.1:0-6423 GCA_965365485.1 uncultured Aquisediminimonas sp.
AGCCGCCCGACTGCTTCTTGTGGGTGTAGGTCAGCTCGACCGGCTTCGCCAGATATTCACGATACGCCACCTGCGGCGCACCGACATTGGCTTCGACCTTGAACTCGCGTTTCATTCGATCGACGAGGATTTCGAGGTGAAGCTCGCCCATCCCCTTGATGATCGTCTGGCCGCTCTCATGGTCGGTCGAAACGCGGAATGAGGGATCCTCCGCCGCGAGACGATTGAGCGCGATGCCCATCTTTTCCTGGTCGGCCTTGGTCTTGGGTTCGACCGAAAGCTCGATGACAGGATCGGGGAATTCCATGCGTTCGAGAATGATCGGCTTGGAAGCGTCGCACAGCGTATCGCCGGTCGTCGTTTCCTTCATTCCCGCGAGCGCCACGATGTCACCCGCATAGGCAACGTCGATATCCTCACGCTCATTGGCGTGCATGAGGAGCATGCGGCCGATCTTTTCCTTCTTGTCCTTGACCGAGTTCAGGTAGCTGCCCTTGGCGAGCGTACCCGAATAGATCCGGCAGAAGGTGAGCGAGCCGACGAAGGGATCGTTCATGATCTTGAACGCCAGCGCGCTGAACGGCGCATCGTCGGCGGTCGCACGGCTGTCGGGCTCATTGGTGTCGGGGTGGACACCCTGCACGTCCTCGATGTCGAGCGGGCTCGGCAGATAATCGACCACCGCGTCGAGCAGAGGCTGAACGCCCTTGTTCTTGAACGCAGAGCCGCAGCAGACCGGCACGAAGCTCTGGTTGAGCGTGCCCTTGCGAATCAGCGCCTTCAACGTCGCCACATCGGGCAGGTTGCCGTCGAGATAGGCTTCCATCGCCGTATCGTCCTGCTCGACCGCAAGCTCGATCAGCTTCATCCGCGCTTCCTCGGCCTTGTCGGCGAGGTCGGCGGGGATTTCTTCATAGTAGAATTCGGCGCCCAGCGCTTCGTTCTTCCAGATGATCGCACGGTTCTCGACGAGATCGACGAGCCCCTTGAGGCTGCTCTCGATGCCGATCGGCAGATAAAGCACGGCAGGCGTAGCGCCCAGGCGCTCGATGATCGAATCGACGCAGAACTCGAAATTCGCGCCGGTGCGGTCGAGCTTGTTGATGAAGCACATCCGCGGAACTTTATACTTGTCCGCCTGACGCCACACCGTCTCCGATTGCGGCTCGACACCGGCGACGCCATCGAAGCACGCGACCGCGCCGTCGAGCACGCGCAGCGAACGCTCGACCTCAATCGTGAAATCGACGTGGCCCGGCGTGTCGATGATGTTGATGCGGTGGCCCTTCCACTCGCAGGTGGTGGCAGCGCTGGTGATCGTGATCCCGCGCTCCTGCTCCTGCTCCATCCAGTCCATCGTCGCGGCGCCGTCGTGCACCTCGCCGATCTTGTGGTTGACGCCGGTGTAGTAGAGGATGCGCTCGGTCGTCGTCGTCTTGCCGGCGTCGATGTGCGCCATGATGCCGATGTTGCGATATTTTTCGAGCGGATGGCTGCGGGCCATGGCGAAGTTTCCTTGCAAAAGCGGGGAGGCAGCCGGGCCACCTCCCCCCAATATAGGTTTAGAGTGTTACCAGCGGTAGTGGCTGAAGGCGCGGTTCGCTTCGGCCATGCGGTGCGTGTCTTCGCGCTTCTTGACGGCGTTGCCGCGATTGCTCGCCGCGTCCATCAATTCGGCAGAAAGCCGCGCCGACATCGTCTTTTCGCTGCGGTTGCGCGCCGCCGCGATCAGCCAGCGGATCGCCAGCGCCTGCGCGCGCTCGGCACGGACTTCGACCGGAACCTGGTAGGTCGCACCGCCGACGCGGCGTGAGCGAACTTCGATGCCCGGCTTCACATTGTTGAGCGCATCGTGGAACATGCCCACGGGGTCCTTCTTCGCGCGTTGCTCCATCGTTTCGAGCGCACTGTAGACGATGCCTTCTGCAACAGCCTTCTTGCCGTCGAGCATGACGCTGTTCATGAATTTCGAAAGCACTTCATCCCCGTAAACGGGATCAGGCAGGATTTCCCGCTTTTCGGGACGACGACGACGAGCCATGTCAATTTCCTTGCTTGTTCTTCAGCGTGATCCGGAATGCCTCCGGCGCTTACTTTGGCTGATTACTTGGGACGCTTCGCGCCGTATTTCGAACGCGATTGCTTGCGATCCTTGACGCCCTGCGTATCGAGCACGCCGCGCAGCACGTGATAGCGCACGCCGGGAAGATCGCGGACGCGGCCACCGCGGATCAGAACGACCGAGTGTTCCTGAAGATTATGACCTTCACCCGGAATGTAGCTGATGACTTCGCGCTGGTTGGTCAGGCGAATCTTGGCGACCTTGCGCAGCGCCGAGTTCGGCTTCTTTGGGGTCGTCGTATAAACGCGTGTGCAAACGCCGCGCTTCTGCGGGTTCTGCTCCATCGCGGGCACTTTGCTTTTCGCCTTTTGCGGCGTCCGGCCCTTGCGGACCAGCTGATTGATCGTCGGCATTGAAGCCCTTCACCTTCCAGGGTTAGTCTGCGTGGAAAGGCGGCGCTTCATAAAGCACAAAGAGCCCGGACGAACATGTCGCCAGGCCCCACCCGCCCAAACAGTGTTCAAGCTCTATGTTAGCGCCTGAATGTCGCGGGGTGGGCGAAAGACCCACGTACCGATCCTGTCAGGCGAGCGCGCCATTAGCCGGGTGATGCGCGCGCGTCAATGGCAAGTCAGCCGTGCACCGTTTCGCCACGCTCGAGCATCGCGACGAACTGACCGATCTTGCGCGCGCGCGTCTCGGCCTTCTTCACCGCGCCGATGCGGTAGAGGATGGCGTAGCGGTTGGCGCCCTTGAGCGTGGCGAAGAAGGCAGCCGCGGCGGGACTGGCGGCGAGCGCCTCGGCGAGGTCGGGCGGAACTTGGGCCCGGCTTGCCGGGGCGTACGCCGCCTCCCAGCGCCCGTCGGCCTTGGCCGCGCCGATTTGCGCTTGGCCGGCAGGTACGATTCGGCCTTCCGCTGCAAGTTCGCTCGCGCGCTGCCGGTTGACCTCTGACCATTTGCTGCGCGCCTTCCGCGGCGTGAAGCGGATCAGCCAATAATGCGCGTCATATTTGTCGAGCTGCCCGTCGATCCAGCCATGGCACAAGGCGACGTCGATCGCTTCGGCCTTGGACAGCGTCGCTTCGGGCGCGCCTTTCTTCGCGAGCTTGAGCCAAAGCCCGGGCGAGCCTGACGGCTGTGCCGCGACCCAATCTTCGAAGGCCGCGCGATCGGGAAAGGCGATGATCGGCAACCCCGCCCGCGTCTCGTTCGCGTAACTCATCGAGGCTGCCAAGACCTGAGAATTACGCACTCCCGAAGCTCTTCTCCGCTTCGCTCTCGCACGTCGGCAATATCTCGACGACGATATCGCCCGGCTCGAGCGTCTGCGCCTGCGCCTCCCAGAAGCCGTAGGGGTGGCCGTCGCGGTAAACGCGCACGCCCAGCCCGCTGGTCACGGCGGAAAGCGCCTTTCCATGTTCTGCCATGCTGACGCAGCGTTCGGTCAACACAACGCGCCCTTCGTTCGAAGCCAGATCGGCGAGATAATCGGCGACATAGGGGCCTTGCGACGAGCCCGCGAGCAGCAGCCCTGCGAAGCTGACCGGGTTAATGACGGTGGTCGCCCCCGCTTGCCGGGCAATCAGCTCATTGTCCGCGTTGCGCACCACCGTGCTGATCTTGAGATCGGGCGAAAGGTGCCGCGCGGTCAGCGTCATCAGGATCGAAGTGTCGTCGCTCCCCGCCGAAACGATGAACGCTCGGGCACGGCGGATATGCACTCTGTCGAGCACCTTGTCGCGGGTTGCATCGCCTTCGAGCACCGCACAGCCGAGCGCTTCCGCCGCCTCGAGCGCGGTCGCGTCGCAATCGATGACGACGATGTCGGCGGGCGCGGTGCCGCGCTTGATCAATTCACTGACCGCCTGGGCGCCGCTGACGCCATAGCCAGATACGACGATGTGATCGTTGAGGTTCTTTTGAATGAGGGCCATGCGCCATTTGTCCCAAGTGCGTTTGAAGACGAAGCTGTAGGCGGTCCCGAGGAAGATGAGGACCACGAAAATCCGGATTGGCGTGACGATCAGCGCGTCGAACAGCCGCGCCCGGTCACTCACCGGGGCGATATCGCCATAGCCCGTCGTCGTGATGCTGATCATCGTGAAATAGACGGCATCGACGAAGCTGATTGACCCGTCGACATTGTCCTTGAGGCCGTCCCTTTCGAACCAGTGAACCGCGATCGCCGCCGCGATCAGCCCGAAGGTCAGCAGCACCCGCCAGCTGATCGATATCCAGACGGGCAGCCGCGACTTGCGGCGCAGCGTCGAGCTTCGCTGCCGGTCGGCCTCGCGTCTCATCGCGCTGCGTGATGCACGATCATGCCGGGCGGTGCCGCGCGGCGATCAGATAGTTGAGGCGCAGATCGTCCCCGAGGACAAAGCCTTTCGCGGGGGAAAAAGCGAGACCGCGTTTTTCGATTACCTCCAGCTCGGACGCCATCAACATTGCCTCCAGCGCATCGGGCGTCACGAATTTGTCCCAATCATGCGTGCCCCTGGGGATCGCCCCCACCCCCTCGCCCAAGGTTATCATCGCGAACTTGGAAAGCTCGGTCCGGTTGGGGGTAGATAGGATGAGGAGACCGCCCTCAGCCAGCCGTTCTGACAGCGCTGTCACGAACGTGGCGGGGTCGGCGACGTGCTCGATCACCTCCATGCAGGTGACGAGATCGTAAAGGCCCTCGACCTCCGCGATCTCGCCAGACACATAGCGTATCGCCAGCCCCTGCCCCTCGGCATGCGCACGAGCGGCGGCGATATTCTCCGGAGCGGCGTCGAGGCCCGTCACCGCGGCTCCCAAGCTCACCAGCGGTTCGCTCAAAAGGCCAGCGCCGCAGCCGACATCGAGCGCGGACTTGCCCTCCAAGGGCCGGAAGCTCCGGGCGTCGCCACCCCAATGCGCATCGATCATCTCGCGCACGAAGCGTAGCCGCACCGGGTTGAGACGATGCAGCATCGCCGACGAACCCTTGGGGTCCCACCAGTCGCTGGCCATCGCGCCGAAATGCGCGGCCTCGGCGGGATCGATCGTCGCGGACGTCATGGGCTTGGCGTTAGCCACGCCTTCGCGCTGCGTCCACCCAAGGATTGTTCTTGACATGTTCCGATTGAAGCCTTATTCTGTTATGAATGGGAACGGGTCGGCAAGCACCCGATAAGTGAGGACGGGGTGTGAAAAATGGCAGTTTTGCGTTCGAAAACGCCTCGACTCACTGAACTTACTGAACTTCCGGCAGCTGCGGCTCGACTTTTGCGCGCTGCTTGCGATGCTGCGGCAATGCGAATCATGTTCCTCGCCGCGCTGCTCGCGGCCTCCGCCCCTGCCCTTGCCCAACCCACTGGCGAGGTCACCTTCATCCACGCCGGCAAGCTGCTCGCGGTTCCCGGCCAGCGCCCGCGAGGCCCCTCGACGATCATCGTCCGCGACGGTAAGATCGAGGAGGTGCGGGATGGCCTTGTTCCCATCCCGCCTTCGGGCGCGACGCTGATCGACCTTTCATCCTGGTATGTCCTGCCCGGACTGATCGATGCCCATGTCCATCTCGACAGCGATGCAGGGGGCAATGCCGCATTGCTCGAAGGCGTCACCAGCAGCGACGCCGCGACCGCCTTTCGCGCCTATGCCAATGCGACCAAGACGCTGATGGCGGGTTTCACCACCGTCCGCAATCTGGGCGACCGGAGCGGCGCGACGCTGGCGCTGCGCGACGAGATCGCCGCCGGGCGTTTGATGGGGCCGCGCATCCTCGACGCGGGCGTTTCGATCTCGACCACTGCAGGTCACATGGACGGCCGCCTGAGCCTTTCCGAAGATCTCCAGCCGGCAATCGGCAGCGAGAATCTCTGCGACGGCCCCGAAAGCTGCCGCAAGGCGGTGCGCACGCAGATCGGCCGCGGCGTCGATGTCATCAAGATCGCCAGCACCGGCGGCGTCAACAGCCGCGTCGGCTCCGGGCTCGGGCGACAGGTGTTCGATGACGAGGTCAAGGCGCTGGTCGATACCGCGCATCTCTACAAGAAGAAGATGGCGGTGCACGCCCACGGCGCGGACGGCGTCAACGCCGCGCTCGCGGCAGGCGCGGATTCGATCGAACACGGCACGCTGATCGATGATGAAAGCATCCGCCTGTTCAAGAAGAACGGCGCCTATCTCGTCCCGACGCTCTCGACCGTGAACGGCTATCTCGAGCGGCTCGCGAAAGACCCCAACGCCTACCCGCCCGACGTGCTCGCCAAGGTCCGCTACCGCATCTCGATCACTGGCAAAAATGTCGAGAAGGCATACCCGGCGGGCGTCAAGATCGCCTATGGCACCGACGCGGGCGTATCGAAGCACGGCCGCAATGCCGACGAATT
>CBDUBW010000142.1:0-6339 GCA_965365485.1 uncultured Aquisediminimonas sp.
CAGATCGAAGCGATCGACACGGTACGCGACCTGCTGGGGGTCGAGGCGGTCCATACGATCGGCTATTGCGTCGCCGGCACCACCCTCGCCGCGACGCTCGCGGTGCTTGCGGCGAAGGGCGAGGCGGCGAAGTTCGAGAGCGCGACCTTTTTCACAGCCCAGGTCGATTTTACCCGCGGCGGCGATCTGCTCAATTTCATCGACGATAATCAACTGCAGTTTATCGAGGCTCTCGGCCAACAGGGCTTTGTCGATGGGCGGGTGCTGGCGCTGAGCTTCAACCTGCTGCGCGGCAATGATCTGATCTGGTCCACGGTTCAGAAAAACTGGCTGCTCGGCGAGGATTATCCTGCCTTCGATCTGCTCCACTGGAATGGCGACGTCACCAACCTGCCCGCGCGCTGGCACAAGGAGTATCTCTGCGATCTCTATCGCGACAACAAGCTTGTCCAGCCCGGCGCGATGCAGGCGCTGGGGGTGCCGATCGACCTGAGCAAGGTCGAGACACCGAGCTACATCCAGGCCGGGCGGGAGGACCATATCGCCCCTGCCGACAGCGTCTGGAAGCTGACCGAGCATTTTAAGGGGCCGCTGCGCTTCGTGCTCGCGGGCTCGGGGCATATCGCCGGCGTGGTCAACCCGCCCGAGGCGCAGAAATATCAGCACTGGATCAACGAAAGCGAAGGCGTCTCCAGCCTCGAGGAGTTCGTCGCGGGTGCGACCGAGGTAAAGGGCAGCTGGTGGCCGGATTGGATCAAGTGGATCGAGGCGCGCGACGACGCGCGGGTACCGGCTGACGGCGCGCGCGTACCCGGCGGGGGCAAGCTGGCGGCGATCGAGGACGCGCCCGGGAGCTATGTGAAAACGCGGTGATGAAATTTCTGGCTGTCGCGCTTGTTGCAGCGCTCCCCATTCCCGCCCTCGCGCAATCCGTATCGCCACCCATTCCGCAAGCGCGCGATGTCGCCTTCCCCGGCACGATGACGCTTGCGGTCGACGCGACCGACGTCGATCGCCGCATTTTCCGCGTCCGCCAGACCATCCCCGTCCCAACCGCAGGCCCGATGGTGCTGCTTTTTCCCGAATGGCTGCCTGGCAACCACGCGCCGCGCGGTCAGATCGAAAAGCTCGCCGGGCTGAAGATCAGGGCAGGGACGCGAACGCTGACGTGGCGGCGCGATCCGGTCGATGTCTATGCCTTCCATATCGACGTGCCCGAAGGCGCGCGCGAGATCACAGCCGAGTTCCAATTCCTCTCGGCAACCGAACCCGATCAGGGCCGCGTCGTCTTCACCGATGCAATGCTCAATCTGCAATGGCAGTCGGTCTCGCTTTACCCCGCGGGATGGAAGACAAGCCGCATTCCGGTGCGCGCTTCGCTGGCCTTGCCTCCGGGCTGGAAGGCGGCGACCGCGCTTCGACCAAGCGGCGCGGGTAGGACGATCCAATATGGCCAGGTCGATTACGAAACGCTCATCGACTCGCCGATTTTTGCGGGCAAGCATTTTCGCAGCGAGCCGCTCGGCCAGAATGTCACGCTCAACATCGTCGCCGATGACGCCAAATATCTGAATGCCCAACCGCGTCACCTCGATGCGCATCGGCGGCTGGTCGATCAGGCGATAAAGCTGTTCGGCACGCGGCAATATGATCATTACGATTTCCTGCTCGCGCTGACCGATGAGATGGGGTGGATCGGCCTTGAACATCACAGAAGCTCGGAAATTGGCGTCAATCCCGGATATTTCACCGAGTGGGATTCAGGGCCGGGCCGGCGCAACTTGTTGCCGCACGAATTGACGCACAGCTGGATCGGAAAGCATCGTCGCCCGGCCGGGCAGATCGTCTCCGATTTCCGCACGCCGCTCGTCAACGATTTGCTCTGGGTTTACGAGGGGCAGGATCAGTTCTGGGGCTATGTGCTCGGGAGCCGCTCTGGCCTGTTCACAAAGCAGGAGACGCTGGACGCGCTGGCGTTCATCGCCGCCACGCTCGAGTCGCGCAAGGGCCGCGAGTGGCGCGGGGTCGAAGATACGACGCGCGATCCGATCATCACCGCTCGCCGCCCCAAGGGCTGGGTCAGCTGGCAGCGCAGTGAAGATTATTACAATGAAGGGATGATGATCTGGCTCGAAGCCGATGCAATGCTTCGCCAGAAAACGGGCGGGCAACGCGGGCTTGACGATTTCGCGCGGGCCTTTTTCGGCGGGCGCGAGGGCGATTGGAGCGCAGTCCCCTTCACGCTCGACGATATCGCGCGCGGCCTCAATGCCGTTGCGCCGCACGATTGGGCCGGGTTCCTTGCGCAACGCACGACGACGCCTGGGCTGCCTTCACCGACCGCCGGATTGACGATGGGCGGCTACCGCCCGGTCTATGGCGAGGAGCCGACGCCCTATCTGCGCGATACCGAGAAGCGTGGCGGCGAGATCAATCTTACCTGGTCGCTTGGGATGGTCGTCGGCAAAAGCGGGCATCTGACGCAGGTGATGTGGGATGGCCCCGCCTTCGATGCAGGGCTGACAGTCGCGGCGGAGATCGTCGCGGTCAACGGCCGCGTCTATTCCGACGCCGAACTTCGCGACGCGATCGCGATGGCCAAGGGCGGGCGCGAGCCGATCCGGCTGATCGTCAAATCGGGCAGCCGGGTGCGCGAAGTGGCAATCCCCTGGTTTGGCGGGCATCGCTACCCGCGGCTGGAGAAGATCGGCAATGGCGAGGGAAGCTTGGATCGGCTGCTGGCGCCGCGGTGATTTGAGATCCTCCCCTTCTTGAAGGGGAGGTGGCAGTCCGCAGGACTGACGGAGGGGTGGGTGCCGCGTGAACAGATCCCTCCGTCGCGTGCTTCTCCGCGCCACCTCCCCAACAAGTTGGGGAGGATCAGGCTCTCAGCGCAGCTTCAACGTGTACCCCACCGACGCGCGGTCGTTTGCCGCCACCGTCACCGGCAATTTCCAGCCGCCCCGCCCGCGCTCGAGCCCCGGCGGCTTGTCCTCGAGATCGAACGGCACGATCACTTCGACGGTGATCGGCACCTCGCGGGCATTGCTGATGTCGACCCGCCATTGCTGCTTCGCCTTATCCTGCGAAACGCGCGTAAGCGTCCAGTTGACGTCGGGACTTTGGCCGACGCTCAACTCTACCTCCTCGCCCACCGCGAGATCGGATAGCGGATATTCGCCGACCAACAGATTGCGCCCGCCGCCGCGTTCGAACAGCGCAACGCTGCCCGCGGGCAGGGGCACACCCAGCCCGGCCTCGGTGACATTGCGGCCGCGCAGCAGGAATGGCGCAGGTCGCGGCACAGTGCTGCCGCCATTGCCGACATTGATGACGTAGAGGCGCGAGAAAGCAGCGTCGGGCTGGACGAGCATCGCCACCTGCTTCTGCGCCTGAGCTGCGACGGTAACGCGCATTGGCACGCGATAAAGCTTTAGATCGCCGAGCGCTTCGACCTGCGCCTTGGCGTTGTCGGCGATGCTGACGGTGATCGGCGCCGCCATCTCCATCGCCGGGGGTGGGGGCGGTGCCGGCGGAGGCGGGGGCGGCGGTGGTGCCATGGAGCGATCGCGCCGCATTGAGAAACCACCGCGAGAAGCCCCGACACGCGATCCGCTGACGACGATATCGGCGCTGCCATCCTCCTCGAAATCTTGTTGGCTCTTACGCCGCTTTTTGCGTTGCTTCTTGGTTTCGAAGCTGCCTGGGGCGTTCCTCCCGATAGTGTTGAACGCCGACATGTCATAGCCACGCGGCAACGGCAGTGGCACGAACCGCTTGATCGGGTGCGTGCTCGTCACGTCGGCGGGCCAGCATTGCAGGTTGAGCCATGTCTGCGGAGGCGGGGGCGGCGGGTTGTTGGGGCGCTTGTTGGGCTTGCCCGCGATTACCTGCAACCGCGCGTCCTTGAAGCTCTGCTGCCCACCATTGGCAACGGTCAGCCAGGCGAACAGCCCGACCTTGCCGCCCTCAGGCGCGACATTGCCCACATAGTTCGCCGACCAGTCGAAACCCTGCGCCATATAGGTGAGCTGGATCGTCGCGGTGCGTGCGCGATCGCTTCGGGTGAGGATGGAGAGGGTTGGACGCGCGCTCAGCGTGTCGGGCACTTCAGGATAGATCATCCGCTCTGGCAGCCCCGAACAGCGCAACGCCTCGTAGCCCGCATCGGTGCGCAGCACGACGCCGCCATCGGGCCCAGCCTGTATCACAGCGCTACCCTCACGCACGCGTCCGGTCGCCGGATCGGTGCGGCGGAAGGTCACCCGGCGCTTGAGATAGGCATCGACCAGCCCGGCCGGCGAGATCAGCCGCGCATCGCGGTTCTTCTCGCGCACGCCGCTCGGCAATCCGCTGACGATCGCGGTTTCGGGGAGCAGCCCTTCGGCGACGTTCTCGAACTTTATGCGACTGTCGCCCTTGGGGATGCTGATCGTCCGCGTCTCGGTAATCAGCGCGTACCCGCCGGGCCAGCCTGCGTTCATCATGCCGCTGTCGCGATAGGGATCGCGATAGATGGTGACGGCGATGTCGCTGGGGGTTTCGGAAATGACGGTGGTCTGAGCGAAGGCCGGGGTCGGTACAAGCGCGAGCCAAAGCGCCAAGCATCCGTTGGGAACCCGCCCACAGCCTCGCAATGCGAACATGCTCAGTACCGCGAGTCGAAGGTCGCCGTCAGATTGGTCGTCCCGTTCGCCGCGACAGGCACTTTCCATTCCACCCGATCGGCCGAGACGCGTTCGCCGACGATGCTCTGCTCGGTGATCTTGACGTCGCCCCACAGCCCATCCTGCGCGAGATCGACGGTGACGGGCGTGTCGCGCGCATTGGTCACGGTATAGACCATCCGCGTCCGCCAGCGGCGATTGTTGATGCGGGTACGTTCGGCGACGACGATCTTGACCTTGACGTCGAAGGCTTCGCCGGTGCGGATCGACATCGAACTGCCCATCGGCGTGTGGCCGATGCGGTTTTCGCCGATAAACTGCGGATCGCCGCGCGCATCGCGCATATAGACGCGCACCGTCCCCGCCGGCAGCTGATCGCCCAACCCGCCGTTGCGAGAGGTCGAGAATTTGATCGCGGTCGCCGCGCTGCGCGGATCGTCATTGCCGCCCAGCCAGCCATTGGCGAACTCATAAGCCTTGCGCGCTGGAGACGCTTTCACATCGAGGAAGCTGACTTGCTTCTGCTGCGCATTGGCGATCGTCGTCCGCTCTCTAAGCGGATAGAGATAATAATCGCCCAGCCGCTCGCGCGTCCCTGTTTCGGTCCCCGCCTGTTCGATGCTGTCATCGCCCAACACCATCTGCGAGAAACGGTTCGCCCCGCCGCCGACATTGCCCGCGACAAGCAGCGTATCGGCGTTGGTGAAGGTGGTGCCGGTATTGTTGTTGAGCGTCACCCAGCCCTGGACGTCGATCGTCCCGGCCTTCTCGTCGAACAGAGCGACATAATCGCTGGTCCAGCCGAGCCCGGGCGTGAGGTAGGAGAGCCGCGCAGGCACCGGCCCAGGCTGCGCCGCCTCGACCGTCACCGAAAGCGTTGGGCGCGCGCGGAGGTTCTCAGGCACCTTATCGAAAACGACGCGTACCGGCAGTCCGTCGTCGCGCAGCACTTCGATGCGGTTGCCGATCTGGAGAACGATGCCGCCATTGGCCGCAAGCACGCGCGCCTGCTCGCGCGTTTCCGCCCCTGTCGCAGGGTTGGTGCGGACGATGGTGATGACTTGGCCGACTGCCTTCTCCATCAGCTTGTCGGGCGAAAGCAGATCATAGTCGAAATTCTGCTCGACGATGCCGACGCCGGGGCCGGAAAGCGTCACCGTCTCAGGGCGGATCTGCGCCGAGACATCCGGAAACTCCTGACGGCTGCGCCCCTGCGGCAGCGTCAGCGTGCGTGCATCCTGCACGAGCGCGAGATTGTTGTTGTAGATGGTGATCGCGACATCGCCCTGTGCGCTCGGGCCGACCGGCTGGTTGGGTGCAGTCTGAGCAAGGGCGGACACAGAAACGACCGCGGCCCCCGCGAGCAATATGATACGCATGAACCCGCTCCCCTATTGTAACAATGTCACATCAATGATGGCCGATTTGCCAATGCAATGCCAGCCTTTTCCGGCTAGTTGACCATCATGAGAATCGACCTGATCCCCGCCGGAGACAATCCGCCCGAAAGCATCAACGTGCTGATCGAAGTGCCGATCGGTGGCGAGCCGGTGAAATATGAATTCGACAAGGCGAGCGGCGCGCTGTTTGTCGATCGCATCCTTCATACGCCGATGCGCTATCCGGCAAATTACGGTTTCGTCCCGCACACGTTGGGTGACGATGGCGATCC
>CBDUBW010000143.1:0-6331 GCA_965365485.1 uncultured Aquisediminimonas sp.
GTGTCGGCGACCGAGGGCGCGAAGATTGGCGCATGCGTCAGCCCGGCATGCACCTGCATCTCGGGAAGATGCTTGTGCGCCAGCATCAGGCCGTAAGTCCGCCATGCGATCGCCGCGTCGCCAGTCTCGAACTCGGCGATCATCGCCTTGCCGCCGCCCGAATAGCCCGAAACGGCGTTGCAGGTCAGCGGCCAATCGGCGGGGATTAGTCCCGCCTTCACCAGCGGCGCGACCAGCGCGAGAAAGCCGGTCGGATAGCAGCCGGGGTTTGATACACGGCCGGCACCGGCGACGTCGAAGCCGAGTTCGGGAAAGCCATAGGTCCAGTCCGGCGCGACGCGGTGCGCGGACGATGCATCGATGACGCGCGTCTTCGGGTTCTCGATCAGTGCCACCGCTTCGCGCGCTGCGTCGTCGGGCAGACAGAGAATGACGATCTCGGCGGAATTGAGCGCATCGCGGCGCGCGTTCGCATCCTTGCGCCGCGCTTCATCGATCTCGACCATGGTGAGCTCGCGCCGACCTGCCAGACGCTCGTTGATTTCAAGCCCGGTGGTGCCATGCCCGCCATCGATGAAAACGCGTGTCATGGCGTTAGCCGCTTGCGCGCGACGATCGCCTGGCCCTTCTTGGCGAGAATCCGCGCGACCACCGCCTCGAGCGGCTCCTCCACAACCTTGCCATGATGGCGCGTCGCGTGAAGCAGCGTCGCTTCATCGGCCATGATCCCGACATGGCCGGGAAAGAAGATCAGATCGCCGCAGCGCGATGGCTCGCCCGATAGGGCGTGTCCCAGCTCGTCCTGCTGCATGTCGCTGTCGCGCGGGGCGGCGATGCCGATGACGGCGAGCGCGCGCTGCACCAGCCCGGAGCAATCGATTCCTTCGCCGCCGCGACCGCCCCAAAGATATTCAAGGCCCAGAAAGCCGCGAGCGCATGCGATCGGATCGCCGGGCGCGACGTCGGGGGCGAGAGCTTCGGTCGGCTCGAGCGCAGCAGCCTCTACATAACCGACATAGTGATCATGGGCCGACCATCCCCATGCCCAGCCACTCGCAATATCGAGCGCCATGAAATGCTCGCCTTCGAGCAATTCGCTGACTTGCTGTCCCGCTACGGCGTCGCGCATCGGCGCGAACGGTCGTGCGCACGCCATCGCCATGGGCTCCGCATAGTGCGGGGCGAAGAGCCTGCCCGCCAGCGCAATATCGGCAAGATCGCCACGGATTGCGTGGGTGCGAGGATCGAGATCGACCGACGGGCCGACCAGCCCGAAACGGTGGCGGGGCATGTGCATTTCGCGCCGGGCCGTAGTCGAAAGCGACGCGAGATGGCAAGAACAGCGGTCCCGTCGCGCCGATCGATCCGGTTGGCAACGATCGCAGGCGATTTATCCCTTCAGCGAATCCGGGACATGCCCGCCATTGGCGGCGAGCTGAGTCATCACCTGCTTGTGCAGCCAGATGTTCATGCTCGCGCTGTCGTTCATATCGCCCTTGTACCCCAGCTCTTGCGCGAGTTCCTTGCGGTTGGCGAGGCTGGGATCGAGGCCGCACAATTTCATCAGATCGACGATCGAGGTCCGCCAATTGGTATCGTAATCGACCGAGGCCGCGGCTGCTGTCAGGATCTTCTCGACATCGACAGGTGCTTTCGGCGCGGCGGGCGCGGGCGCGGCGGGCACAGCAGCCGTCGGCGCTGCGGTGGGTGCTTGCGCGGGCGCTGGAGCAGCCTGCGCCTCGTCTTTCCCGAAAATGGCGTCCTTGATCTTGCCGAAAATGCTCATGTCATGCTCCCATTCTGACCAGTTCGAACTGCAGTCGGGGATTATAACCGCGACAGGCGGGCAAGGGGTCCGCGGGGTCGCGTCAGGCGGCGGGGTAGCGCGCTTTCAGCATCACATAGGCAGCGCGCATTCCCAGCGCGTCGCCGCCCTTGGGCCGTCCAGGCCGCGACTTGGATCGCCAGGCGAAGGTATCGAAATGCGCCCAGTACGCGCCTTCGGGTACGAAGCGGCGGAGGAACAGCGCCGCGGTGATCGCTCCGGCCATCCCGCCTTCCGCCGAATTGACGATGTCGGCGATGTCCGAATTGAGCATCTCGTCATAGCCGGACCAAAGCGGCAAGCGCCAGACGGGATCCTGCTGCGCTGTCGAAGCCGCTTCGAGGTCGCTGGCGACTTGGTCATCGTTGCAGAACATCGCCGGGAGATCGGGGCCGAGCGCGACCCGCGCCGCGCCGGTCAACGTGGCGAAATCGACGATCAGCTCGGGCGTGCTCTCACCCGCTCGGGTCAGCGCGTCGGCAAGAACAAGCCTCCCTTCGGCATCGGTATTGTCGATCTCGACAGTCAGCCCGGCGCGCGACTTGACGATGTCGCCGGGGCGGAAGGCATTGCCCGCGATTGCATTCTCGACGGCGGGAAGGAGCAAATGCAACCGCACCGGCAGCCTCGCCGCGATCACCAGCTTGGCCAGCGCAAGCGCATGCGCGGCTCCGCCCATATCCTTCTTCATCTGCCGCATGCCCGAACCGGGCTTGATGTTGAGCCCGCCCGAATCGAAGCACACCCCCTTGCCGATGATCGCGATGCGAGGGTGATCGGGATTGCCCCAGATAAGCTCGATTAGCCGCGGCGCATGCGCTTTCTCGGCAGCCTTGCCGACGGCGTCGATCAATGGATAGCCGTTGGCGAGCACGTCGCCGCGAAACACTTCGAACTCGGCGTCGCACGATTTCGCGATCCGCTCCGCCGCCGCCTCGATCTCGCCCGGCCCCATATCGGCGGCAGGTGTGTTTACCATGTCGCGCACCAGCGCCGTCGCCTCGGCCATTCTGACGATCTCTTCCCGCGCTGCGAGGTCGGGCGTGAGCAGGATGCGGTGGCGCGTATCGTCCGCCTTCTTGTATCGCTCGAAGCGGTACTGCGCGAGCAGCCATCCCAGCGTCGCCATGCCCGGCTGCTCGCCCTCGAGCCGGTAGCATCCTTCCGGCAGCCGTCCCACGGCCGATGCCAGATCCCAGACGCCGAGCGTCTCGGGCGCGCCGATGGCGAAGCGCATATCCTCGTTGCCCGGCAAGACCAGCACATCGCCCGTCTTGCCTGTGAAGCGCTGCGCCTGCGCGAGGTTGCGCTGCGATTGCGGCAGCCCTTCAACAAACTCCGAATGTCCCGCCTCGCGAACGAGGATCAGGCTTGTCGCCGGCTGGCCGCGATCCGGCTGGAGAAGAGCGTCATAGTCGATCATCGGCCAGCGGTGGCATTCGCGCTGCGCGAACTCAACCCAAAGTTGGCGCGCCCGGCAGGAGTCGAACCTGCGGCCTCAAGATTAGAAGTCTCGCGCTCTATCCAGCTGAGCTACGGGCGCACGCCAACAGGGATCGTAGGCGCGTAGCGCCGGTTCGATCCCGCAACAATAGACGCCGCACTACAATGGATTGCGCGGGGTTGAAACCGCGTTACTCACGCCCTTCATGAACGAAATCGCCCAAGCCCGCGCAAGTGACTACCGTCAATTCCGCAGCTTCGATATCGTCATGGCGGCGTTCGTCGCGATCCTGCTGCTCTCGAACGTCATCGGCGCGGCGAAACTCTCGACCGTCGGTAGCTTCACCTTCGGCGCCGGAATCCTTTTTTTCCCGATTTCCTACGTCATCGGCGATGTCCTGACTGAGGTGTACGGCTATTCGCGTGCGCGGCGCTGCATCTGGGTCGGGTTCGCGGCGCTGATCTTCATGGCGTTCATGAGCTGGGTCGTCGTCGCCCTGCCGCCCGCCGCAACCTGGACCGGGCAGGCCGCGTACGAAAGCGTGTTCGGGCAAGTGCCGCGCATCGTCCTCGCCTCGATCGTCGCCTTCTGGGCGGGCGAGTTCGTCAATTCGTTCGTGCTTGCCAAGATGAAGGTGCTGACGCGGGGCAAGCACCTCTGGAGCCGTACAATCGGATCGACCTTTGTCGGCCAGGCAGTCGATAGCGCGATTTTCTACCCCGTAGCTTTTCTCGGCGTGTGGGAAACGCGCGACGTGATCATCGTAATGATCACCAATTGGGGGCTGAAGGTTTTGTGGGAAGTCTTGCTGACGCCGGTCACTTATGCGGTGGTCGGCACGCTCAAGCGCCATGAGGGCGTCGACCTGTTCGACGAAGGCACCGATTTCACGCCTTTCAAGACGCGCGCCTAAAAAAAACGCCCCGTCCGTTTCCGGACGGGGCAGTCGCTGGGATTGGGAGTCAGCGAAATGTGTTCAGCGCGCCTTTTCGTTGCACTTGGCGAGCTCTTCGGCGGTGAAGGCTTCGCCGCGCACCGAGAAGCTTTCGATCTTGCCGACCTTTTTGGCAGCCTGAGCGCAAACGATCGCGGGGCGGCTCGTCGAATTGGCGGCAAGGCAGCCACCTTCGCCACACTTCCACAGCGTGTCGTTGACGACGACGGTGCTGGCGGCGGTGACGGCTGTGGCTGGAACAAGGCGATAGGCCGCACCACCAGCGGCGAAGGCAGCGGTGGTGGTGCCGGCGAACAGCGCGGCGGTGGTTGCGGCGGCGGTCAAGACAGAAGCGAAACGGGTCATGTCGGGGCCTTTCGTTTTAAGTTGCGAATCACTACCTATCGTTTTAGGTTGCAGGTTGCAACTAGAAACTGAATTTTATTTTTGGCAGGTTCGCCCCGATGGGTTAGTCTCGCCGCAGGATAGGATGGACAAAGCCTATGGGCCTCCGCGAACCGCTTGAAGACATCGCCAATTGCAGCCTTTCGGCGGCGCTCGAATCGATGGGGGAGCGCTGGTCGTTTCTGATTCTGCGCGGGGCGTTCAATGGCCTGCATCATTTCGAAGAGTTTCAATCGACGCTCGGCATCGCGCGTAACATCTTGGCGAACAGGCTCGGGCGGTTGGTCCAGCACGGTATTCTCCAGCGCACGCCGCTCCCCGACGATCGCCGCAAGATCGAATACCGCTTAACGCAGAAGGGCGCGGATCTGCTGCCCGCGATGCTCGCGCTACGGCAGTGGGGTGAGCGATGGGAGAGCGGCACGCCTTCGACGCCCGTGCTGGTCGACACCCGGGACAATCAGCCGATCGAGCAGATCGCCATCTTCGCGCATGACGGGCGCAAGCTCGATTATCACGAAATGCACTGGATGCACGCGGAGGACGTCAAGCCGCTCGGCCAGACCGTGCGAATGGTGGCTTAGGCGGCGCAACCCGCGCCCGAACGCTAACCGTCCGAATCGCCACCCAAATTCTGGTTCCGCGGCGGGGCTGCGGCGGTTAGACGCAACGCTTCGGCGGACTGGCTGAGCGAGCCCATCTCGTCGGGTGCGTCATCATCTTCCATCTGAACCTTTTGCAGGCTCTGCACGATCGCATCTTGCAGATCCTCAGGCACCACCGTTTCGTCCGCGATCTCGCGCAGCGCGACGACGGGATTCTTGTCGCGATCGCGATCGATCGTCAGTTCCTGCCCGCCCGAAATCTGCCGCGCGCGCTGGGCGGCAAACAGCACCAGATCGAAACGATTGGTGACCTTGTCGATGCAGTCTTCAACGGTGACGCGCGCCATGAACGGCTCCAGCAAATAAAGGTGTCGGAAAGCGCGCGCAGCTAGCATCGGCGACGTTCCCTGTCAATGATTTGCGCGGCTGTTGCAATGTCGCGGCCAACGCGCAAAGCGTTCTGCGATGGAGTTCGACGATGCTTTCGCCAGCTTTCGCTGCGCGGTCGAAGACCATCAGATCGATTTCATCATCATGGCCGAAAAGCGGTTCGCGCAGATGATGGCGACCATCGAGCGCGCGCGCGGCAATCTCCGCCTCTATTTTTATATCTTCGCTGACGACGCGACGGGCAATTCGGTCGCCGACGCCTTGATCGCCGCGCGCGAACGTGGCGTCGCGGTCTCGGTCATCGTCGACGGCTTCGGCACCGCCGACCGCGCCGATGCTCTGTTCGCCCGGCTGGAGGCTGCCGGCGTCGCAGTTTGCAAATTCGAGCCGCGCTACGGCCGCCGATACCTTATTCGCAATCATCAGAAGCTGCTCGTCGTCGACGATCGCGTCGCGCTGACCGGAGGCTTCAACATCGAGGACGA
This sequence comes from uncultured Aquisediminimonas sp., assembly GCA_965365485.1. Lineage (GTDB taxonomy): Bacteria > Pseudomonadota > Alphaproteobacteria > Sphingomonadales > Sphingomonadaceae > Aquisediminimonas. The sequence goes on from CBDUBW010000143.1 coordinate 6,089, forward strand.
CTATTTCACCGGTGAGGGCACGCACGAATTCTGGCACGACATGATGATTGCGATAGACGGCCCGATCGTCGCCCGAATCGCCCAATATTTCGACGGCCTCGAAGCCTGGATACGGTCGCCCAATCCGCAATTGCGCGCGTTGACTGCACTGCTCCAGCGTCACAGCGATACCGAAGGGCCGATGCGCTGGCTGCTGAGCGGGCCGACGCGACGCCTGAACATCTTTGCGCGGACGCTGCGCGC
>CBDUBW010000144.1:0-6278 GCA_965365485.1 uncultured Aquisediminimonas sp.
AAGCAGACCAGCGACACCGGCGCGATCGACGCCGCGATTGCCGATATCCTCGCTGCAAATGCCGACAAGGTCAGTCAGTACAAGGCGGGCAAGGAAGCGCTGTTCGGCTTTTTTGTCGGCCAGACGATGAAGGCGATGGCAGGCAAGGCCAATCCCAAAGTCGTCAATGAATTGCTCAAAAAGGCGCTTGCCTGAATCTAGCTCCCCCCGGTAAATATGCGACGCATCGTCTGGGGGTCGCTGATGTTGAGTTTGCGTTGGATGGCGGCGCTGCTGGCGCTGCTTGTGGCGGTGCCGCAGGCGGCGAGCGCCAAGACGCGCGCTGACGAGAGCTTTACCTTTCCCTCGGGCGAGCAGGTCAAGATCGCGGTATTCCGGCCAGACGTCCAAGTGGGGTCGCTCGGGATGAGCGGGATCGTCTCGCCCAATGCCGATTGGACGGCCGCGGCGCGCGCCAACTTCACCGAAGCCCTGCGCGCCGAAATCAAGGCGATGAACGCCGAGACCGTGTTCATCGAGGATACGCCGCTTCAGAACGAGCAGGTCTTCGCTGATTATCAGTCGCTTTATCGCGCGGTCGCCGCCTCGATCTTCCAGCACAAGTTCTTTGGTGCCAAGCTTCCGACCAAGAAGGATAAGTTCGATTGGACGCTCGGCCCTGGCGCCAAAGCTCTGGGTGACGCGACCGGCGCGCGCTACGGGCTTCTGTTCTACACCAATGACGCCTTCGACAGCGGCGGGCGCAAGGCGTGGAATTTTCTAACGCTTAACCTTGCCGGAATGGTGTTGAGCGGGGTGCATGTCGCCTATGCCTCGCTGGTCGATCTCGAAACCGGGCAGGTCGTCTGGTTCAACGTCAAGCTGCGCACCGGCGGCGATCCGCGAGAACCCGAAGGCGCGCGGGAACGTGTCGTCAACCTGCTCGAAACTCTGCCGGGTCGCCCCGCGCCCCCAAAGGTCGCCGGACGGTGAAGCTTTGGCTTTTCGCGGCAGCGCTGCTTTCATTTTCTGCAAACCCCGCCGCGGCGCAACCGGCCGGGGCCGGCTATGCTCCAACCGACAAGGACGAGCGCGGCCTGTGGATGCAGGTTGAAGAATATGAGCGCGAGGTAAAGCGTTCGAACTTCGTGATGCGAGATCCCGCGCTCAACGCCTATGTGCGCAGCGTTTTCTGCCGGACGGTCGGTGAGAGCGAGTGCGCGAGCATCCGCATCTACATCATGCGGACGCCCTATTTCAACGCGAGCATGGCCCCCAACGGGATGATGCAGCTCTGGTCAGGACTGCTGCTGCGGACCCGCGACGAGGCGCAACTCGCCGCGGTGCTGGGGCATGAATATATCCACTATAAAGAACGCCACAGCCTCCAGCTGTTCAAATCGGCGAAGAAGAACCTCGCACTGGGCGCGGTGCTTGGCGGCTTCGTGCCCGGGGCCAATCTTCTTCTGCTCGGCTCAATCTTCGAGAATAGCCGCGACATGGAGCGCGAGGCCGACGCCGGTTCGGTGGTCGCGCTGGCGCAGGCAGGCTATGATCCGATGGCCGCCTCGCGAGTCTGGGAACAGCTGCGCGCCGAGATGGATGCGACGGCGGAAGCGCGCAATCGCAGGAGTCGTAAGGATCGCGGCGGCGGCCTCTTCGCGACGCACCCGCCCACGCTAGAGCGGATGACCGAACTGAAAGCGTTGGCTTCCAAACAAAAGACGGCCGCGGCGGTCGAGCATAATCGCGCTGCTTATGTCCAGGCGCTGGCACCTTTTTGGGCGCAGATCGTCGACGATCAGATCAAGCTCAATGATTTCGGCGCGACCGACTTTCTGCTCACCAATCTAGCTGCGGAGGGCTGGACTTCGGACCTGCAGTTCGCTCGGGGCGAGCTGTATCGATCACGCGGGCGGCCCGAAGACATGACCAAGGCCGCCGACTTTTATCGCGCAAGCGTGGCGGATGCTGCAGCGCCGGTGGAGGCGTGGCGGGGATTGGGCCTCGCTCTGTTGCGGTCGGGCCAGAGCGGAGAGGGGCAGTTGGCGCTGAAGGAATATCTCAAGCGCAAGCCCGACGCGCCCGATCGCGCGATGATGGCCATGATGGCGGGAGTGCAGTCGTGAGGACGGTCGCGTTCATTACCATCGCGTTGGCGCTCGCGGCACCAGCAGCCGCTGCCTTCAAACTGATGCGTGCGGGCGTCGCCGAAACCGTTGCCAAATCGGGATTGACGGTGACGCCTGATCGCGACTGGAACAAGCTTGGCGGGCGCGTCGGTCGCAACGCTGAAAGCTGGACGCTCGACGGCCTGAGCCTCAACGACATCACTTTCTACGGCGGTATCGAGAACGATCGCACCCTGTTCCGCGAAGTCGATAAGCGTGAGCGCCCGCTGCCGCGTTTTTCATCAAACATGCTCATCCCCGACGTCGCCCAGCTGTTCGAGGCAAGTTATCGCGTCGCCAACGGCACCTCGCTGATGACGATTGACAGCATCGAGCCAGCGACCTTCGCGGGATACCCCGGCTTCCGCTTCACTTACAACTTCACGATCCAGAATGAAGAGGTGAAGCGTCTCGGCGAGGCGCGCGGCGCGATCGTTGGCGGCAAGCTTTACATGATCACCTTCGAGGCTCCCGTGATCCACTATTTCGATCGCGACATCGGGGCCTTTCGCAAGATCGTCGACAGCGCCCGTATCGCCGCAGGCGCCAAACGCTAGCGGCTTGTCCCGCTGCGGTTCGCTGCTATAGAGCCGCGCCTGACGGCGTTCGTGCGGGCGTGGCGGAACTGGTAGACGCGCCAGATTTAGGTTCTGGTATCGCAAGGTGTGGGGGTTCGAGTCCCTTCGCCCGCACCAGTTTCCGCTACGCGAAAACGTGCGGGGCACGTTTTCGGGCGGAAACTCCCGAGCGAAAGCGACGGGCCCTGCGCCCTCCACATTGAAAGAGCGACGAGTAAAATGCAAACTGTCGAGACTTTGAACGAGGGGCTGAAGCGCGCCTATCTCCTGACCATTCCCGCCAAGGACATCGAATCGCGTGTCGCAGGCGAAATCGCCAAGGTGGCGCCGCAGATCAAGATGCCCGGCTTCCGGCCCGGCAAGGTTCCCGGCAATCTCGTCCGCAAGATGCATGGACCCGCGCTCGAGTCCGATGCGCTCAACACGTCGATCCAGGAAGGCGTGAAGTCACTGATCGCAAAGGAAAAGTTGCGGCCTGCAATGTCGCCCTCGGTCGAATTGACCGAAGGTTATGCCCATGGTGCCGACGCCGAGGTCAAGGTCGAGCTCGAAGTGCTGCCGCAGGTGCCGACGCCCAATATCGAAGGCTTGAAGCTCGAAAGGCTGACCGTCGCGGCGGGCGACGACGCCATCGATGCGGCAGTGCAAAACATCGCAAGTCAGCAGAAAAGCTTCGATCCAGCGCCCAAGGACTATGCCGCGCAGACCGGTGATCTGGTCGTCATGGACTTCCTCGGCAAGGTCGATGGCGAACCCTTCGAAGGCGGCAAGGCAGAAGGTGCGTCGGTCGAGATCGGTTCGGGCCGTCTCATTCCCGGGTTCGAGGATCAGCTAATAGGCGTGAAGGCCAACGAGGAAAAGACGATCGAAGTCACCTTCCCGGCTGAATATTCGGTCGATTATCTCAAGGGCAAGGCAGCAACCTTCGATCTGGTCATCAACGAAGTCCAGACGCCCAAGGCGGCGACCGTCGATGACGATTTCGCAAAATCGCTGGGGTTGCAGGATCTCGAGCAACTCAAGAACCTGTTGCGTGGTAATGTGGAGCAGGAGCTCAACCAGCTTACTCGCACGCATATGAAGCGCCGCTTGCTCGACCAACTCGCGGCCAACCATGATTTCGATGTGCCCGCATCGATGGTCGAAGCCGAATTCGACCAGATCTGGCGTCAGCTCGAACATGAGGCGAGCCACGAGTCCGACCCCGAAGCCGCGCGCGCCGAGATGGAAGCCGAGAAGGAAGATTATCGCAAGATCGCGATCCGGCGCGTGCGGTTGGGGCTGCTGCTTTCGGAAATTGGCCAGGCTAACGGCATCGAGATTTCGAGCCCCGAAATGAGCCGCCTGATCCAGCAGGCCGCCCAGCAATATGATCCCAAGGATCGCGAGCGTTTCGTCCAGTATGTCCAGCAGGATCCGATGGCCGCGGCGCAGATCCGGGCGCCGTTATACGAGGACAAGGTCGTCGATTTTCTCTTCTCGAAGGCCGAGATTACCGATCGCGAAGTCACTCGCGAGGAGCTTGAGGCTGCAATCGAGGCGGACGACGATAACGATGTGAAAGGCCACGTCCACGGCCCCGATTGCGATCACGATCACGATCATGATCATGCGCCCAAGCCCAAGGCGAAAAAGGCAGCGGCCCCAAAAAAAGCCCCTGCCGAGAAAGCGCCGAAGCCCGCGAAAAAGGCCAAGGCCGAAGCGGTCGCTGAGGTCACCGACGCGCCCGTCAAGCCTGCCAAGCCTGCGAAAAAGGCGGCTGCGAAAAAGAGCTAAGTGGGCAGGGTGCGGGGGGACGCCGCAGCTTGAGCGCTACAGCGCCAAGTCTAGTCCGATGATCGGCGCATGCCCGACCGCATCGGGGGCGTTCAACCGCCTTTCCTGATTGCGAAGATAGGCAAGGCTGATGGTGGCCTGACGCGATAGCTTGCGCGATATTCCGAGTTGAGTGCGCAAGCCGGTGAAGCCGTCTGCGCCCGATCGGCTTGGTGCGCGAAGCGTGAACATCGCCTCGGCATCGCCAAAGCCTTGCCATTGCTTTTCCCGGCCGAGAGGCACCGCGACGCCCGCCCGACCTCTGATCCGTAGCCCCGTACGACCCCCTTCCACGAACCGTTGCTCGAAGCGGAAGCGCCCGCGCCAAATTCCGCTCCGCATTGCCAATTGCTGAAGGAAGCGCGTCTCGTCTGCGGCAACGCTGTTCGACCGCCGCTCTAAGCCGGCTGAAATCGTCAGCGAGTTTGATAGTTTCTGCAACGCGGAGAGGCGCACGTATACAGTGTCGCCCGCGCCGCTTCTGTCGCGGAACCTTGCCTGCGAATCAAACTCGACAGCTGTATTCTTGTCGAGCGACACCGTTGTCTTCGGCGCGAGCCAAAGCTCCGCTTTGTCGTTGGCAGCGTAGGCAACTCCGGACCAAAACAATACCGCCGAACTGGCGGCAGTGATTAACAGCTTTCGCACCTCAATTTCGAGCGCGATTGGCCACGAGATCGTCGACGACCGCCGGGTCGGCCAGCGTTGTTACATCACCCAAATTGCTGACATCGCCTTCTGCTATCTTTCGCAAGATACGGCGCATGATCTTGCCGCTTCGCGTCTTTGGCAGCCCAAGCGCGAACTGGATGGCATCGGGTGTCGCGATCGGGCCGATTTCCTTGCGCACCCATTGGCCCAATTCCGAGCGAAGCGCTTCGTCGCTTGCCTCACCCGCAATCAGTGTAACGTAGGCGTAAATGCCCTGACCCTTAATTTCGTGGGGCATGCCCACCACCGCCGCCTCGGCGACCTTCGGGTGCAAGACCAGCGCACTCTCCACCTCGGCGGTGCCCATGCGGTGGCCGGAGACGTTGATGACGTCATCGACCCGGCCAGTGATCCAATAGTAGCCGTCTTCATCGCGGCGGCAGCCGTCACCGGTGAAATATTTGCCTGGGTAGGTGGTGAAGTAGGTTTCGAAGAAACGTTCATGATCGCCCCAGACGGTGCGCATCTGTCCCGGCCAGCTGCGCGCGATGCACAGATTGCCTTCAGTGGCGCCGTGAAGAATATTGCCTTCGGCATCGACAAGCTGCGGGTCGATGCCAGGCAAGGGCTTGGTCGCGCTGCCGGGCTTGAGCGCGGTCGCGCCGGGCAGGGGAGCGATGAGCGCGGCACCGGTTTCTGTTTGCCACCAGGTGTCGATGATTGGGCAACGGCCTTCGCCGACGACATTATGGTACCAGCGCCATGCTTCGGGATTGATCGGCTCCCCGACCGTGCCGAGCAGCTTGAGCGACTTGCGAGAGGTTTTCAGCACCGGCTCATCGCCCTCACGCATGAGTGATCGCAGCACGGTCGGCGCAGTGAATACGGTATGGACCTTGTGCCGATCGCACACTTCCCAGATGCGCGACGCCGTCGGCCAATTGGGCAAGCCCTCGTACATCAAGGTCGTCGCGCCGTTGGCGAGCGGGCCGTAGATGATGTAGCTATGCCCCGTTACCCAGCCAATGTCGGCGGCGCACCACCAGACGTCGCCCGGCCGATAGTCGAAGCAGAGTTCGTGCGT
>CBDUBW010000145.1:0-6236 GCA_965365485.1 uncultured Aquisediminimonas sp.
TATTGGGTCTGCCCGCTGGTCGGGGAGGAGGGTTCGGACCAAAGTGCCGCGGCAGAAGCGCGCGCAGCGGCGCTCAAGGCACGATTTGATGAAAAGATCGGGCTCGTCCACGGACGGATGAAGGGGCCGGAGAAAGACGCGATCATGGAGCGCTTCCAGCGCGCCGAGCTTGCCGTGCTTGTTGCCACCACGGTGATCGAAGTCGGCGTCGATGTTCCCAATTCCACGCTCATGATTGTCGAGGAGGCAGAGCGCTTCGGCCTCGCGCAACTTCATCAGCTACGCGGCCGTGTCGGGCGGGGCGAAGGCAAGTCGGTATGTGTGTTGCTGCGCGGAGCCGAGCTGAGTGAGTCCGCGCGGTCTCGGCTCGCGCTGATGCGGGAAACGAGTGACGGCTTTCGTATCGCCGAGGAAGATTTGCGACTGCGTGGCGCAGGCGAGGTGCTGGGCACGCGCCAATCGGGCGAGGCGGAGTTTCGCCTCGCCACACCGGAGATGACTGCCGATCTGGTCGATTGCGCGACGGACGATGCCAACCTGCTGATCGCACGCGATGGCGGGCTCGACGGACCGCGTGGCCAGGCCGCGAGACTCTGCCTTTACCTGTTTGAGCGCGATTCGGCCGTTTCGCTGATCAGATCGGGATAGGTGGGGGCAAGGCCCAGCCTGTCGCGCGCTGACTGTTCGAGCTTCTCGGCAAATGTCACGCCGACCATGCCGCGCTTCCACCACGCGACCCGCGCCCGTGATGGTGGCAGCACGCCGAAATGAACCAACAGCGCTTCACCCGGCTCATATTGCAGCCGCGTGTGCGCCAGCAGCCCGTGGCTGGCGATGTTGATCAGCCGGACTTTCTCTGTCAGCGATTCTGTCTCGATCTGAATTGGTGGCAGATCGATGAAGCTGCGCGGCTCGCGCCGACGCTCGACAGGCTCCGACTTTATGGCACTCGACAACATGAAACCTCCTGCACAACATGATGATGCTGGCGCAGAGGTGTTGCTTCGCTTCCCGGCAGTTACGCCGGGTCGCGAACTCGCTCCGTTTTTTCGAACTGGTTAGATGTGATAGGGGCGCAATTTGCTCATCGCCTCGGCGTCGAGCAGCTGCTCGAATTCCCCGCCGATGCGATCCCCCAAGGACCAAAGCGCACTTGCCTTGACCCAGCCGATACGCGGCAGCTCAACGAGCAGCGGCGCATAGTCGTAGATGGGGCACGGCGTCATCGCCATGAACCCCGAAGCCGAAATATTCCCGATCCGTGCAGGATGGTCCGGCTGTCCCTGGACGCGAATGCGGGCCCAGATCGCCACATCGACGCGTTCCGCCATACGGCGGTCGGTGGCGAAGATGCGAGAAGCCAGTGTCTGCGTGGCAGGTAAGGTGGTCATCGCTAGAAACCCTTCTTGTCCCGTTCGCGACCGAGTTGCGCCCGAGCGCGCTAAGTCACTGATAAGACGATAGGTTAATGCGAAATTTACGCTGTTCGGATCATCCGGCCAAAAGCACGCCATGCCGCTTTTTCCCAGCGGACACTCGAACTGGGGTAGACGATATAGCTACGGTGGCAGCCTCATCGCGAACCTGTGTCCCATCGACGCTGGCGCCGCCGCCCTTTATCAATCGCTTGGCTTCACCTCTGGAAGCGGCAAAGCCCAAGGCGACCAGCGCGTCGGCCAAAGCCATTTCGCCGCTGGAGACTATGACACTCGGCAAGTCTCCGCCGGCACCACCTTTGGCAAAGGTTTCGCGCGCCGTGGCCGAGGCTTCCCGCGCGGCCTGATCGCCGCGGCACATCGCGGTCGCAGCATCTGCCAGTGCTTCCTTCGCGACGTTGATCTCGCTGCCTTCAAGCGACTCGAGCCTCGCGATCTCGTCGAGTGGCAAATCGGTGAAGAGCTTGAGGAAGCGCCCCACGTCGCGATCATCGGTGTTGCGCCAAAACTGCCAGAAATCGTAACTCGGCAATTGCGCCTCGTTGAGCCAAACCGCGCCCGAAACCGATTTGCCCATCTTGGTTCCGTCCGACTTGGTGATCAGCGGCGTCGTCATGCCGAACACCTCGGCGCCATCCATGCGCCGGGTCAGCTCGACACCGTTGACGATATTGCCCCACTGGTCGCTGCCGCCCATCTGAAGCTGCACGCCCAGCACCTGATTGAGGTGACGAAAATCGTATCCCTGCAAGATCATGTAATTGAATTCGAGAAAGGTCATCGGCTGCTCACGCTCAAGCCGGAGCCTGACCGAATCGAAGGCGAGCATGCGATTGACGGTGAAATGCGTACCGACTTTTTGCAGCATTTCGATATATCCGAGACTGCCCAGCCAATCTTGATTGTTGACCATCACCGCATCAGTGGGGCCGTCGCCAAACGTCAGAAAGCGCTCGAACGCCGTGTGTATCGATGCGATGTTGGCGTCGATGGCAGCATCGGTCAGCATCTTGCGGACTTCGTCCTTGCCGGTCGGATCGCCGATCCGGGTCGTCCCGCCGCCCATCAGCACGACCGGTTTGTGGCCTGCCTGCTGCAACCGCCGAAGCAACATTATCGAGACCAGGTTGCCGACGTGCAGCGACGGCGCGGTCGCATCGAAGCCAACATAGGCCGGAACTATCTCGCGCGCTGCCAGCGCATCGAGGGCGCTTGCGTCAGTGCATTGGTGAATATAGCCCCGCTCGTCGAGCAGGCGAAGCAGATCGGATTGATAGGCTGGCATGGCGGCGCGGCGGTTAGCATGGGGGATGGGGCTTGGGTAGGGAGCGGCGAAGCTCGAGTTTCGACAAGCCGCGCCGCGCGCAACGCGCAACGATCGCGCTGCGCTGCCACCCAGATAGCGCGAGCCCGGTGGTGCGTCGCATCGATGTCGATCTCGCGCGATTGGCAAGCGGGCGTATCGACTTGCGCTTTCGCGTTGAGGGAGATGCGGCGCAGATTGTGTGGCCCGCTGCCGTCGCGGCCAATCGCGCCGATCGGTTGTGGGAGACGACCTGCTTCGAGATGTTCGTCAAAACCGATGGGCGTATCGCCTATTTCGAGTTCAACTTTTCGCCATCGGGAGAATGGGCTGCCTATCGCTTCGCCGATACGCGCGAGGCGATGCAATATGTGCAGCGATTGCCGCAGCCGGTGATCACCTCTTCGGCGAGGGAAGTGGCGGTCGCGATCGAGCTTGGCACGCTACCCGGCCTGTCGGCGGGCCTCGACTGGCCTATTGCCCTTTCAGCAGTGATCGAAGACCGAAAGGGCAGTAAATCCTATTGGGGGCTGCGCCACCCACCGGGCAAGCCCGATTTCCATCATCCCGATTGCTTCGCGCTGCTGCTTGCGCCACCGGGGCGGGCATGAAATTCGGTATCGATCGCCTGCTCGCTGAAGCGGATTTGCGGGCGCCCCTCATTGGCAAGCGGGTTGCCCTTCTCGCGCATCCGGCATCGGTCACAGCCGATCTGACGCACAGCCTCGACGCCTTGTCCGCGCTCGGTGATCTTCGCCTGACCGCCGCTTTCGGTCCACAGCATGGCCTGCGCGGCGACAAGCAGGACAATATGATCGAGAGCGCCGACTATACCGATCCGGTCCATGGCATCCCGGTCTTCAGCCTGTATGGAGAAGTTCGCCGCCCGAGCGGGCAGATGATGGGCACCTTCGACACGATCCTGATCGACCTCCAGGATTTGGGGTGCCGCATCTACACCTTCATCACGACGTTGCTCTATGTGCTCGAGGCCGCCGCGGCCCACGGCAAGACAGTTTGGGTGCTCGATCGCCCCAATCCTGCCGGGCGACCGATCGAGGGCCTGACGCTCCGTTCGGGCTGGGAAAGCTTTGTCGGCGCGGGGCCAATCCCGATGCGGCACGGCCTCACTTTAGGAGAGCTCGGGCAGTGGTTTGTCGACCACTTCAAGCTCGATGTCGATTATCGCGTCATTGAGATGCAGGGCTACGACCCCGATGCCGCGCCGGGCCATGGCTGGCCGCTGGGCGACCGCATCTGGATTAATCCCAGCCCCAACGCGCCCAATATCGCGATGGCGCGCGCTTATGCGGGAACGGTCATGCTCGAAGGCACCACGCTCAGCGAGGGCAGAGGCACGACGCGGCCACTCGAACTGTTCGGCGCCCCCGACATCGATGCGCGCGCGGTCATCGATAAAATGCGCCAGCTTGCGCCGCAATGGTTGCAAGGCTGTTCGCTACGCGAGTGCTGGTTCGAACCGACTTTCCACAAGCACGCCAAGGCGCTGTGTCATGGTGTCCAGATACACGCCGAGGGACCATCCTACGATCATGGAGCCTTCAAGCCTTGGCGCGTACAGGCGCTGGCGTTCAAGGCCGTTCGCGCCCTTTATCCAGACTATGATCTATGGCGCGATTTCCCTTACGAATATGAGATCGGGAAGCTTGCAATCGATGTCATCAATGGCGGGCCGGCGCTGCGCGAATGGGTCGATGACGCTGCCGCGGTCGCGGCAGACCTTGACGCCCTAACGATCCCCGACGAAGACAGTTGGAAAGAGGAGCGGCGCGCGTATATGCGCTACTGACGTCCTCGTGTGAAGGAACTGAGGATGGAAGCCGCCAAACCCGCGCAATCGCTGCGGTTGACGCTCTGGGTGCTGCTCGTCGTCTACATTTTCAATTTTCTCGACCGGCAGATCGTCAACATATTGGCCGAGCCGATCAGCAAGGACCTGGGGCTGTCCGATACGCAGATCGGGCTGATGACCGGCATCGCTTTTGCCGCTTTTTACACCATACTTGGCATCCCGATCGCGCGTTATGCGGACAAGCCGACGACGAACCGCGTCGGTTTGATCTCGATCGCATTGGCGATCTGGTCGGGCATGACGGTGCTGTGCGGGTTCGCCCAAAGTTTCGTCCAGCTCCTGCTCGCGCGGATCGGCGTCGGGGTCGGGGAAGCGGGGTGTACGCCTGCCGCACATTCGCTGATTTCCGATCTGGCGCCGCCGGAGAAGCGTGCGTCCGCGATTTCATTTTACTCGCTTGGCATCCCGATCGGCTCGCTGCTCGGGATGCTGATTGGCGGGCTGCTGGCCGACAGCTATGGCTGGCGCGTCGCCTTCTTCGTGGTCGGAGCGCCGGGCATATTGCTCGCGCTCATCGTTTGGTTCGTGCTTCCCGAGCCGCGCAAGCTACGCGCGCAGTCGACCGCGGCTCCGCCCGCTATCGGCACGGGAGAGGCACTGCGCGACATCTTTTCGTCACGCGCTTTCATCTATCTGATGATCGCCGGCGCCGGTGCAGCCTTCCTCGGCTATGGCAAGGTGACTTGGACGACGATTTTTCTCCAGCGAACGCACAATCTCTCGCCGGGCGAGGTTGGCCTCTATTTCGGCATCCTCATTGGCCTTGCGGGCGTACTTGGCACCTGGCTGGGCGGGTACGTTGCCGACCGTTGGGGGAAGGTCAATCGCCGCCATGTCCTGACGGGCCCTGCACTCGGCTATGCAATCGGCATCCCGATCGCGATTGCGGCCTATTGGGTCGATGATTGGCGGATTGCGCTGGTCCTACTGATTTTCCCCACCATTCTTGGCGGCATGTATATCGGACCGACCTATAGCTGCGGCCAAGGACTCGTTCGCCCCCAGGCAAGGGCGATGGCAAGCGCGGTGCTGCTGTTCGCGCAGAATCTGATCGGCCTCGGGCTGGGGCCGCTGCTGTTCGGCATCGCCTCCGATCTGGTCAAGCCTGCTGCTGGCGCGGAAAGCGTGCGCTGGGTGCTCTACGGCGCGGCATTGCTGGGGCTAGTGCCTGCATTCTTCTTCTGGCGCGCGAGCCTGCGGCTCAATGCGGAGCTCGATCAGAAAAGCTAATGCTTGCGGACGAGCTCGCGCATCGCATCGTCGAGCCCGTCCAGCGTCAGCGGATACATCCGATCCTTGACCAGTTCCTTGATGATCTTGGTCGATTGCGAATAGCCCCAATGCGCTTCGGGGGTGGGGTTGAGCCAGACGGTGGCGGGATAGGTCGTCACCATGCGGTGCATCCACGCCGCGCCCGACTCTTCGTTGAAATGTTCGACCGATCCGCCGGGATGCGAGATCTCGTAGGGTGACATCGCCGCGTCGCCGACGAAGATCAGCTTATAGTCGTGCGGGAATTTGTGCATCACGTCCCAGGTGGGCGTGCGCTCGCTGAAGCGACGGCGATTATCCTTCCACACGCCTTCGTAAAGGCAGTTGTGGAAGTAGAAGAATTCGAGGTTCT
>CBDUBW010000146.1:0-6210 GCA_965365485.1 uncultured Aquisediminimonas sp.
GTCACATCGTCGCTGAAGGTGCGAAGGAACAGCGCTTCGCCGGCGCCCTGCTCGTCGCAGCCGATCACGCCGATACGCTCGCCGATATGCTCATATCCGTCGCACACCGGGCAGTAGCGGAGGGTGCCGTTCGCAATCGCCGCCTCATGATCGACCGGATCGAGCGCGACCTGATTTTCGGCGACCCCGGTGGCGAGGATGCAGGTTCGGGCCTGCCAGCTGCGACCGTCGAAGGCGGTGATCGCAAAGCCGCCATCCTCGACCGAAAGATCGACGATCTTGGCTTCGTCGATCTCCGCGCCATATTCGCACGCGTGCTGCGTCATTCGCGCGATCAGATCGGGCCCGGCGATCCCCTCCGGAAAGCCGGGCGCGTTACGGGTCAGCGGGATGCGCAAGGCGCGCGCCGTGCCGTCGTGGAGCATCAGTGTCCGCCGGCGATATCGCGCCATGTACAAGGCGGCGCTCAGCCCGGCGGGTCCCGCGCCAATTACGATGCAATCCCAAATCTCGCTCATGGCGCTCCAACCCACGGGCCGCAAGAACGGCACAGGTTCCTGAGAGAATAGTTAGGCTTTCCGTGAAGATCGCAACCTACAACGTCAACGGCATCAACGGCCGCCTTCCGGTGTTGCTGCAGTTTCTCGAACGATCAAAGCCCGATATCGTCTGCCTGCAGGAACTGAAATGCCCTGACGCGGCGTTTCCCGAAACCGCGATCCGGAAGGCGGGCTATGGCGCGATCTGGCACGGACAGCCGCGCTGGAACGGCGTGGCGCTGCTCGCGCGCGGCACCGATCCGATTGAGACGCGCCGTGGCCTGCCGGGGGATCGTGACGACAGCCAAAGCCGCTATATCGAAGCCGCGATCGACGGCGTCATTGTCGCGGGCTTCTACGTGCCCAACGGCAATCCTCGCCCGGGGCCTAAGTTCGATTACAAGCTGCGCTGGCTTGATCGGCTGCTCGCCCATGCGGCGGAGCTCAGGGCCAGCGGGCTGCCCATCGCACTGATCGGCGATTACAACATCATGCCAACCGATCTCGACGTTTATAAGCCCGAACGCTGGCGCGACGACGCGCTTTTCGCTCCCGAAGTGCGCAAGGCCTTCGCGGATTTGCTCGCGCAGGGCTGGACCGATGCGGTGCGGACGATCCACCCCGAACCGATCTACACCTTCTGGAAATATTGGCGCGGCTCGTTCGAGCGCGACGCCGGGCTGCGGATCGACCATATCCTGCTCAGCCCCGATCTCGCGGCGCGGCTCAAGGATGCGCAGGTCGAGCGGTGGGTGCGGGGGCTAGAGAAGACCAGCGATCACGCGCCGGTCTGGGCGCAGCTCGATTAGATCGGGTGCGCGTCGTCGGTGCGATTGGGGCGCTTGTCACTTTTCTCGATAAAGCTGATTCGACCCTGCGTTTCAAGAATTGCCCAGGCAACATCCTCGACACGCGCGATACCAGCCAGCCGCATTTCGGAGAGAAGTTCGGTTCGCGTGAGCCGGTCGCGGCGCATATTGGCGTCGAGAATTTCGCCGTCGCGAACAATCACGCGTGGTTCGCCATCGAGCAGCTTTTCGATGCGCGGCGATTTGAAGCTCAGCCAGCTCATCACCAGGCCCCAGAAGGCAAACGTACCGATCGCCAGCGTCGCGCCCGTGATACTGAAATCATTGTGCGTCACCGCCTGCTGAATGAGATCGCCGAGCACGACGATCACCACCAGTTCGAAGGTGGTGAGCTGGCCGACTTCGCGCTTCCCCAGCATCCGCAGCAGGATATAAAGGATCGCGAACATCGCGGTCGCGCGGAGCACGATGTCCATCAGGGCAGAACCCTTGTCGCAAGCGGCAGTTCGCCCAGCGACATATCACCGTCTCTCAGAAGGATTGTGCCATTCGTGCCGCCGAAAAGCGACGGGTTGAGCTGGGCGTCGACCTTGATCTCGAACGAGTCTCCCGCCTTCACCTCACCAAAATGCAGGGTGAAGCGGCCATCCTCGAAGCTTTCTTCGGCAGGGCCCGGAATCATCGTGTTGACCGTCCAGTCGCGCCACAAAGCGGGCGGGACTGCGATGACAAAGTCGGTGAGATCGCGATGCGCCGTAGCAGTCATACGCACTTCAAAGAACTGACCGCTTCGCAAGCGGTCTGGGGCGTTAACGCTCAGTGTCGCGGCAGGCGTGCGCAATGTTTTGGTCGGGTTTGGCCGGCCGGCCAGCCAACCCGTCATGGCCGCGCCGATCAGCAGCGCCAACGCCAAAGCCACCATGGGAGTGGCGAGATTTCTGACGCTGCCCCCATCGCCCAGGCTCGATTCGGAAATGCCATCGGGAATGCGCGCGGCTTCTGTTCCCGTCTCCCCCATTTTGTCTTTTTAATCGTGAGGAGCAGGGAAGCGCAACTATCTTAGCCGACGCGCATTGGCAGTGACTGTCTGGTGAATGGGAGCGACCGCGACTTCGGCGAGCCGCGCGGTCAGCTCGAGCATATCGAGCCCGAGCATGGCGACCCGTGCGCCTGCGTTTGCCGCAGCGTCGGGACTGGCGGCGGAAAACGGCAGGATCATCGCCTGCTGCCAATCGGCGAGCAGTCGCGCTTGCACCGCGTCCAGTTCGCGGCTTGCGGCGGAGCCTGATTGACCGAAAGCGAAGAGCTTTTCCGAAACCATCACCCCCATTTCGCGCCAGTCGGTATCGCGTGGCGATTTGAGGCCCATGTTGATCATGTCGCCTCTAACGCGGATCACCGTCGTTGCCGCGACCATCGCTTCGGCCAATCGCATCGCTGTTAGCGACAGACTGAAATTGGCGGCGGCGACGCGCTGCCAATAGCTCATGATATCCATGATCACCTCATGTTGCAGTGCAGCAAAGGGAACTGGGGGTTCGCGTCACAGTTGTCCAGTGGAAAGCAACAAGGGGTTGGTTCATGGCGGCACGCCCATATTGGCGCGGACAGCTAAAGCTCGCGCTCGTTTCGATTCCGGTCGAGGTCTATTCGGCGACGCGCAGTGGCGCGAGCGTCGCCTTTCGGCAGATCCATGAGCCTTCGGGCAAGCCGATCAAATATCTCAAGTCGGTTCCGGGCATCGGCCCGGTCGATCCTGAAGAGATCATCAAAGGTTATGAATATGAAAAGGGCAATTTCGTCCTGCTCGAGGACGATGAGCTCGAAGCGGTTCGGCTCGAGTCCAAGAAAACGCTCGAATTGACGCTGTTCGTATCGGCCGACGATATCGACCCGACCTATTACGAGAAGCCCTATTATGTCGTTCCCGCCGACGACCTCGCAGCCGAGGCTTTCATCGTCGTCCGGGAAGCCTTGCGGAAGACGCGCATGGTCGGGCTCGGCCAACTCGCGATGCGCGGACGCGAATATATCGTCAGTCTCAAGCCGTGCGGCAAAGGTCTGCTGATGGAAACGCTGCGCTACGCTGATGAACTTGCCAAGGCGCAAAGCTATTTCCGCGATATCCCCAACGACAAGCCCGATGAGGATTTGCTCGAACTCGCGCAGACGCTGATCGCCAAAAAGACCGGCGAATTCGAGCCCGAGCAATTCAAGGATCGCTATGTCGATGCCTTGAAGGACCTGGTCCAGCGCAAGCTCAAGGCCAAGGGCAAGAAGATCGTTGCGGACGATGAGCCAGCCGAAAGCGGCGGCAAGAGCAATGTCATCGATCTGATGGCCGCGCTCAAAAAGTCGCTCGAAAAGCCCGGGGCCGCGCCCGCCAAGTCCGCTGCTAAGTCGGCCCCGGCCAAGAAGAGAGCTCCGGCGCGCAAAAAGGCGGCATAACGCGTGGCGACCGATCTTCTCGCGAAGTATAATGCAAAGCGCGATTTCGCGAAGACTGCGGAGCCTGCGGGCAAGGTCGGCAAGGATAAAGGCAACAGCTTCGTCGTCCAGAAGCATGATGCGACCCGGCTGCACTGGGATTTGCGTCTTGAGATCGACGGGGTGCTCAAAAGCTGGGCGGTGACCCGCGGGCCAAGCCTCGACCCCGATGACAAAAGGCTGTCGGTGCGAACCGAAGACCACCCGCTCGATTATGGCACCTTCGAAGGGACGATCCCCAAGGGCGAATATGGCGGCGGGACGGTGATGCTGTGGGATCGCGGCAGCTGGGCGCCGATCGCGGGCAAATCGGCGAAGGATCTTGAAAAAGGGCATCTTCACTTCACGCTCGATGGCGAGCGGATGAAGGGCGAATGGCTGCTCATTCGCCTCAAGCCACGCGGCAAGGAGAAGAACGAGAATTGGCTGCTGCGCAAGATCGACGACGAGCATGCTGGGCTAGGCGACATTCTCGTCGAGCGGGCGCTAACCAGCGTCACCACCGGGCGGACGATGGAAGAGATTGCGGCGGGCAGGCCACCGCCCAAAGCGAAGGTCAAGAAGCGGAAGTCGTTGCCCATTCCCGATTTCCAGCCCGTTCAGCTGGCGACGCTGGTCGATCACGTCCCCGATGGCGGCGAATGGATTCACGAAACAAAATATGACGGATACCGCGCGCTGATCGCCGTCGGCGGCGGCAAGGCCAGGCTCTTCACCCGGACCGGGCTCGACTGGTCTGACAAGTTTCCCAGGCTGATCGAGGCCGCAGCCGCGCTCGACGTCGGCAGCGCGCTGTTCGATGGCGAGATCGCGGTGCTCGATGGCGAGGGCAAGCCGAGCTTCGGCGCGCTGCAAGAGGCGATCAAGACCGGCGATCCCGATACCCGCTTTTTCGCCTTCGATCTGCTCTCGCACGATGGCGAAGATTTGACCGCACTGCCCAACATCGAACGCAAGGAACGGCTCGCGCCGCTGATCCCCAATGCCGGGCCGTTCGTATTTGCCGATCACGTCACTGGCAGCGGTGAGAAGCTGTTCCAGGCGATGTGCGCGGCGGGGGTTGAAGGCATCGTCTCGAAACGCGCCGACGCGCCGTACCGCGGCAAGCGCAGCCAGGCCTGGCTCAAGGTCAAGTGCATCCAGCGGCAGGAATATGTCATTGTCGGCTGGGTGCCGAGCGACAAGGCGCGGCGCGGGCTGCGATCGCTGCTGATGGCGGTCAATGAAGGCGGCAAGCTCAAATATGCGGGACGCGTCGGCACCGGTTTCAATGAGAAGACAATGGCGTCTTTACGCAAGGCTTTCGAAGGTCTTGAGGCGGAGAAGCCTGCACTCGAAGTGCCTGGCCCCGCGCGGCGCGGGGTGAAATGGCTCAAGCCAAAACTTGTCGCGGAAATCGCGTACGCGGCGCTGACCAGCGACGGCATTCTCCGCCACGCCAGCTTCCTCGGACTGCGCGCTGACAAGCCCGCGAAGGAAGTCGTCGCCGAGAAAGCGACCCCGGTCGAACAGGCGACCGCATCGACGGTCAAGATCTCGAGCCGCGACCGGGTGATTTTCCCGGAGGCAGGCATCACCAAGGGCCAGCTCGCCGATTATTACGAGGCGGTGTCGCCGCTCGTGCTCGCAAGCGCGTCGGGGCGGCTGCTCAGCCTGATCCGCTGCCCGCAGGGGCGCGCCAAGCACTGCTTCTTCCAGCGCCACGGCGCCGAAAATCTGGGCGATGCGATCCGGTCGGTCGAAGTGCCCGACAAGGACGGCAGCAAAACGCGGACCTATCTCTATATCGAGGACGCGACCGGGCTGATGGAGTGCGTTCAGATGGGTGCGATCGAATTGCACGGCTGGGCGGCCCGCGCCGCGCATTTCGAGCAGCCCGATCGCATGATTTTCGATCTCGACCCCGATGAGGGGCTCGACTTCGACGATGTCCGCAAGGCGGCGATGGATTTGAAAACGCACCTCGCCGATCTCGGGCTGGTCAGCTTCCCGATGCTGTCGGGCGGCAAGGGCCTGCACATCGTCGTGCCCGTCAATCCCGGGCCCGATTGGCAGACCTTCACCGATTTCGCCAAGCTCTTCGCGCAGGCGCTGTCCGCGGCCGAGCCCGATCGCTTCGTCGCGACCATCTCCAAGGCCAAGCGCAAGGGTCGCATCCTCATAGACTGGCTGCGCAACCAGCGCGGATCGACCGCGGTGCTGCCCTATAGTGTCCGCGCGCGCGAAGGCGCACCGGTCGCAGCGCCAATCGCCTGGGACGAGGTGGCGACGGTAAGCGGCGGCGGCCATTTCTCGCTCGAGGACCAGAAGCAGCTGATCAAACGGGCTTCGAGCAAGGCATTGGCGGGGTGGGGGGCGGCGAGCCAGGAGCTGCC
>CBDUBW010000147.1:0-6184 GCA_965365485.1 uncultured Aquisediminimonas sp.
CGGCCATTCGCTGGGAACGTAGAGGCCGCCATCGGACGCCAGGCCCGCGAGCGTGACGCTTTCGAAATCGAGCGTCGGCGCCTGCCCTCTTGTGCTTACATAATCCATCGCGCGCCGCGCCTAGCCGCCGGGTTCCCGGGCGACAAGCTTCAGGCGAACGATTCCCAGAGCAGAAGCAGACCCACCCCGATCATCAAAATGTTGATAATGGTGTAGAAACGCGCGGGATCGAGCCGCCTGACCAGCCAGACGCCGGCGACGGTGCTGACGATCGCGATGGGCAGGAAGATGAGCGTCAGCCGCATGTTTTCGGCCGTGAACTGGCCGAGCGCGACATAAGCGGGCACCTTCATCCAGTTGACCGCGGCGAAGAAGATCGTCGAAGTGCCGATGAAGACGGTGTGCGGGAAATTGCGGGTCAACGCCCAAATCTGAAAGGGCGGCCCGCCTGCGTGCGCCACCTGCGACGTGAATCCGGCGACCGCGCCCCAGAAGGCGGCGAACCATTGCGGCCAGGCGCGCGGCTCGGCACGCGGCGTCGCGATCAGTCGATAGGCCCCGAACACCACCGCGATGCCGCCGACCAGCCCGGCGACGACATGGCTGTCGACGCTCGCCGCGAGCCGCCAGCCGACGACGATTCCGATCAGCGCGCCGGGTAGCATCCAGGCGAGCGTTCGCCGGTCAAAGGTCTTGCGGAAGGCCCAGATGCCAACGACATCCTGGACGATAAGGATCGGCAGGAGCATTGCCGCGCCCCTGACCGGATCCATCACCAGAGCGAGCAAGGGCATCGAGGTCGCGCCAAGTCCGGCGAAGCCGCCTTTTGCAAGACCAACCAACACGATCGCCGCGGTTGCGACACCGTAGAACAGCAAGCCTTCGTTCAGTGCGGCTTCCTCGCCCGCAGCCGCAGCGCCAGCGCGAAGATGATGGCGGCGATGGCGGCAAAGGCGAACCACTGAACGGCATAGGCTTTGTGGTTATTGGGAATCTCGGCGATATCGGGCGGCGCTGCGACTTCGAGCCCGGGCGCGAGAGCGCGATCGCTGACGAGGCGGATCAGGTGCGCGCTGTCGGGAGCGATGACGCCGCTGACTCTGCCACCGTTCCATGACGGCGCGGCGGGCGAGCGCGACCATCCGGCAACGATTTGCATCCCCGGCCCATCCGCGCCGGTGCGGCAGGCTGCGGTGTGAATCCAGCCCGAATCGCCACGCACATTGCGGCCACTGGTCGCGCGCCAAGCGGTGACCGCCAAGCACTGCCCCGACGACCGCCGGAACAGCGGCAGCGCGGCAGGATCGGGCACCATCGGCCAGGCCATTGGCGGCAATGACCGCGCCGCTTCATATTGCCTCAGAAGATGCTCTTTCCATTCTGCGCGCTTGAGCTGCCAGATGCCGAGCCCGATCATCGTCGCGCAGGCAGTCGCAACCAGCACTGTCGCGAGCCAAAAGCCTTTGCCACGAGCCCCGGTCATAGCAGGAATGCGCCCGTCAGGCGCGTCCGGCACACCACGGATCGGGCCGCATGTCGATCGGTCCGCCTGCCAACCCCGGCGCGGGGAAGCGCGCCTTGAAAGTGAAGGCGTTGCGGCTTGGCCCAAAGCGATCGAGCAACCACAGTTTCGCCAATCCTTCCTCGATCTCGGGGCGATGTCCGGCCGGCACCCACCACAATGCCTGAAACGCGCCTTCGAAGCGTTCGAGCCATTGCCGACGTTGCGCCATCACCGGCGTGTGCGCGCTGCGATAGACGAACGCGAATAGCGCATCGGCATCGCGCCACACCGACATATTGACGATCAGCCGCGGATCGGGAGTCGGCGCGAGATCGACGGCGTTACCGCTATCGCTCTGCAACCGCCAGACGAAGCCGTCGCTCGCATCGGCGAGCGCATTGACCGGATCAAGCATCTCCATAAACCCGGACACCACCGGGTCGTCCGGATGCGCGATCAGCCTGCCGACATTGATCTGCGCAAGCTGCCAGTCCGCCATTGTCAACCGTGGACCGGCGCGCCCCAGCTGCCCCAGACGTAGATCGACACGAAGAGGAAAAGCCAGACGACGTCGACGAAATGCCAGTACCAAGCCGCCGCCTCGAAGCCGAAATGCTGGCGAGGCGTGAAGTGGCCTTTGTAAGCGCGCACCAGACAGACGATCAGGAAGATCGTGCCGATCAGCACATGGAAGCCGTGGAACCCCGTCGCCATGAAGAAGCTGGCACCATAGTTGGTGCCCTTGAAGCCGAATGGCGCGTGCACATATTCATAGGCCTGGATCGCGGTGAAGACGATGCCGAGCAGGATCGTTGCCCAAAGCCCCTTCTTCAGCCCCTCGCGATCGCCATGGATCAGCGCATGGTGCGCCCATGTGACGGTCGTGCCCGAGCAGAGCAGGATCAGCGTGTTGAGCAGCGGAAAGCCGAACGGATCGATCACCTCGATGCCCTTGGGCGGCCATTGCGTGACGGCGGCCGCGCCCTCCTGCCCAACGAGATTGGTCACGCTCGTCACCCCTTCGGCATCGCGCGTCACTTCGAGCGCGGCGGGAAAAAGCGAGAAATCGAAGAACGCCCAGAACCAACCGACGAAGAACATCACTTCGGAGGCGATGAACAGGATCATCCCGTAACGCAGATGCAGCGCGACAACGGGGGTGTGATCGCCCGCATGCGCTTCCTTGATGACGTTCGCCCACCAGGCGTAGGCGACGTAAAGCACCGCGGCGACGCCCGCGTAGAAAATCCAGCCGCCATATGGCGCTTCGTGCATCCACATGATGCCGCCCGCCGCCATCACCAACGCCGAGAAAGCGCCGAGGATCGGATAGGGGTCGGGCGGAAGAATATGATAATCGTGCGTTTTGCCGTGCGCCATTGTGTCGCCTTCCCTGCCTCTTGCGCCCGACTAACTTGACTTGCCCGGCGCGTCCACCGGGTAGAAGGTGTAGCTGAGCGTAATTTCCTCGATATCCTTGGTGTCTGGATCGGTCATGATCGCCGGATCGACATAATAGATCACCGGCATCCGCACCTGCTCACCGGGTTTGAGCGTCTGCTCGTTGAAGCAGAAGCACTGAATCTTGGCGAAATATTTGGCGGCGTGCACCGGCGTGACATTGAAGGTCGCGCTGCCGGTGACAGGGCGTGCCGAAAGATTCTGCGCGGTGTAGAAGGCCATTTCGCGCGCGCCGATCGTCACGCTTTCGGTGTTGCGCTCGGGCGCGAATTCCCACGGCAAGGTGGGTACGCGGTTGGCGTCAAAGCGGACGATTACGGTCTTGCCCGCGACCGCACCGGGGGCGGTCTCGCCGACCGCCATCCGCGTCGTGCCATCGATGCCCGTCACCTGGCAGAAGAGCCGGTAGAGCGGGACGCTGGCATAGCCGAGCCCGGTCATGCCGCCGGCGAGGCCCGCCGCGAGCAGTGCGGTGCGGGTCACGCGGTTCACGGCGCGACAGCCATCTTGGCGATGCTGACGGCGTAGAACAGGACGACCAGTCCGCCGAGGATCAGCGCCATAACCTTGGCGCGAGAACGCTGACGCGCGCGATATTCATCCTGGTTCATGCGAGCAGCACCTTGTCGAGCGCGAGCGCGCCGAACAGCGCGAATAGATAGATGAGAGAGAAACCGAACAGCTTCTTTTCGGGCACGAAGCCGTTGCCGCTGTTGTTGCGGGCAACGCGCGCAGCGAGAAGCAGGAACACGCCTGAGAGGATGATGGCGGACATTCCGTAGATCGCTCCCGCGAGTGCCAAAGGCCAAGGCAGGATCGCGGCGGCGGCCATCGGCAGCGAGTAGAGCAGGATCTGGCGACGAGTTTCCTTCTCACCTGCAACGACCGGGAGCATCGGCACCCCGGCGGCGGCATAATCGGGCTTTACGAACAGCGCGAGCGCCCAGAAATGCGGCGGCGTCCACAGGAAGATGATGGAGAAAAGCAACACCGGCATCAGCGTGACATCGCCGGTCGCCGCCGCCCAGCCGACCATCGGCGGAAACGCTCCCGCCGCGCCGCCGATGACTATGTTCTGCGGCGTCCGTCGCTTGAGCCAAATCGTATAGACGAAAACGTAGAAGAGGATCGAGAGCGCCAGAAGCGCCGCGGCGACGACATTGGTCGCCAGGCCCATCGTGACCACCGAAAACACCGAGAGCCCGACCCCGAATTGGAGCGCGCTGTCGGGATCCATCCGGCCGCCCGGAAGCGGTCGCCCCGCGGTCCGCTTCATCTTGGCGTCGATATCGGCTTCATACCATTGATTGAGCGCGCCCGCCGCGCCCGCCGCGACCGCGATGCAAAGCACGGCAGTGAAGGCGAGCACCGGGTGGATGGCGACGGGGGCGGCGATTAGCGCGCAGGCGGCGCTGAAGACGACGAGCGTCATCACGCGCGGTTTGGTGAGCGCCCAGAAATCGCGCCAGTCGGGGGTGGTGTAGCTGGGGGCGGTGGTTGTGGTCATGCGTACTTCTTCCCATGGCCGTCACGAGAATAAATCCCGTGACGTCGAACCCCGGCGAAAGCCGGGGCCGGCCGGCCGTTCGGATGGCCTACGGCCACCGGCGTGCTGCTCCGCTGCACGCTTTCCTCCAGCTCAGTCAATCTTCGGCAGCGTCTCGAACTGGTGGTGCGGCGGCGGGCTCGACAACGTCCATTCGAGCGTCGTCGCGCCCTCGCCCCAATAATTGTCCTCGGCCTTCTTGCCGGCGATGAAGGCGTAGGCAACGTTAATGAAGAAGATCACCATGCCTGCCGCCATCACGATATAGCCGATCGACGAAATCTCGTTCCAATAGGCCTGCGCATCGGCGTAATCGGGATAGCGCCGCGGCATGCCCTGCAGCCCCAGATAATGTTGCGGGAAGAAGATGATGTTCACGCCGATGAAGAAGATCCAGAAATGGAGCTGCCCCAGCGCTTCGGACAAATGCCGCCCGCTCATCTTCGCGAACCAGTAGGTGAAGCCCGCGAACAGCGAGAAGACCGCGCCGAGCGACAGCACATAGTGGAAGTGCGCGACGACGTAATAGGTGTCGTGCATGTAATTATCGATGCCGCCATTGGCGAGCAACACGCCGGTGACGCCGCCGACGGTGAACATGAAGATGAAGCCCAGCGCCCACATCATGGGGGTCTTGAAGCTCATCGAGCCGCCCCACATCGTCGCGATCCAGCTGAAGATCTTGATCCCTGTCGGCACTGCGATCACCATCGTCGCGGCGGTGAAGTACATCTTGGTGTTCACGCTCATCCCGATCGTGAACATGTGATGCGCCCAGACGACGAAGCCGACCACGCCGATCGCGACCATCGCATAAGCCATGCCGAGATAGCCGAACACCGGCTTGCGACTGAAGGTCGAAATCACCTGGCTGACGATGCCGAAGCCCGGCAGGATCATGATATAGACTTCGGGGTGCCCGAAGAACCAGAAGAGATGCTGGTAGAGGATCGGATCGCCGCCGCCCGCCGGATCGAAGAAGGTCGTGCCGAAGTTGCGGTCGGTCAGCAGCATCGTGATTGCAGCCGCAAGAACCGGCAGTGCCAGCAGCAGCAGGAAGGCGGTGACGAGGATCGACCAGACGAACAGCGGCATCTTGTGCAGGGTCATGCCCGGCGCGCGCATATTGAAGATCGTCGTGATGAAATTGATCGCGCCGAGGATCGAGGAGGCGCCGGCGAGATGCAGCGACAGGATCGCCATATCGACCGCCGGCCCCGCCGAGCCGCTCGTTGAAAGCGGTGCATAGACCGTCCAGCCGGTGCCTGCGCCCGGCCCTGCCCCGCCGGTGACGAAGGTCGATCCCATCAGCAGGATGAAGGCGGGCACCAGCAGCCAGAACGAGATGTTGTTCATGCGCGGGAACGCCATGTCGGGCGCGCCGATCATGATCGGCACAAACCAGTTGCCGAAGCCGCCGATCATCGCGGGCATGACCATGAAGAAGACCATGATCAGGCCGTGCGCGGTGATCAGCACATTCCAGAGATGAAGGCCCTGCGTCTCATCCATCGCGCCGCCATGGAGCGTCGAAGCCAGCCAAGGCAGATACTGGATGCCCGGCTCCGCGAGCTCCAAACGCATCACACCGGAGATTGCGCCCCCGATGATCCCCGCCATGATCGCGAAGATCAGGTAGAGCGTGCCGATATCCTTGTGGTTGGTCGACATGA
>CBDUBW010000148.1:0-6182 GCA_965365485.1 uncultured Aquisediminimonas sp.
GGGCTGAGCGATGCGTTCGGGGCCGCGAACATTGCCGCCACAGCGCCCGCGTCTTCGGTCACCGTCACGGCGGGGCAGGGCGCGCAGCTCGGTGCGGTAGGTTCGACCGGCGCTATCAACGTCGATGCTGCCGCGATTTCGGTGCCCACGGTCAACGCGGGCGGCGCGCTGACGCTTACGGCGCGACAGGGTGGGCTCTATCTCGGTACCGGCACTGCGGGCGGCGCGGCAACGCTGATCAAGACCGATACCGATGGCAACGGCTTAGCCGACGTCAACCGCGAAGAATTGCGCATCCGCACCAGCCTGACCGCTGGCGGGGCCGCGCAGATCGATAGCGCCACTGACGCACGGATCGCTGCCGCGACCGGCGCGTCGATCTCTTCGACCGTGACGCGCGACTCGACCGGGCTGGTCCCGCCCGGGCCGAGCGCGATCGCGACAGGCCTTCGCGTCGGCACGCTTGCTGACAGCGGCGCCACATCGATCACCGCATCGACTGGCGATGTCCGCATCGGCTCGGTCACCTCCAGCGGCGGCAATCTCGGCGTGAATGCAGGCGGCTCTATCACCGGTCTTGCATCGGCAGGCGATTTGGCGGCGGGCCCCGGTGCAACTCTCACGGCGACTGCAGGCGGAATTGCCGCAACTGCCGGCGGGCGGGCCGCGGTTGGCACCGCAAATGCGACAGGTGCGATCTCGGTCGCTGCGGCGCAAACTTCCGTGCAGAGCGCCACTGCGGGCGCCGCGCTCAATCTCAGCGCTGTCGATGCGCTCTCGCTCGATAGCGGGTCGGGGACCGGCGTGACGCTGTCGACGTCGGGCGGGGCCGCTGCGCCGATCGCGCTCACTGACGCCAATGCCGCTCAGGACAGGCTGACCGACGCATTCGGCGCGACCAATCTCACCGCCATCGCGCCAGGGGGCGGGGACGTGTCGGTCATGGCCGGGCTTGGCGCCCAGCTCGGCTCGGTCAGTGCGCCAGGCGCGATCGGTGTCACGGCCGGCGCGATCAGCCTTGCTAATGCCAATGCCGGAACTAGCCTTTCGCTCACCGCCAACCTTGGCGGGCTTTACCTCGGCACAGGAGCGGCAGGCACCAGCGCGACACTGATCAAGCTCGATGGCGATGGTAATGGTCTTGCCGACGTCAACCGCGACGAGTTGCGCGTCCGGAACGCGGTGACCGCGGGTGGTGCCGCGCAGATCGACAGCAGCACCGATGCGCGGATCAATGCCGCGACGTCCGGGAGCATAACCTCGACAGTGGCACGCGATTTGACGGGCCTTGCGCCTGCCAGCCCGGCCGCGATTGGGCTTGGGCTCCGCGTGGGTGCGCTCACCGATAGCGGCAACACCTCCATCGATGCGGCCACGGGCGATGTCCGTATCGGCTCGGTCAACAACAGCGGCGGCAACGTCGTCGTCGAGAGCGGCGGCTCGGTCACCGGGCTCGCGGTTGCCGACACCGCCGCCGGACCGGGCGCTACGCTGACGGCGACAGCGGGCGGTATCGGAGTCACTGCCGGTGGACGCGTCGCGCTCGGCACCGCGTCCGCCAGTGGCGGCAACGTCGATGTGGGTGCCGCACAAATCTCCGCGCAAAATGCGACGGCCACAGGCAGTCTCGCTCTCGCGGCCGCCGACGCGCTGTCACTCGATAGCGGAAGCGCCGCCGGCGTGACTCTGACCACCTCGAGCGGCGCATCGGCGCCGATCGCGTTGACCGATGCCGGGGCCGCCCAGGATAAATTGTCCGACGCTTTCGGCGCGGCGAACATCGCCGCGACAGGCCCCGGGGGATCGATCTCGGTTACCGCGGGTCTCGCCGCGCAACTGGACGCGACCAGCGCGTCGGGGGCCGTGACGATCGACGCAGCGGCGGTTTCCGCTAGCACCGTCACAGCCAGTGGTGCGTTGAGCGCAACCGCACGTCAGGGCGGACTCTATCTCGGCACCGGCACCGTCGGAGCGGCCGCGACCCTCGTCAAGACCGACACCGATGGTGACGGCTTGGCCGCTCTCAACCGTGACGAACTCCGCATTCGCAATGCGCTGATCGCGATCGGAGCGGCGCGCATCGACAGCGCGACCGATGCGCGCGTCAATTCCGCGACCGGCGCTTCGATTATGTCGACCGTGACGCGCGACCTGACCGGGCTGGTCCCGCCCGGGCCGAGCGCGATCGCGAGGGGGCTGCGCGTCGGCACGCTCGCCGATAGTGGCGGCACGTCGATTATGGCATCGACGGGCGATGTCCGCATCGGCTCGGTTATCAACAGCGGCGGGAATTTGACCGTGAACGCGGGCGGATCGGTCACCGGACTCGCCACGGCGGGGGATCTGGCAGCGGGCCCGGGTGCGACGCTCACGGCGACTGCGGGCGGGATCACTGCGACCGCCGGCCAGCGCGCTGCAATCGGCAGCGCAAGTGCAACGAATGCGATCTCTATCGGCGCAGCCCAGACCTCGGTGCAGAGCGCGGCAGCGGGCGGTACGCTCAACCTCAGCGCTGTCGATGCGCTTTCGCTCGATAGCGGATCGGGCACGGGGGTAACCCTGACGACATCGGGTGGTGCCGCTGCGGCGATCAGCCTCACTGACGCAAACGCAGCGCAGGATAGGCTTACCGACGCATTCGGCGCAACCAATCTCTCGACGACCGCGCCAGGTGGCGGGGACGTCTCCGTTGCCGCCGGTCTTGGCGCACAGCTGGGCACGGTGAGCGCGCAAGGTGCGATCGGCGTGACAGCCGGCGCAGTCAGTCTCGCTAACGCCAGTGCGGGAAGTAGCCTCGCGCTGACGTCCAATCTTGGCGGGCTTTATCTTGGGACGGGCGCCGCAGGCACCAGCGCGACGCTGGTGAAAACCGATACAGACGGCAACGGCCTTGCCGATGTCAACCGCGACGAGTTGCGTATCCGCACCGGCCTGACCGCCGACGGGGCCGTGCAGATCGACAGTGCGACCGATGCGCGCGTCAACGCCGCGACCGGTGCTTCGATCGCTTCGACCGTGACACGCGATCTGACCGGGCTGGTCCCGCCGGGGCCCGCCCCGATTGCGCAGGGCATTCGCATCGGCACACTGACCGATGGCGGGACAACGGGCGTTATCGAAACGGCCGGCGATATCCGCATCGGATCACTGACCAGCGCCAATTCCGACGTCAGCGTGCGTGCAGGCGGCTCGGTCACCGGCTTGTCAGCGGCGGCCGATACCCCCGCAGGCCCTGGCGCGAATTTGACCGCCACGGCAAGCTCGATCACTGCGACGGCAGGCAACCGCGCGGCGTTCGGCACTCTGGATGCCGCCACCTCGATCTCGGTCACGGCGCCGCAAATCTCGGTCCAAAGCGCGATTGCGGGGATGACGCTGACCCTCGCCGCAGGCGACGCGCTCTCGATCGACAGCGGCAGCGCCAATGGAGCCAATTTGTCGGCCGCCGGCGGGACGCCTGTCGCGATCGCGCTGACATCGCCGACTGCGCCGTTCGACAGTGCCTTCGGCGCCGCCAATATCGCGGCTAACGGAGCCGGCCGCTCGGTATCGATCGAGGCAGGTCGGGCCGCACAATTGGGCATGGTTTCGGCGAATGGCAGCATTATGGTGGATGCCGCAGCGGCCTCGATCGATGACGCCGATTCGGTGACCGGCTCGCTCTCGGTGCTGGCACGAGCGGGTGGGCTGTACATCGATGAAGGCGCTTCCGCGATCGACGCAACGTTGATCAAGCGCGGCGGCACGCCCGGAACCGCAAACGATGAAGTTCGTGTCACGACGGCGCTGCAAGCAGGCCGCGATGTCGCGATCGAGTCCTCGACCGACGCGCGGATCGCGTCGGCTGCTGCCGGACGCGATCTGACCGCGACGACGACGGGCAGCCTGACCGGGCTGCTTCCGCCGGGCCCGGGCGCGATCGCAACCGGGTTGCGCGTCGGGACGCTCACCGACCGTGGGACCTCGACCGTCAACGCGGTGACCGGAGACGCTCGTATCGGGTCGATTGCGAACAGCGGCGGCAGCGTTGACGTGATGGCAGGCGGATCGGTTACCGGGCTCGCGACGAGCGGTGATCTGGTAGCGGGGCGTGGCGCGCGGCTGACCGCGTCCAACGGCACCATCACAGCAACCGTGGGCCAGCGCGCCGCAATCGAGACAGCCAATGCCGGCACGGCGATCTCGGTGGACGCAGCGCAAATCTCGGCGGGCACCGCAACTGCTGGGACGACGCTCGACCTGACCGCTGCCGACGCTTTGTCGCTCGATAGCGGAAACGCGGCGGGCGCGACGCTTTCGACCTCGAGTGGCGCTGCGCAAGCGATCGCGCGCACCGACGCGGGGGCGGCTCAGGACAGGCTGACCAACGCATTCGGCGCGGCCAATATCGCAACAAGCGGCGGCGCGGGTTCGGTCACCGTTACGTCAGGACTGGGTGCGCAACTCGGCACTGTCGCCGCGACGGGCGCGGCGAGCGTCACGGCCGCCGCGATTTCGACCAGCACAGTCAACGCCGGTGGTGCGCTTTCGCTCAACGCGGGGCAGGGCGCGCTTTATCTCGGGACGGGCAGCGCCGGCACGACAGCAACGCTGGTCAAGGCCGATGCTGATGGCGACGGATTGACGGCAGCGCAGGCGGGTCGCGACGAGCTTCGCATTCGCAATGCTCTGTCGGCGGGCGGAAATGTCAGCATCGCCTCCGCGACGGATAATCGCATAGCGGGCGGAGCGGCCAATAGCGGGGTAAGCTCGAGCGGCGGGAGTATCACCGTCACTTCGGTCGCGGCGACCACCGGGCTGCTCGGTTCGACATCGGGCGCCAGCGACCCGGCTTATGGGCGTGGCGATCTGGTCGCGGGGGCCGCAGGCCAGGACGTCAGCGTCACCAGCGGCAGCTTGGTGCAACTCGGCTCGGTGACAGCCGGGCGCAACGCCACCATCCTTTCGGGCGATATGACGCGCAACGGCGCGATCGATGTCAGCACCATCCGTGCGGCGAGCGGGGCATTGTCCTTAGGTGCGCGCGCTGTGTCCCCCGTTGCGGCGACCACTGCCGATGGCGACATCATCGTCGGTACGGGCAGTGCGGGAACGACGGCGACCCTCACCAATCGCGATCGCGGCGGCACATCCGGCGACATCACCGTGGTGAGCGGGCTCACCGCGGGCGGCAACATCGCTATCACGAGCGCCGCCAATGCCCGCTTGGCCGGAGACAATCCCGCGCGCAGTATCACGTCGTCGAGTGGCAGCATTACAATCGACGCGCTGCAGTCGGTCACGGGCGTAGCGCCTACGGGCCGCACCAATCTCGCGGCGGCCGGGGCCGGGCAGGACGTGACCGTGCTCAGCGGCGGGGTGGTTCAGGCCGGATCGGTCAGTGCAGGCCGCAACATCGTTGTGACAGCTGGCTCAGCAACCCTCGGCAACGGCGCTATCGATGTTTCGAGCGCGACAGCGTCATCTGGCAGCCTATTGCTAAGCGCTCGCGCGACGGGTGCCGGTTCGGGGAATATATCACTCGGCACAGGAACGGCGGGCACCACGGCCACGTTGTCCAACACCGATCGCGGCGGTACGACCGGCGATGTCACGATCGGCAACACGTTGACGGCAGGGGGGCTTGCTACGGTCGATGCCGCAGATCAGGCGGCAGTTGGTTCCGTTACGTCCACCGGCGGCAATGTTCTGATCCGGTCGAACCAGATCGCCGTCAACGGCACGGTTCGCTCGA
This sequence comes from uncultured Aquisediminimonas sp., assembly GCA_965365485.1. Taxonomy (GTDB): domain Bacteria; phylum Pseudomonadota; class Alphaproteobacteria; order Sphingomonadales; family Sphingomonadaceae; genus Aquisediminimonas. The sequence continues at coordinate 5,735 of CBDUBW010000148.1, forward strand.
CAGCTGCGACAGGCGAAGTTCGGCTTGTCAATCGCATCGATACCGGCGCAACCCAGGTCAACGATACCGTGCTTGGCGCGGGCGGCAGCGAAGCCAATCAGTTCGTGCTGAGCGATGCCGAAATTGACAGGCTGCAGGCGTCGCGCGTCGTCATCGAAACGCTCCAGACGGCGATGCAGACGCAGAACGTCGCAATCGATACGCTCAGCATCGCGCCTGCCACAGGCACGGCGCAGCTTGATGTCTTTGCCGATCGCAACGCGACGATCACGATCAACGGTCCGATTACCGCGCAAGACAGCCCCCCAACCGCGCCGGAAATGGTCACGAGAACGCTTCGGATCGGCGGCGCCGATGTCGCCAATCCGGCGGTCACGGGAACCGATCTCGCCGATCGCATCGTCGCTGTGGCCACGCCCGCAGGTGGCGGACGCATCGATCTGCCCGC
>CBDUBW010000149.1:0-6178 GCA_965365485.1 uncultured Aquisediminimonas sp.
AAACGATGCAAGCTATAGCATAAGATTAAAGCGTCACCCCGTGCTTGACACGGGGTCCCGCTGCTCTTGCACGCTGTCAGGCGGGAACCATTCGTCCCATAAGTCACGCCAATCAGGGTTGTCGGCCTCGATCAGCGCGAACTTCCATTCCCGTTTCCACTTCTTGACCAGCTTTTCGCGGTCGATCGCCGGTTCGATTTCCTCATGGCGTTCGGCATAAACAAGCCGCAAGATGCCGTATTTGGAGACGTGACGCGACCCCTTCCCCTGGCGGTGCCGGTAAGCGCGGCCGATGACGTCGCTGGTCACGCCGACATACATCGCGCCGCGATAACGATCGGCCATGATGTAGACCCAGCCGCCCTTTTCTATTGGCATTCTATCGGAGAGGTCGGCGGCAAAGAAAAGCGGGACCCCGCATCAAGTGCGGGGTGACGATTGTTTTACCACAAAAGAAAAAAAGCCATCTCAACCCCCCAAAGTCTCGCTCAGCAGCGTGTTCGCCCTCGGCCCGTCCCAGTTCATCGCGCCGATGACTTTCCAGACTTCCTTGCCGTCCGCATCGTACAACACCGTCGTCGGAACCATGCCGGTGCCGAAGGCGAAGCCGAGATCGGATTTGCTGTCGAGATAGGGCTCAAGCTTGGCGAAGTCGCGGTCCGACCAGACCTTGGCGATTTTGGGCTTGTTGGCCTCATCATCCTGGCTGACGACGAGCACCTGAAGGCGGCCTCCCTCGCGCTTGGCGAGATCGTCGAGCGTGGGCATCTCGGCGACGCAGGGGCCGCACCAGGTCGCCCAGAGATTGACGAGCAGCGGCTTGCCCTTGAAATCGGCGAGCTTCACCGGCTTGCCCGCAGGATCGAGGAAGACGGTATCGGGCATCGCGGCGCCGCGAGCGCTCATATCGACGGTGCCCGCGGGTTCGGGCTTGGCGGCGGCAGCGGTGACGTTGCCTTGCGGCGCTGTCGGGCTTTGCTTATCGCAGGCGGCGACGCCGAGCAGGAGCAGGGCCATTACCAGTCGCAAATCAGACTCCAACGCGATGTGGGGCGGGCGCTTTGCCGAAGGGTCGGCAGCGGTGATGCGCGAGATAAACGCCAGCCTGCCCTTCGACAAGCGACTTTGGCGGCAGGATATCGCCGCGAGCCGTGCGCATGTGTCGATGCTCGGCGCGCAGGGCATCGTCGCGCCCGAGGATGCGGCGGCGATTGCGCAAGGGCTGAAGACGATCGCGGCGGAGTATGAAGGCGGCGCGCTGCCCGAAGATCTCGCGCTCGAAGACATTCACATGGCCGTCGAGACGCGGCTGGCCGAGTTGATCGGACCGGTCGCGGGGCGGCTCCACACCGCGCGCAGCCGCAATGATCAGGTCGCAACCGACTTCCGGCTTTGGGTGCGCGATGCGATCGACGCGGTGCTGGAGGGGCTGACGGCATTGCAGCGTGCCTTGATCGATCGCGCGGAGGCGCACGCGGACGATGTCATGCCCGGCTTCACGCATCTGCAGAGCGCGCAGCCGGTGACGCTGGGGCATCACTTGATGGCGTGGCATGAGATGGTGCGGCGCGATTGCGGACGCTTCGCCGATGCGCGGGCGCGGATGAACCAATGCCCGCTCGGCAGTGCGGCGCTTGCCGGAACCGGGTTTGCTATCGACCGCGCGGGCGTCGCGGCGGCTTTGGGGTTCGACGGCCCGACCGCGAACAGCCTCGACAGCGTGTCGGACCGCGATTTCGCGATCGAATATCTGACTGCCGCAGCGCAATGTTCGCTCCACCTCAGCCGCATGGCCGAGGAGATCGTGATCTGGGCGAGCCAACCGTTCGGGTTCGTAAAGCTGCCCGACCAGTGGTCGACGGGCAGCTCGATCATGCCGCAGAAGCGCAATCCCGACGCCGCCGAGCTGGTGCGCGGGCATAGCGGGCGGATCATCGGCTGCCTCACCGCTTTGCTTGTGACGATGAAGGGCCTGCCGCTCGCCTATTCGAAGGACATGCAGGATGACAAGCCGCCTGTGTTCGAAGCGCACGACCTGCTCGCGTTGAGCACCGCTGCGATGACCGGAATGGTTCAAAGCCTCGACTTTTGCACTGACCGGATGCGGGCGCTGGCCGAAAGCGGCTTTTCGACCGCGACCGACCTTGCCGACTGGCTGGTGCGCGAGGCCGATGTGCCGTTCCGCGAGGCGCATCACATCACCGGCCGTGCGGTCAGGCTTGCCGAACGGCAGGAGTGCGGGCTTGCCGATCTGACCATCGAGGAGCTGCAGGAGTTGGACGCGCGGATTGACGCCCGCGTGTTCGACGTACTTTCGGTCGACGCGTCTGTCGCGAGCCGGACAAGCTATGGCGGGACCGCGCCCGATCAGGTAAGGGCGCGCATCGCCGACGCCCGCGCCGCACTGGAACGCTGATGAAGACCGCCGCCACGATTGCCCTGTTGATCCTGCTCGCTGCCTGCGGAAGCCGCACCCCGCTGAAACCCGCGCCGGGCAATGTCATGCCGGTCAAGCCCGAGACCGCGGCGGTGACGCCGACCGCCGAGGAGTTGATGACTCCGAGCGTCCAGGCCAGGCCCAAACGCAGCGACGAGCAGTTGAAACGCAGCGAAGAGCGCCAGGACGACCGCTTCGATCTGCCGCCCACGGGTTGACCGGAGCTTATCCGTCACCCCGTGCTCGAGATGGGGTGCCGCTTCTTTCTGAACGCCGCAGTGTAAAGCGGGACCCCGCATCAAGTGCGGGGTGACGCACTTGAAAGATTGAACCGACCATGGATCATTTCACCTATCGCGATGGCGTTCTTCATGCAGAGGATGTGCCGCTGCCCGCGATCGCCGAGGCAGTCGGTACGCCTGTCTATGTCTATTCACGGGCGACGCTCGAGCGGCATGCGGCGGTGTTCAGCGATGCGCTGAAAGGCGTGGGGCCGAAGCATCTTGCCTTCGCGATCAAGGCCAATCCCAACCTCGCGGTGGTGCGCGTGCTCGCCAAAAGCGGGTTCGGGGCTGACGTCGTTTCGGGCGGGGAGATTGCGCGGGCGCTGGCGGCGGGCATGGCGCCTGGCGATGTGGTGTTCTCGGGCGTCGGCAAGACGCGCGGCGAGCTGGCCGATGCGATCGACAAGGGCGTGGGACAGTTCAACATCGAGTTGGAAGAGGAAGGCGCGGCGCTGGCCGAGATTGCCGCGGCCAAGGGCAAGCGCGCGGTCGCGACGCTGCGAGTCAATCCCGATGTCGATGCCAAGACCCATGCCAAGATTTCGACCGGCAAGGCCGAGAACAAGTTCGGCGTGCCGATCGACCAGGCCGCGGCGATCTATGCGCGGCTGGCCGCCCTGCCCGGCCTCGATATGCGGGGCATCGCGCTCCACATCGGCAGCCAAGTGTTCGATTTGTCACCGCTCGAAGCGGGCTATGCGCGTGTGGGCGAGTTGATGCGCGAGCTGCGCGGGAGCGGATTTGCGATCGACCGCGTCGATCTCGGCGGCGGGCTGGGCGTGCCGTATCAGCGCGACCGCGTGCCGCCCTCGCCTGCCGATTACGGCGCGATGGTCGAACGCGTGACGCGCGGCTGGGACGTGACGCTGATGTTCGAGCCCGGGCGCGTACTCGTCGGCAATGCGGGCGTGCTGCTGACGCAGGTGATCTGGGTGAAGCCGGGGGTGGTGAACCCTTACGTCATCGTCGACGCGGCGATGAACGATCTCGCCCGCCCCGCGCTCTACGACGCGTTTCACGATTTCGAAGCGGTTCGCCCCAATGGCGAGAAGATGACGGCGAACATCGCCGGGCCGGTGTGCGAAAGCACCGATACCTTTGCGATGGGGCGCGAGATCGACGCGGTAAAGTCGGGCGATCTCGCGGTGTTCCGGACCGCAGGCGCCTATGGCGCGACGATGGCGAGCACCTATAATTCGCGCGCGCTGGTGCCTGAGGTGATGGTCGATGGCGACAAATGGGCGATCGTCGCCAACCGCGTGCTGCCGCAGACGCTGATCGACGCCGAACCGATTCCCGAATGGCTGTGACTTTCACGCGGATTTAACATTGCCGATCTAGAGAGACGGGCGATCCAATGGAGACGCCCGATGTTCGATCCTTCGCAGCCCTTCGCCGATACGAGACGCGGCCTTTCGGAATATGATCCGGTGCTGCACGCCTGGCTCGATAGCCCAGCACCGCAGCCGTTCGAAGTGCCGACAGTCGCTTTCGCGGCGGGAATCGGCGGAATATTGGCGCTGGGGCTGGCGATTGCGGCGGTGCACGAGGCGGGTCGCCGCTTCTAACTTGTACCTATCTGGAAAAAACTCTTGACAGCGTAACGCTGTTTCGGCATTATTTGCAACATTGGGAAAGTGTGATTCGGGCTCAGGCCCAGTCGGCTGCGAAGCGTAATGCTTCGCGGCCTTTTTCGTTTTGGGAGAAACGGAGGTGGAGCAGTCGCTAACGTGGCCCGGCCGGGCAGAGCCAAGCCGTATCGCGATGGACAAGTTTCTACAGGTGTTGTCGCAAACATGCGACGTCAGGCTGTCGGCCGCCAAGGCGAGAAGGCGCGACGACCATTTCTTCAAGGTGAGGGCTCATTTTCCTTCATTTCGCGCGGAGTGGGACGCGGCGATCATCCAGGCCTATCCGCTTGTCGAGGCCGCGGCTCTGGCCGATGCCTTGAAGTATCCGACCGGCAACATGTCGGCGCTGGCGTTGCGCGAGCACGCACAGAAGCACCGCGTCATGGCGCTTTTGCTCAAGCAGTATTGGCAGATCGGTCGCGGCGGCGGCCGCGTGATCGATCAACCGCGCAAGGCGGAAACCGGGGGCGAAATCCGTGCTCGCCTGCTCGATGCGTTCACGAAGATGCGCGCACGGATCGATTCCGGTCACACGCCGGCCTGTCCTTTCGTGCCGACGAGCGAAGCGGAACGCTTCGCCTTGCTCGAAGCCGAGCAGCGTGAGCGGGAGTTCGATGAATACCGCGCGACCGCTATCGCCTATGACTGGCGCTTCTGGCGCCGCAACGATCAGGAGCCGCCGCCGGGCGATTGGCGCATCTGGTTCGTCAAGGCGGGGCGCGGCTTCGGCAAGACGCGGATGGCGGCGGAGTGGGTACGCGAGCAGGCGCTGGCCGATGGCGAGTTGCGGATCGCTTTGGTCGGCGCGACGCTGCACGAGGCGCGAACGATCATGATCGAAGGCGAGAGCGGGATGCTGGCAATCTCCGCCCCCGACGAGATCGCCTCTTGGGAGCCGTCGCTGCGCAAATTGACCTGGAAGAACGGCGCGATCGCGACGATCTTTTCGGCGGCCGAACCCGACAGTTTGCGCGGGCCATCTCACCATATTGGTTGGGCGGACGAGATTGCGAAATGGGCCGATGCGATCCCCGCGTGGGACAATCTGCAAATGACGCTGCGGCTCGGGAACGATCCGCGCATTGTCGCGACCTCGACGCCGAGATCGGTGCCGCTCGTGCGACGGCTGGTCGCCGAAGCGGGGGTGGCGATCACCAGCGGCCGCTCACGCGATAATGCCGCCAACCTTCCGCCCAATTGGGTCGAGGCGCTGGCGAGCATCTACGGCGGCACCCGGCTCGGGCGGCAGGAGCTCGATGGCGAATTGATCGAAGATGTCGAAGGCGCGCTGTGGAGCCGTGACGCGATCGAGGCGGCGCGGGTGGAGACAGCCCCGGCGCTGAAGCGGGTGGTGATCGGCGTCGATCCGCCCGCCGGGAGCCTCAGCGGCAATGGCGGCGACGCTTGCGGTATCGTCATAGCCGGGCTGGCCGAAGACGGCATGATCTACGTCCTCGCCGACGCCAGCGTTTCCGGCCGGAGCCCGAGCGGATGGGCGCACGCCGTCTCGGCGGCGGCCTCGGCCTGGAATGCGGACCGCGTCATCGCCGAAGCCAATAATGGCGGCGCGATGGTCGCCGAGACGTTGCGCGGCGCCGATATCGAGATGCCGGTCAAGCTCGTCCATGCCAGCCGCGGCAAGGTTGCCCGGGCGGAGCCGGTTTCGGCGCGCTACGAGCTGGGGCGGGTCAAGCATGTCGGCGTGTTCCCCGAACTCGAGGACGAGATGTGCGGGCTGATCATCGGCGGCGGTTACGAGGGGCCGGGGCGAAGTCCCGATCGGGCGGGTGCGCTGGTATGGGCGGGGACCGAGCTGATGGGGCGGG
>CBDUBW010000150.1:0-6098 GCA_965365485.1 uncultured Aquisediminimonas sp.
AGCTTCCACCCCGAGTTCAGCTACCTGCCGCGCAAGTTCAAGATCGCGGTGATCGCCGCCGATGAAGATCGCGCGGCGATGCGGCTGCACGATATCGGTATTCAGCTGGTAACGCGCGACGGCAAGCTCGGCGCGGCTTTCTATGTCGGCGGCGGCATGGGGCGGACGCCGATGATCGCGCCGCTGATCCGCGATTTCGTGCCGATCGAAGACTTTATCAGCTACGCGGAAGCCTGCTTGCGCGTGTACAATCGCTACGGGCGGCGCGACAATATCTACAAGGCGCGGATCAAGATCCTTGTCCACGAACTCGGCGCGGACGAATATCGCCGCCAGGTCGAGCAAGAATTTGTCCATGTGAAGTCGCTGGGCATCGATCCACCTGTGGCCGAGCTTGAGCGGATCGCGACCTTCTTCAAGCCCCCGGCTTTCGATGCTGGCGATGCAGAAATCGACCGGAGCGATCCCGATTTCGCAGTCTGGCTCGATCAGAACGTAAAGCCGCACAAGCAGCCGGGTTATGCGATCGTCAACATCAGCTTGAAGCCGATCGGCGGCATCCCGGGCGACGCTTCGAGTGCGCAGATCGATGTCATGGCTGATCTGGCGGAGCGCTACAGTTTCGACGAGCTGCGCGTCACCCACGCGCAGAACATCGTGCTGCCGCACGTCGCGAAGCGTGATCTCCATGCGGTTTGGCAGGCGCTGAATGAGGCCGAGCTCGCCAACGCCAATCTCGATCTGATCAGCGACATCATCGCCTGCCCCGGCCTCGATTATTGCAGCCTTGCCAATGCCCGCTCGATCCCTGTCGCGCAGAAGATTGCGACGCGATTCGCCGACCTCGAACGCCAGCGCGACATCGGCGAACTCAAGCTTAAAATCAGCGGATGCATCAACGCCTGCGGGCACCACCATGCCGGGCATATCGGTATTCTCGGCGTCGACAAGAAAGGCGTCGAGAATTACCAGCTGACGCTCGGCGGATCGGGCGCGGAGGACGTCTCGATCGGCAAGATCACCGGCCCTGGTTTCAGCGAGGACGGCATCGTCGATGCCGTTGAAAAGGCCGTCGAAAAGTATCGCGAGCTTCGCGATCCGGGCGAACGCTTCGTCGACACCTATCGCCGCGTCGGCGTCGAGCCGTTCAAGGAAGCGGTTTATGGCTGAGCTTCGTTTTCGCGACGACGAGGCGCAGGAACAGCCTTCGGTCACGCTCGACGCGTTCCTCGATCAGTCGAACGCGACCGCCGTCCGCCTCGAGCCCGACGACGATCCGCGCGCGCTACTCCCGCACCTCGATCGGCTGGCGCTGATCGAAATCGCCTTTCCCAAATATCGCGACGGGCGTGGCTATTCGTCGGCGCGCATCTTGCGAGAGGCGGGTTATACCGGCGAGCTTCGCGCGCAGGGCGATGTGCTGGTCGATCAGATCGCCTTCATGCGACGCTGCGGGTTCGACAGCTTCGCGCCCGAAGCTTCGCTCAATCAGTCCGATGTCGATGCGGCGCTGGCGCGCTACGACCATGTTTATCAGCCCGCCGCCGACGCAGCCGTGCCCGTATGGAAGCTCCGTCATGGGTGAGGCAGCCCGCGCGCTCGACATCATCGAAACGGCGCCGCCGTTCGTGGTTGAGGACGCTATCCGCCTCAATAACCTCTACCGCGGCGTCGGCACGCAGGACATGCTCGCCGATCTGTTCGAGACGCGGCCGTTTCAGCAGATCGCGATCGTCTCTTCATTCGGCGCGGAGTCGGCGGTTCTGCTGCACATGGTCGCACAGATCGACAAGACGGTGCCGTTGATCTTCGTCAACACGCAGAAGATTTTCGGAGAGACGCTTGCCTATCGCGACGAGCTTGCCGAGCGGCTGGGCTTCGTCGATCTGCGCGTCTATCGGCCCGATCCCTATCTGCTCGCGCAAAAGGACGCGACCGGGCTCCGCTGGTCCTACGATCCCGACGGCTGCTGCGATCTGCGCAAATCGGAGCCATTGCGCCGAGCGCTTTCAGGGTTCGACGCGTGGATTTCGGGGCGGAAAGGCTTTCAATCTGCCACCCGTGCCGCGCTGCCGCGCTTTGAGATCGATGAAGGCCGCTTGAAGATCAATCCGCTCGCCGATTGGGATCGCGACCGGCTCGCTGCCTATTTCTCCGAGCACAAGCTGCCCCCGCATCCGCTGGTCGAACAGGGCTATCCCTCGATCGGCTGCGCGCCGTGCACGTCGAAGGTCCAGCCCGGCGAAGACCCCCGCGCCGGGCGGTGGCGCGGCTGGGACAAGGTCGAATGCGGCATCCACTCGCCGGTCAGCGATCCTGACGATCCAGCAAATCTGCCGGCATTTTGATCGAAACCGCCGTCATAACCGGAGCCGCCTCCGGAATCGGTCTCGCGCTGGCTCAGGCACTGGTGAAGCGTGGCGCGAGCGTAATCCTCGCTGACATCGAGATCGAGCGCGCGCATGCGGCCGCGGCAGAGCTGGGCGAACAGGCGGTCGCGTGCGCGGTCGATCATGCCGATGAAGCGAGCATCATTGCCCTCGCCGAAACCGCGTTTGCGCAACTAGGGACAATTGATGCGGTCTTCGCGAATGCGGGGGTAGGCGTCGGCGGCGCGATTCAGACGACGCCGCAGCGCAACGTCGATTGGGTGCTGGGCGTCAATCTTTTGGGGCCGCTTTGGCTGGCCCGCCATTTCGTTCCGCGCATGCTCACGCAGCCTAAGCCGTCTCGCTTCGTGGTGACGGGTTCGGAACATTCGCTTGGCCTGCCATCGCGCGGCGGTCAGGTTTCGGTCTACACGATTTCCAAGCATGCAGTCCTTGGCCTCGCCGAAACGCTGCGGCGCGATCTCGCAGGCACGCCGGTTTCCGTTTCCATCATCTGCCCGGCCGTTGTCACCACGGACATCTGGAACCCGCTGCGTAACCGTCACGAGCGTTTCGGCGGCCCGCGCGTCGTTACCGAGCGTCCGCAAAGTCAGATCGGACTGGAGCCCGACATCGCGGCGGCTCGGATCCTACAGGGCCTCGACGCGGGCGAGTTCTATCTTTTCACGCATCACGACGACATCGCCGAAGTCCATCACGCTCGCGCGGGCGAAATCACCGCGGCGCTAAGCCGCTTCGAAGACCGGATTGTAACCACCTAATCCATCCGCACGGGCAGGTGCTCGTCATCGATATAGTCGCTGAAACGGGTGATCTGCGCTTCGAATTTCAGGCGCACCTTGCCCGTGGCGCCGCTGCGGTGCTTGGCGACGATCAGTTCCGACAGGCCTGAAACCTTCGCCATCTGCTCTCCCCAGGCGATATAATCGGGGTCGCCATGATCGCCCTTCGGCTCCTTGGCGGCGACGTAATATTCCTCGCGATAGACGAACATGACGATATCGGCGTCCTGCTCGATCGAGCCGGACTCGCGCAGGTCGGAGAGCTGTGGCTTCTTGTCCTCGCGCTGCTCGACGGCGCGGCTGAGCTGCGAGAGCGCCAGCACGGGGACATCGAGTTCCTTGGCGAGCGTCTTCAACCCGCGTGAGATTTCCGAAATCTCCTGAACGCGGTTGGCCTCGCTAGAGCGGCCGCTGCCTTGAAGCAGCTGCAGATAGTCGACGACGATCAGGCCGACCCCGTGCTTGCGCTTCAAACGCCGGGCGCGCGTACGAAGCGCCGCGATCGTCAGCCCCGGCGTATCGTCAATATAGAGCGGCAGGCTTTCCAGCTCTCCCGCCGCGCGGGCCAGATTGCGGAAGTCCTGCTGGCCGATCTTGCCCATGCGCAGATTTTCCGAACTGATCCCCGACTGTTCTGAGAGGATGCGCGTCGCAAGCTGATCGGCGGACATTTCTAGGCTGAAGAAGGCGACCTTGGCGCCAACCGATTTGGCGGGCAGCACCCCCTCCTCCTCGTCGCGCATCCAGCGCCGCGCGGCGTTGAAGGCGATGTTGGTCGCAAGTGCTGTCTTACCCATGCCGGGCCGCCCGGCGAGAATGACGAGATCGGAACGATGCAGGCCGCCGGTCTTCATGTTGACGGTATCGAGCCCTGTCGTCACGCCCGAAAGCCCGCCGCCCGCGTTGAGCGCTTTTTCGGCCATCTCGACCGCGAGCCTGGTCGCCTGGCCGAAAGTCTTGACGCTGCCGGTCTCGCCGCCCTGCTCCGCCACCTTGTAAAGCGCGACTTCGGCTTCCTCGATCTGGTTCTTGGGGGTCACCGCTTCGCTGGTGTCGAGCGCGCGCGTCGCCATGTCGCGCCCGACGCTGACGAGTTCACGCAGCAGCGCGAGATCGTAGATTTGCGCGGCGAAATCGCGCGCTCCGATCAGCGCCGCGCCGGAGCCCGTCAGCTGCGCGAGATAGGCGGGGCCGCCCAGCGCCTTGATCGCTTCGTCGGCTTCGAACATCGGCTTCAGCGTCACCGGATTGGCGACCATGTTGCGATCGGCAACGAGCAGCATGATCGCATCGTAGATACGGCCGTGGACAGGCTCGAAGAAATGATCGGCCTTCAGCTTGAGCTGGACGTCCTCGACCAGCCGATTGTCGATCATCAGCGCCCCGAGCAGAGCTGCCTCGGCCTCGACATTGTGCGGAAGCTGCGGCGTCAGATCGCTGGACGCGACGAGTCGGATGGGTTCGGCCATGCAGCAGTCCTTCGGCGGGGCGGCAGCATACCGCAAGGCCGGGCGGATGGGGATAGCCGGGATAACTTGCCGTTTGCGACAAGTCGCGGCTAGAGCCCTCCCCGCAATGGCGGACCCCCGGATCATCGATATCGAGCTCGACCAGCAGTCGATCGTCTGGCGCAACGCCGATATCGAGCAGGAACGCCGGATTGCGATCTTCGACCTGCTCGAAGGCAATTATTTCGCGCCGCAGCGCCCCCAGCCCGATGGCTATGCGGGGCCTTACCGGCTGATCCTGCGCGTGCAGGAGGGGCGGTTGGTGTTCGAGATATTGCGCGAGGACAAGTCGCCGCTCGAAACGATCATCCTCGCGCTGGGGCGATTCCAGCGGCCGATCCGCGAATATTTCGCGATCTGCGACAGCTATTATGACGCGATCCGCAAATCGACCGCTCAGCAAATCGAGACCGTCGATATGGCGCGGCGCGGGGTGCACAATGAAGCGTCGGAGCTCTTGAAGGAACGTCTTCAGGGCAAGATCGACGTCGATTTCGACACCGCCCGCCGTCTCTTCACGCTGATCTGCGTTCTCCATATCAAGGGCTGATCATGCGCCGCATCCTGATCGTGGCCGCGTTGCTGGCCGTGCTCGCTTTCGCTGGCTGGCGCTACGCGCTCGGCTGGGCGCCGTCGCGCGCCCAATACCCGACGCAAGGCATCGACGTCTCTCACCATCAGGGGCCGATCGACTGGGCGGCGGCCAAGGCCGACGGCGTCGACTTCGCCTATATCAAGGCGAGCGAAGGGGGCAACCGGCGCGATCCGCGCTTCGCCGAGAATTGGCGCGCAGCAGCGGAGGCCGGCGTGCGGCGCGGCGCCTATCACTTCTTCACACTGTGTCGCCCGGCGCGCGACCAGGCGACGAACTTCATCGCACTCGTCCCGCGCGAGGGCGATGCGCTGCCGCCCGCGGTCGATCTCGAATTCGGAGGCAATTGCGCCGCCCGGCCCCGGCGCGAAGCGTTGATCGCCGAAGTGGCGAGTTTCGTCAAAATGGTCGAGGCGCACAGCGAGAAGCCGGTGATGCTTTACATCACCCGCGAGTTCGAAGAGCAGTACCGCGTGAGCGAAGCGATCGATCGACCGCTGTGGCTGCGGCGGATTGCCTTGGAACCGGATTATGGCGGGCACCCCTGGGTGATGTGGCAAGCCCACAACCGCCGCCGCGTCGATGGCATCGATGGCCCTGTGGATTGGAACGTGCTGCGTGAACAATGAAACGCTGATCGCCGCCGCGCGCGCTGCCGCCGCGAATGCCCACGCCCCCTATTCGGGCTTCGGCGTCGGCGCGGCGGTGCTGCTCGATGATGGCGAGATCGTCAGCGGCTGCAATTTCGAGAATGCGAGCTACGGGCTGACGCTGTGCGCGGAGACGGTGGCGCTCGGCATGGTCAACGCGCTTGGCAAGCTCAAGC
>CBDUBW010000151.1:0-6035 GCA_965365485.1 uncultured Aquisediminimonas sp.
GAAGCTTCGCGTCGGGTCGTATGCCGAATCGGTCATCAGGCAGTGATCGCCGGGTTTCAGCACCGCGAGCATCGCCGCCGAGACCGCCGCGACTCCCGACGGATAAAGCATCGTCCCCGCCGCCCCCGGCTCCATCTGCGTGACCGCTTCGGCCAGCGCCCATTGCGTCGGCGTGCCGCGGCGGCCGTAGAAGAAATGGCCGTCGGCATTTGTGCCACCGCCTGCCTTCAGCGCCGCCGTGTCATCGTATAGGATGGTCGAAGCACGGTGGATCGGCGGGTTGACGATCGGCCCCGTCCATTCCCTGCGACGGCCCGCTTCGACAAGCCGAGTAGCAGGCTTGTGCTCTTCGCTCACGCAGCGTCCGCGAGCGCGCCCCAGCGGAAGGCGATCGGCAGCTCGATATCGGGGTGGAGCGACTGCTTGACCGGGCAGGCCATCGCGATCGCTTCGAGCCGCTTGCGGTCGGCGGGGGCGATCTCGTGAGGTATGGCCACTTCGACTTCAAGCTTCGCAATCCGACGGTCGGGTGCTGTCGCCATATGCTTGACCACGTGCGCCTCGGCACCTTCGATCGATACGCCGATCCGGGAGGCGACGATGCCCATCATGGTCAGGATGCAACTCCCCAGCGCCGCGCCGACGAGATCGGTCGGCGAGAAACTCTCGCCACGCCCATGATTGTCCTTGGGCGCATCGCTTCCGAACTCCGCGCCCGAAGGATCGTGGATGAGGCGGCAGTGCAGATCGCCCTCGTAGATCGTGGTGGTCGTGACCATGTTCGCCTCCCGTCGCTCTTTGCCCTAATAGCCCGAAGGTTGCGCGTCGAGTTCCGCAAGAAATTCCGCCGCTTGCGCACGCAAGGCCTTTTGCGTCTCCCCCTTCATCCGGTCCCAATTCCGGTAGGGCATTTGCAGCCGCTGGTTGCGCCCGAGCTTCTCGCGGTTGCGTATCAGAAAATCCCAGTAAAGCGCGTTGAAGGGGCAGGCGTCAGGCCCCACCCGCTGGTTCACATCGTAACGGCAATGCCCGCAATAGTCGGACATGCGGTTGATGTACGCGCCTGACGCAGCATAAGGCTTCGATCCCAGCAGCCCGCCATCGCCGAACAGGATCATCCCGCGTGTATTGGGCTGTTCGACCCATTCATAGGCATCGGCATAGACTTCGAGATACCAGCGATCGACATCGTCGGGATCGGCACCGATGAGAAGCGCAAAATTGCCGGTGACCATCAGCCGCTGGATATGATGCGCATAGGCCAGATCGATGGTCTGGCCGATCGCCTCCTTGAGGCAGTGCATGTCGGTCTCTCCGGTCCAGTACCAGCCGGGAAGTCGCCTTTTTGCCTCGAGAAAGTTACGCGTGCCATATTCGGGGCCCGCCCACCAATAGATGCCGCGGACATATTCGCGCCAGCCGATGATCTGACGGATGAAGCCTTCGACCGCGTTCAGCGGGGCGCGCCCGGCGCGATATTCGGCTTCCGCCGCGCGGCACAATGCCAGCGGATCGAGCAATCCCGAATTGATATAGAAGCTCAAGTGCGCGTGGTAGAGATAGGGCACGCCCGTCAGCATTGCGTCCTGAAAGTCGCCGAAGCGCGGCAGGCAGTGTTTGAGGAAATGCGCCTGAGTCTTAATCGCCTGCTCAGCCGTGACCGCGATACCGAAATCGTCGAGGCTGCCGACATGATCGGCAAAGCGTTTCGCGACCAGTGCCAGAACCTCTTGCGTGATGGCATCCGGCGGGAAGTGCGGTAGCTTGGGCATCAGCAGATCGGCTTCGGCGGGCTTTCTGTTCTCGGCATCGTAATTCCATTGCCCGCCTTCAGGGTTGCCAAGGCCTGCCCCCACAGAAGCGGGGGTCATCAGCAGCCCGGTGAGCCGCCGCATCTCGCGATAGAAAAACTCCATCCGCAACTGCTTGCGATCTTCCGCCCAGCTGTCGAAAAATCCCGGCGGCGCGACGAAACGCGTATCGTGCCTGATCTCCACGGGAAGATCGAAGCGATCGTGCCAGCTTTCGAGCATCGCCTGCACGCGCCACTCGCCGGAATGCGTCACGACAATGCGCTTTGCCTTGTGCCGCTTGACTGCGCGCGCGACCTCGCCCGAAAAGCTTCCGCTGTTCCCGCGCGCGTCAAGCTTCACATAGTCGACCGTCCACCCTGCTACCCGCAGCGCTTCGGCATGGTGGCGCATGGCTGACAAAATATAAGCGATCTTGCGCTTGTGGTGTCTGACATAGGTGGTTTCGTCGGCCACCTCCATCAGCAGCAAGACAGCGTTGGCAGGGTCGGCGCCCTCGAGCGAAGAGAGATCGAGCGACAGCTGGTCGCCGAGAATCGGAATGAGAGTTGTCATCGTCTCCGGATGAACGCGCGAATGTCGGCAGAGAGCCCAACGCGGTCGGCGTCGCGCACATACATCATGTGGCCCGATCCATAATATTTCCACTCGATCCGGTCTTTGGGAAAACCGGTGCGTGAAAGCGCGTATTCGGCGGCAAAGAAGGGGGTCGCAAAATCGTACCAGCCTTGGCCGACGAAGACGCGCAGCCCGCTATTTTCGCGCAGTGCCTTGCCGATATAGGGGGCGACGTTGAGATAGGCGTCGCTGTCACGACCCTGCCCCAGGCGCCAATCCCACGGCCCGACATTGCCTATGGTCACGTAACGCCGCTCGGTCTTGTAGCCTAAGGTTTCACGCACATGGGCGTTGATCGCCGCGGTATAACCGGCATCGATACCGTAGAAGCTCGGATCATTATCGGGATCCTCTCCGGCATTGTCGTAATCCTTACCGGTGTAGCGGGCGTCGAGGCGGCCCACCGTCAAACCGCGATCGCGCAGCAATTCCTTGTAGAAGCGCGCCGGGTAAACGCGCAGGTCTGCGCGTTCGAGATAATCTTCGGACAAGCCGGTGAAGCGGGCCAGTTCGCGGCGGATCGTCGCGCGCTCGTCGGCGGGGAGCGCGTTGCCCTTGAGCAGTGCCGCCGCATAGGGTCCGGTGGCGAAACGCCGCGCTTCTTCGACAAAGCCTTCGACGCTCGAGGCCTGTGCCTTGCCATGATACAGCGCGGTCGCCGCCATCGAAGGCAGGTTGAAGATGTAGGATAGTTCGTTGCCCTGCGTGTCGGCCCCTGCGGCGAAATCGAGAACGGTCGAAATGAGGATCACGCCGTTCAGGGCAACGTCGTTGAACTGGCCTTCAAGCTGGTTGAGCACCGCCGCCGACCGGGTCGTGCCATAGCTCTCACCGCCCAGATATTTGGGGCTGTTCCAACGGCCATTTTCGTTGAGCCAAAGGCGGATGAATTGCGCGATCGATTCGGCGTCTTTGGTCACGCCCCAAAAGTCCTTGGGATCGGTTTTGCCGAGCGCATGGCTGAAGCCGGTGCCGACCGGATCGATGAAGACGATGTCGGTGACGTCGAGCAGCGAATCGGGATTGTCGAGTATCGGGTAAGGCGGCGCGCCATCGTCGGTGCCGTCGGAGGGGATGGCGACACGCTTCGGCCCGAATGCGCCCATGTGCAGCCAGACCGATCCCGATCCCGGACCGCCATTGAAAAGAAAGGTAACGGGCCGCCTGGGATCGCGGCCCTCCTTCACATAGGCGACCGAGAATATCGCCGCGCGCGGGGTGCCGTCATCGGCCTTGAGATAAGTCTCGCCGGCGGTCGCGGTGTAGGCGACGCGTATGCCGCCAAAGGTGCCGCTATGTCGCGTCGTCACCACATTCGGCGGAGGAAGCTCTGCCTTCTTCTCGGTCTTGGCGGCGTTGTCGGCCTTTTCATCGGCGGCGTGAGCGGGCGCCGCAAGCAGCATCGCGGCGAGCAAAAGTCTTTTCATGCGAATCCTCTTTTGCGCCACGCTAGCGCAATGCCTATGGCCGAGAAATGCCCATCACCCATCTCGGTCAACACTCCACCCTGCCCGCCTCTCCCGGCGAAGCGGTTCTCGACTATGTCCCAAATCCGCGGCCCGGCGCGATGTACCTGGTGCGCTTTGCCGCGCCCGAATTCACCTCGCTCTGCCCCGTCACCGGCCAGCCCGATTTCGCGCATCTCGTCATCGACTACGTGCCGAACGAGACCATCGTCGAGTCGAAAGCAATGAAGCTGTTCCTAGGCAGCTACCGCAATCATCCGGGCTTTCATGAAGACACAACAGTCGGCATCGGCCAGCGGCTGGTCGAGGAGATGAAACCTCACTGGCTCCGCATCGGCGGCTATTGGTATCCGCGCGGAGGAATACCTATCGACGTCTTTTGGCAGTCGGACACGCCACCCACTGGCCTTTGGCTGCCCGATCAGGATGTCCCAGCCTATCGTGGCCGCTAATTGCAGGTAAAGTAAGTCATTACCTGAAAATCGCCAGTTTGGTGTTCGAAAATGTAAACCTCACTGAACTTACTGAACTTCCGGAATCGTCTCGCAATCTTAACGTCCTTACACTAATGTAAGCATCATGAGTACGCTTACCCACGCCCACCCCATCGGCATCGTTCCCGACGACATCGATTTCATGGGCCACGTCAACAATGCCCGCTATCTCGGCTGGGTGCAGGAAGCGGTGCTGGCGCACTGGAACAGCCTCGCGCCGCCCGACGTGGTCGCCAAATATCTCTGGGTCGCGCTCAAGCATGAGATCACATATCGCAAGCCCGCCTTCCTCGACGATGAGGTCATCGCCAGCGTCGTGCTCGAAAAGGTCGAAGGCGCGCGGTCATTCTACCAGACTTTGATCAAACGCGGCGAAACCGTACTCGCCGAAGTCCGGTCGAGCTGGTGCTGCATCGACGCCGAGACGCTCCGCCCTGCGCGCATCGCCCGCGACATCGCCGACAAATTCTTCGCTACTTCAGCCCAGGATTGAGACTCTGGACGTTGAGGAGGAAGCTCTTGGGCTTCTTCATCAGCTTCTTGTCGAACACCACGTTCAGGCCCACCGCTTGCGCCGCCTCGCCGATGAAATGGACGCAATTGCGCTTGTCGAGATTATAGCTTTTGCCGGGGATGGCCCGCCATTTGGCGACGACCGCCATAAGCGCATCGTAACGAGCATCGTCGATCCGCAAAGAGAAGCGCCTGTCGCTGCTGTCGATGTAGCGCTGCTTGACCTGCTCGACTTCGCCGACGACCGAACCCATCAGGATCGCCGGGCTAACCGTCTTGGCGGTAAAGCCGTAATTGGTATCGACCGGCGCCCCGCCGCGATCGGGCACCCCCTTTACCGTGAAGAAGGCATGCGGAAAGCTTGACCCGAAATCGTGCGAGTAGAAGGTGACGAGGAAATCGGCGCGCGCCTGGCTCGGAAGCCAGCACAGCAGCAACGCGATCAGCCAAACCGGCCACTTGCTTTTGGCGATCATCAAGGGCCAATGCCGAGCGCCGCGCAAAGCGGCAAGGGGGGACGATGCGCAAAGCGATCTTCATCACCGGCGGCGGATCGGGAATCGGCCGGGCAACGGCGCAATTGTTCGCTAGCAAGGGCTGGCTCGTCGGACTCGCCGACGTCGATGACGCAGGGATGGCCGAAACCGCGGCCATGATCGGTGAAAGCGCTTCGCGGCGTTACACGATGGACGTCCGCGATCGCGACGCATGGCGTGACGCCCTCTCCAAATTCTGGCGCGAAGCTGGCGAGCGGCTCGACATCTTGTTTTTGAACGCCGGGATCGCGAGGGGCGGCCAGTTCGTCGACATGCCCGCGCGCGATCATGACGATCTGATCGACATCAATCTCAAAGGCGTGGTCTACGGTGCCGAAGCGGGGTTCGATTTCCTCAGGCGCACACCGGGATCGTGCCTCCTTAGCAGTTGCTCGGCGGCTGGAATGCACGGCGCGCCTGGACTTGCGACCTATGCCGCGACCAAATTCGGCGTGCGCGGGCTGATCGAAGGGCTCGACGTCGAATGGGCGCCGCACGGCATTAAGGCGCGCACGATCATGCCCGGCTTCATCGACACCCCTTTGCTCGACATCACCACCTCGGGCACCAACCGCAGCGCGCGCGAAGGCGTGGTCG
>CBDUBW010000152.1:0-6006 GCA_965365485.1 uncultured Aquisediminimonas sp.
CGCTCGAGCAGGCGCGTTGGCTTGCCCGCGCCGACACCGTCTATCACGCACCGGGTATCGCCGCCGCCATCCTCGAGCGCGCGCGAGCCGACGCCCGTCGCGTCGAATGGACCGACGAAAGCGCGCCTGAGCCGCGCGGCTTGTCGGTTTTTCTGACGTCTGCAAGGCAGCGTTGATGCGTGCCTTCGTCTACGAGTCCGGCCAGGCCAATGAGCCCGCCTTTGCCGAAGGCGCAGCGTGTTTCGGCAGCGCCGAGCTTGTCTGGCTGCAGCTCGATGGTCGCGCCGAAGACGCCGAAGCGTGGCTGATGGCGCAGGAGGATATTCCGGAGCTTGCCCGCTCGGCGCTGCTCGCGACCGAAACGCGGCCGCGGTCTGATTTCATGGGGCATGGCGCCATCGTCAATCTCCGCGGACTGGGGACGACGCCGGAGGATGATCCGGATTCGCTGGTTTCGATCCGGATCTGGGCGGAGGCCGGGCGGGTCGTCTCGCTCAGCCTGCGGACGCCGCTTGCGCTCGAACCTGTGATCTCGCGCTTTCTTGCCGGAACCATTCTCGATCCGGGCGATCTGCTGGCAGCGCTGGCGAGCGCGATCACCGACGACCTCGACCCCGATGTCGCGGCGCTGGGCGACTCGCTCGATGATTGCGAGCTGCGGATCGAAAGGGCCTCGGTCTACAAGATGCGCCGGCTCGTTTCCGAATCGCGCAACAAGGCGATCGGCTATCGGCGTTTCGTCGCGCCGCAGCGCGTCGCGCTTGAAAGGCTCGCGACCGCCAATGTCGACTGGCTCGACGAGCATGACCGCATGCATCTGCGCGAAGCCGCGGATCGCGCGGCGCGGATGAGCGAGGAGTTGGAAGCCGTGCGCGAGCGCGCCGCTTTGGTCCATGACGAGCTTACCGACATGCGCGCCGAGCAGCTCGATACGCGCGGACTGATCATCTCGATCGCGGCGATGGTGTTCCTGCCGCTGACCTTCATCACCGGGCTGTTCGGCATGAATTTCGATCATATTCCGTTCGCCGACGCGCGCTACGGGTTCGAAATCACGACTTTGGTGTGCGTCCTGATCGCAGTCGTGGTGACGGGCTGGTTCGTCGCGAACAGGTGGTTGAGCAGGTAAGGCGCTTCAGCTCTCAAGCACCCGCATCAGCGTCCGAACATCATTGTCGATCTCGCTGTCGGCGGCGCGGAGTTTTTCGATCTGACGCACGGCATGGATGACGGTCGTGTGATCACGCCCGCCGAAACGGCGACCGATCTCGGGCAAGGAACGCGGGGTCAGCTGCTTCGCGAGATACATCGCGATCTGGCGGGGCCTCGCGACTTCGCGGGCACGGCGGGCGGACACCATCTCGGCGTGGCGAATCTTGAAGTGATCGGAAACGCGTCGCTGAATCTCATCGATGGTGATGCGACGGCGCGAGGCGCGGAACATCTCGGCGAGCACTTCCTCGGCATATTCGGGCGTGACTGGGCGATTGCTGAGCGCGGCATAAGCGACCAGCCGGTTGAGCGCGCCCTCGAGCTCACGAACATTGGTGACGATCCGCGCGGCAAGCAGATCGATCACCGCGTCGTTGATCTCGATGCCCTCCATCTGTGCGACCTTGGAGACGAGGATGGCGCGGCGCAGCGTGAAATCGGGTGGTTGGATATCGACGACCAGGCCTTGCGTCAGCCGCGAGAGAATGCGGCCCTCGACCCCGTCGAGGGCATGCGGCGCGCGGTCGGCGCTGATCGCGAGGCGCTTGCCGGTGGCCATCAGCTCGTCGACAGTGTGCAGGAACTCTTCCTGCGTAGATTCCTTGCCCGCGATGAATTGAACGTCGTCGATCATCAGCAGATCGACCGAGCGCAGCCGCGTCTTGAATGACAAAGTGTCGCGCGCGCGCATCGCCGAGACGAAATCGAACATGAAGCGCTCTGCCGACATGTAGAGCGCTTGGGCGTTCGGATTCTCAGCCTGCCAGGCATGGCCGATGGCATGGAGCAGGTGCGTCTTGCCCTGCCCGGTCTGCGAATGGAGATAAAGCGGGGTGAAGCGCATCGGACCTGTCGCCGCGAGCGCGCGCGCGGCATTGGCGGCGACGGCGTTGGCAGGGCCGCTCACGAAACGATCGAAGGTCAGCCTCGGATCGAAGACGAAGCCGCTGGACTGCTGCGCAGGCGGAGCTTCCGGCGACGCGTCCGCCACGACTTCGCGCAGCGGCACGACGTTATCGCCCGCGACTTCGATACGGATCGCACGCACGCCAGGGAGAACCACGCGCCAGACCTGGAGCAGCCGGTCGCCATGGTGCGATCGCACCCAGCTCGCCATGAATTCGGACGGCAGGCTTAACCGGATCGCGCCGTCGGCGGCATCGTATCCGGCCAGCGCCACGGGCTTGAGCCAATGATCGAAGGTGCGCGCGCCGATGCTTTGACGAAGCGTCTGGCGCACCTGCTGCCATTGATGCGTCAGCAACGCCTCGCCCGGCGACAGGGCCTCAGATGCAACCGCCTTGTTCACCAACGCACACTCCCCTCGCCCCCGCGATCCGCGTCAGGCAAAGCACTCTCATACGGCAAAAATGCCGTGCTGATTCGCCTCGCTCGCGGTACCGACAGCGACACGATTCGTCGCTGCCAGGCCTGATTTTTAGGGACGGCTTGCGGGTCGCGGCAAGCAAACTTTGTCACCGAAATGTAAATTTAGGCGCTTGACGCGGTTTTGGCGGTTTTGCGTTGCAAAGGCTTAAACCGCTTAGATTGTTAACAAATTTTAATGGGGGTCGCACACGCCGTTTTTGCGAATCGTTGGAAATCCGCGAGTCGCGCGATTGTCATAAATCCAAAGAAAAAGCCGGTCGGGAGAGCGACTCCCGCCGGCTTTGTGAAACCCAAGACTATGAACGATCAGCCGAGCGCGGCGACGGCCTTGGTGAGTCGCGAATATTTGCGCGCCGCCGTGTTCTTGTGAACGACGCCGCGCGCAACGCCTCGCGCCAGTTCAGGCTGCGCCGCGATCAGGGCTGCCGCCGCCGCATCCTTGTCACCCGACGAAATCGCCGCTTCGACCTTCTTGACGAAAGTGCGAATGCGTCCGACCCGGTTGCCGTTGATGATCGCGCGGCGATCGTTGCGGCGGATGCGCTTCTTGGCTTGCGGCGTATTCGCCATATTCGTGGAACCTCGTCTCAAAAAGAAAAGCGGCGCGGAAAGCCTCCCGCACCGGTCAAGGCGCGCCGATAGCTTGGGCGAGCATCGAGGTCAAGCGCGCGCTGAACCGATTACCGCTGGCATCGCCTGCACCAGAATGTGCTGCGGCCGCTATCTACACGGCGCTCGACGGGGCGGGCGCAACGCGGGCAGGGTTGGCCTTCGCGCCCATAGACGCAGAATTGCTTGGAGAAATAGCCGAGTTCGCCATCGGGCCGGGCATAGTCGCGCAATGTCGATCCTCCCGCGGCGATGGCGTCGGTCAAAACCTGTTTGATTGCGGGCACGAGCCGTTTGAGCGCGGGTGTCGAGACCTGCCCCGCGGGTTTGTGCGGTTTGATCCGCGCGATGAACAACGCCTCGCAGACATAGATGTTGCCGAGCCCCGCGACGATCCGCTGATCGAGCAGCAAGGCCTTGATCGGCGCAATCCGGCCTTCGAAAGCAGCTGCCAAGTGCTTCCAGCCCAGCGCGTCACCCAGGGGTTCGGGGCCGAGGCCGCGGAACAGGGTCGATGTTTCAAGCGCATCGCTCGGCAGCAGATCGAGCGAACCGAAACGACGGTGATCGTTGAGCGCGAGCCGGCGGCCCGCCACTGTCTCGATGACGAGATGGTCGTGCGGCAGCAGCTCTTCGGGATCGACTCGCCAGCGTCCCGACATGCCGAGATGAAAGACCAGCGTGTCGTCGCGATCGGTGCCGATCAGCCCATATTTGGCGCGGCGCGAGAGCGACGTCACTTTCGCACCCGTCAGCCGCTGGCGAAGATCGGGCGGGAAGGGGCGGCGGAGGTCGCCGCGCCGCGGCTCGACGCGCGCGAGCGTTTCGCCGAGCAGCACCTGCGCCAGGCCGCGCACGGTGGTCTCGACTTCGGGAAGCTCGGGCATGGCGAGGCGACTTGGTTGGTCGGCAAGAGAAAGGCAAGCGCACGGCCGCACTTCACGAATCGCTCCCCCCCGCCTAGAGCCGCGCAATGTCGCGCCCCGTGCTTATCGCACCTTCGATCCTCTCCGCCGATTTCGCCAAATTGGGTGAAGAGATTCGCGCGATCGACGCGGCGGGGGCGGATTGGATCCACGTCGATGTGATGGACGGGCATTTTGTTCCCAACCTCACGATCGGGCCGATGGTGGTGAAAGCGCTACGGCCGCACAGCGCCAAGATCTTCGATGTCCACCTGA
This sequence comes from uncultured Aquisediminimonas sp., assembly GCA_965365485.1. Lineage (GTDB taxonomy): Bacteria > Pseudomonadota > Alphaproteobacteria > Sphingomonadales > Sphingomonadaceae > Aquisediminimonas. The sequence goes on from CBDUBW010000152.1 coordinate 4,392, forward strand.
TGATTGCGCCGGTCGATCCGATGATCGACGCGTTCGCCGAAGCGGGATCGGACATCATCACCGTTCATGCCGAGGCCGGGCCGCACCTTCACCGCACGATCCAGCGCGTCAAGGCGGCGGGCAAGCAGGCCGGCGTGTCGCTCAATCCCGCTACGCCCGCAAAGATGCTCGATTACGTGCTCGAAGAAATCGATCTGGTGCTGGTGATGAGCGTCAACCCCGGGTTCGGCGGTCAGAGCTTCATCGAAAGCCAGTTGCGCAAAATCGAGGCGATCCGCAAATCGATCGACAAGCTCGGCAAGGATATCAGGCTCGAAGTCGATGGCGGTGTGGATAGCGGAACCGCGCCGCGCGTGATCGAGGCGGGGGCCGATGTTCTCGTCGCCGGCACCGCAAGCTTTAAGGGCGGGCCTGCGCACTATGCCGCCAACATTTCCGCGTTACGGGGCTGAGCGTTTCGCATGGCCGATCGCGATCCGTCGAACGACGCTCTTCCGGCCGGTCAAAGTCTCGTCCAGGTGCGCGGCACGGGAATGTCGTTGAGCCAGAGGCTTGCGGCGCAATTCTATCGGCTGACCTGGCGGACGCCGCTGCATAACATGCGGCTCAAGGGCCGTTATCCGCTCAAGCTGCTTGCGGTGCCTGACGATCCGCTCCGCGGCAACACCGATGCCGGCACGCGCATCCTGCGCGGCACGATCGAACGATCGGGCGAACAGGTCGCGGTCGGCGATCAGGCTTTCAATTCGGCAGGACTGTCGATCCCGTTCATAGATCATGTCCAGCGCTTCTCGTGGCTGCGCGACCTCGCCGCCGCCGCGCCGCGCGAAAAGGCCGCGCCGATCGCCGAGGCGATGACCCGCGCCTGGATCGAAATCCACGGCGATAAGGTGACGGAGGCAGCGTGGCGTCCCGATCAATGGGGCTGGCGCATCCTCAATTGGTCAGCGCACGCACCGCTGATTCTTTCGAGCAGCGATCTCGTCTATCGATCGGCAGTGCTCAACTCGCTGGCGCGTGGTGCAAGGCACCTCGATCGCACCGCTGATCGTGCGCCGCCGGGCCTGCAGCGGATCGCCGCCTGGGCGGGCATTGTCGCGGCGGGGCTGCTCATGTCGGGTGGCGAGCCGCGGCGGAACTTTGGAGAGGCCGGGCTGGCGCGGGCGCTTTCTACCGGGCTTACCCCCGATGGTGGCATCGTCGATCGCTCGCCAGCAGCCCAGGCGCAGACTGTGCTTCTGCTTTCGCAACTCGCCAAGGTCTACGAGGCCCGCAGGGTCGAACTGCCGACAGCGATCCGCGATGGGCTAGACAGGCTGGTGCCGGCGTTGCTCGGTGTGCGGCTGGGCGACGGCGGACTTTCGAGTTGGCAGGGCGCACGCCCCCTCGACGACCGCAGAGTAAGTGCGATCGTCGCCGCATCCGGGGTGCGGACACGCCCGCTGAAAAGCCCCCGCGACTGGGGATATCAGCGGCTGCAAGCAGGGCAAACAGTGCTCGTGTGCGATGCTGCACCACCCCCCCTGGCCAAACCGCGTGGGGGCGGCTGCGCTTCGACGTTGGCATTCGAACTTTCGGACGGCGATGACCGGATCGTCGTCAATTGCGGCGGCGC
>CBDUBW010000153.1:0-5953 GCA_965365485.1 uncultured Aquisediminimonas sp.
TAGAACGGGAAGAAGATCGGGATGGCGATGACGCCGACGATCCAGGTGACCAAATTCAATGGGATGCCGACCGCCACGAAATCCATGTAGCGATAGCCGCCAAGCTGGTAGACGAGGACATTCGTCTGGTAGCCGAAGGGCGTCGCGAAGGCGGCGCTGGCGGCCATCATCACCGCGACGAGGAAGGGGCGCGGGTCTATGCCCAGGCTTTCCGCGAGCGCCACCGCGACGGGGGTGATCAGCACCGCGACCGCCGCGTTCGACAAGATCTCGGTCGCGAACAGGGTGACGCCGTAGAGGATCGCGAGCGCGACGCGCGGGCCGTAGGGGCGGATGAATTCGACCAGCCAGTTTGTGCCCGCAGCGGCGAGCCCCGTCACCTCGATCGACAGCCCGACCACGACCATCCCGGCGATGAGCAGCAGCACTTCGGGCCGCAGCCCTGCATAGGCTTCCTCAGCGCTGATGACGCGGAGCAGGATGAGCATGACCGCGCCCGCGAACGCCGCCGCCGCGATCGGGGCGACGCCGAGCGCCGCGGCGGTGACGACCGCCATGAAGATGCCGAGCGAGATCAGCGCCTTGCGCCAATCGAGCGGGAGATCGACCGAGAAGAGCTTGACGTCTCCCATCGCCGCTTCGTCGCTGCGCCCGGCGCCCGCCAGAGGCGGGGCATCCTGCTCCGCGTCCGAACGCCGCGCGAGGATCGCGCCGCCGAAGAGGAAGAGATAGGCCCCGCCCGCCGCGGCGATGACCAGCCCGACCGGCGTGATCTCGAAAACGCCGAACACCGGCTGGCCGGCGGCGCGCGCCATGTCGTTGACGAGCAAATTGGTCGAGGTGCCGATCAGTGTGCAGGCGCCGCCCATGATCGTGATGTAGCTCAAGGGAATGAGGAAGCGCTTGGGCGAGTGGTTGAGCGAGTGCGCGACATCCTTGACGATCGGCGCCGCGAGCACGACGATCGGCGTGTTGTTGAGAAAGGCCGAGGCCGCGCCGCACAGCGTCATCACGATCCACAGCCCGGCGCTGCCGAGCCTGGCGCAGAGCTTGATCGCCTGGCGGATGAGCGCGCCGAGCAATCCCGACAATTCGATCGCATAGGCAATCACGAACAGGCAGGCGAGCGCGATCACCGCGGGGCTGGCGAAGGCGGCCTGAACCTCGACCGGGCGGATTACCCCCATCAGCAGCAGCGCCGCCGCCCCGGAAAGCGCCGCGACATCCGAGCGCAGCTTGCCATGGATGAGGACGGCGACGACTGCGACGAGCACCGTGAGGGCCGCGATCTGCGCGAAGGTCATGGCGGCAACAGGTGCATAATCTCGATGAGTGTGCTATAGGGGTTCGATGCCGTTTGCGACATATTTCCACCCCGCGGCGCGTGGTGCCGCGCTGCTATTGCTGCTCGCCTCGTCGGCCTGCACGATCGGCGACAAGAATGAAGGCAATGCGTCTGACGCCATGGCGGAGAATGCGAGCGAACCGGTGTCTGTCGATCTCGCCAATCTGACCCTACCGGTGCCGCGGCCGCCGCTCGATCGCGGCGCGCTGATCGCTGCCGCCGGCGAGGCCGCGAGCCGCTATGCGCGCGGCGTCCGGGTGAGCGAAAGCGACACGCTGGTCGGCCGGGCCTTCACGCTGCGCCTGCCCTTCGGATGCGCCGGGGCCGCCGGATCGCCGCGCCCGCCGGGCCTTGCGGGTGTCGCGCCGGGCGAGGAAGGGGCGGCGAGGCTCGAGCTCGCGCCTGCCGACTGGACCGAAGTGGCGTGGCTGCGCGACGGCGAAGGCGTCGAACGCATCGAGGGCTATTGGATCGAACGGCCATGGCTGCTGACAAGCGAGTGCCCCGCCGTGGCGGCGGACCCGCTGCAGGGCGGGGCAGCATCGCCGCAGACGCTCGGGATCGCGCAATTCCACGGCGAAGCCGATTCGCGGATCAACCGGCGCGACGGCCGCCCCTATAGCTTCGTCGTGCGGCCTCCCGCTAAAGCGGCCACCCCCGCGCCAGCCGCCGGGCCCGCACCTGCCCCCGCCGCCGCAGGCTACACGCTTCTGATGAGCGGACGAATCGGCAGCTTCCCCGACGGCCGCGCCATCCGCTGCCGCGCCAACGGCCCCGCTGAGCGACCGGTCTGCGTCGTCGCCGTGCAGCTCGACCGGGTGGCGTTCGAGACTCAGGCCGGAACTCTGCTCAGCGATTGGCGGACGGGTTGAGCGAGACCGACAAGACCGAGCTCGCCGAATCGCGGACCGATCTCGCCGAGGATCGCACCGTGCTTGCGCATGAGCGGGGCTTCGCGAGCTGGATGCGGACGGGCATGGCTGCGATCGGCATCGGCGTCGCATTCAACGGGCTGTTCGACGCGATCGAGCCGCGCTGGGTGCCCAAGGCGATCGCGTCGATCTTCCTGCTGATCGCGATCTTCATCTTCGTCTCCGCCGAACGGCGCGCCTGCGCGATCGTTTCGCAGCTCGACGCCCACAAGGTCGATATTGCCCGGCCGGTCAATCTGCAGCTGATCAGCTACGCGCTTGTGATTGCCGCCGCGGCGCTGCTAGCCGCGGTGTGGCTGCTGCGCTGGCGCTGACCGCGCCATTGCGGGCGGCCGGTGGCGGATTGTCACCGGCGGGCCAGCCTTCGCGCTGCCGGGTGCGGTCACCATCGGTTTCTTCGGTCTGGTCGTGGAACAGCACGACCTGTGTCGGGAAGGGGATGTCGATCCCGGCCTCGACGCAGGCTTCGAACACCGCCTGGACGACGCGCGAGCGCACAGCGACGATGTCGCGGCGGAGGGAGTTGGTCCACCATCGTACTTTCAACCGCACGTCGTTATCGGCAAGCTCCCATGGCAGCACGTCGGGCGCCGGATCTTCGAGCACGCCTTCCACCTTTCGCACCGTGGCGAGGAAAATCTCGGCGGCGCGTCGCGGCCCGTCTCCATAGCCGACGCCGATGACAATCTCGTCGCGGCGGGTGGGAAAGGCGGTGTTGACGATAACGGGCGCGGTGTAGAGATCGAAATTGGGAATGACGACGCGGCGGCCGTCATAGGTTTTTATGAGCGTCGCGCGGCTTTCGATATGTTCGACCGTGCCTTCGAAATCGTTGACGACGATCTGATCGCCGCGGCGGTAGGGGCGATGGATCAGCAGCAGCAGCCCGGCGAAGAGGTTCTGCAAAATGTCCTTGAAGGCGAAGCCGATCGCGACCGAGCCGATTCCGAGCGCGCCGAGAATGCTCGCGGGCTTGACCGAAGGAAAAACGATGGCGGCGGCGATCATTACCGCCATGACCATCAGCGCACCGAAAGCGATCGACCCCAGCAGCGCGCCGAGATCGCCGCGGTCGCGCCGCCCCGCGAGCGTCCGAATGAGCGAGACCAGCCCCTTGCCGACAAGATAGGCGAGGAAGAGAAAGACCGCGGCAGCGATCAGGTTCGGGATCTGCAGGAAGAAGCCGTTGATCCAGCTGACCGCCTTTGCGGTGATCAGATCGAACGGTTCGAGGATGGGGGGAATCTTGGCAGGCACCATCTACCGTGAACCCCGACCGGGCGCGACCGTTCCGAAATAGCGCGAGCAACCGGCGTCGAGCCTTTCCGCATCACCTCTTCCCGACAGTCGATGCTGTCACCCCCTGTAGCGATGCGCACGCTCGCTCCTTGCAGGTAGCAAGTGCGCTTTCACTCCGGTTGCGCTATCGATTTCGTGTTTACGCAGCGGTGCAGCAGCGGAGAGCGAGATGCAGGTTCGATTTTGGGGGACGCGGGGGTCGATTGCGAAGCCTGGGCCGAGCACGATCCGTTACGGCGGCAACACCTCTTGCGTCGAAGTGCGCGCGGCGGACGGCACGCTCATCATCCTCGATTGCGGCACCGGGGCACATGATCTTGGGCAATGCCTGCTGAGAAATTCAACGGGCCCGATCCGGGGCTCGCTTCTGATCAGTCACACCCATTGGGACCACATCCAGGGCATCCCCTTCTTCGCTCCCTTTTTCGTGCCCGGCAATGAGTGGGATATCTACGCGCCTCAGGGATTCGGTGAGACGCTGCGCACCACGCTCGCCGGCCAGATGGAATATACCTACTTCCCGATCACCGCCGAGGCGTTCGGGGCCTCGCTGCGCTACCATAATCTCAGCGAGGGCGAGTTCCGGATCGGCGGCGTGCGCATCGTCACGCGCTTCCTCAATCACCCGGCGCTGACGATCGGCTACCGGATCGAAGCAGACGGGGCAGTGCTTGTCTATGCCTGCGATCACGAACCGCATTCGGGCGCGGCTGCCACGTCATCGGACGGGCTCGCCGGCCAGGATCTGCTTCATTCAGAATTTCTGCGCGACGCCGATCTGGTCATCCATGACGCGCAATATACGGCGGAGGAATATGCGGCAAAGGCGGGCTGGGGCCACAGCACCGTCCATTACGCCGTAAACGTCTGCGCGAGGGCAGGCGTGCGCACGCTCGCGCTGACGCACCACGATCCGATGCGCAGCGACGATCAGGTCGACGAACTGCTCAGCGCGGCGCGATCGCTCGCCGCCGGCAGCGATCTAGACGTCATAGCCGCCAGCGAGGGGTTGACGTTGACACTGACCGGCGCCTCGAAAGCACCGGCAGCGCCGAGCATCAGCACTGCGGCAGACACCGAAGCCGTGAGCGACGGCCTGCTGATCGTTTCGAAGGATGCGGGCCTGCTGGATCGGGTGACGAAAGTCGCGCAGGAGGAGCAGCTCAAGACGATTATCGCTGCCGGAGCGTCGGACGCCGTGGCGGCCATTGCGCAAGAGCCGCCGTTGCTGATCATCGCCGATGGCGCCCTGTCGGCCGAAGCGATCGCGGCGATCGCCGAAAGCGCGATACCGACCATCGTCATCGGTGGAGACCATGGCGCCGCTGCGTCGGACACGGTCGATCGGATCGAAGCGTCGTGGACCCCGGAATATTTGAGGTCGCGGATACGGACCTGGATGATGCGCGAAAAGTTCGCGCACATGCCCGCGGCCATTCCCGAAGGCGAAGCGCGACGGCTGGCCGCACTGCGCGCGCTTCAGATTCTCGACACACCGCGCGAAGAGCGGTTCGACCGGCTGACGCGGATCGCTGCGCGCATGTTCAACGTGCCGACGAGCCTGATCACGCTGGTCGATTCGAACCGGCAATGGTTCAAGGCCAAGGAAGGTCTCGATGTCGACGAGACGCCGCGCCACATGTCGTTCTGCGCGCATGCGATTCTCGAGCGCAAGCCGATGGTGATCCCCGATGCGCTTGCCGACAGGCGCTTCGCCGCCAACCCGCTTGTCCTTGGAGATCCGCGCATCCGCTTCTATGCCGGATTGCCTCTCCTCGCCGGAAACGAACCCGTCGGGACATTGTGCCTGATAGACTCGAAGCCTCGCGATCTGAGCGAGAGCGACTTGCAAGCGTTCAGGGACCTGGGTTCCGTGGTGGAAATGGAACTGGCGGCGTCCACGCGGTGAGGGACCCTGCCACCACAAAGCCACACCCGTGGCGAAAAGCGCATCGGCTTCCTATTTAGCGGGTGGCGATACGCGCGCTTCCCGGCTATGCGCCGCCGCCAAACACCATTTCACCATTTGGAGACTGCGTTATACCCCCTCTTTCCCCCCGCCGCGCGATGGGCCAGCAGCCGCCCGCTTTCACCGGCCCGCGCTATAACGAGTTCATCCAATCGCCCAAGGTGCGGGTGATCGACGCAGACGGCGAAAATCTGGGCGTGATGTACACACGCGAAGCGATGGAGCAGGCGGCCGAGCAGGGGCTCGATCTCGTCGAAGTCTCCCCCAACGCCGATCCGCCCGTCGCCAAATTCCTCGATATCGGCAAGTATAAGTACGAGGCGCAGAAAAAGGCGAATATCGCCCGCAAGACGCAGAAGACGCAGGAGATCAAGGAGATCAAGATGCGTCCCAACATCGACGATCATG
>CBDUBW010000154.1:0-5939 GCA_965365485.1 uncultured Aquisediminimonas sp.
TCGATGATCGCACGGGTTTCCGCGATGCCTTGCGCGTCGGCCCAATCCAGCACCGCGCGCATCGCCTCGGTGGCGTAGCCCTTGCCCCAAGCGGCGGGGATGAAGGCCCAGCCTGCCTCGACATGGCCGACAAGTTCGGACACGCCGCGTTCGAACTGGGAAAGGCCGCCATTGCCGACGAACGCGCCGGTCGCGCGCTCTTCGAACGTCCAATAGCCGTAACCGAGGACCGGCCACAGCCCCGCGCCCATCAGGAACTTGCTCCAGCTCGTCGTGCGATCACGCGGCTCGCCGCCGATGAAGCGGGTAAGATCGGGATCGGCCCAGGCCGCGGCATAAGCTTCGAAATCACCCAGCGCGAGCGGGCGGATGATGAGGCGGTCGGTGGTGAGGGTAGGGGGCGTCACGCCCCCCGCTATCAAGCCGCCTGCGCGAGCGGAAGCCGTGCCGCTTCATATTCGCTGTCGAACAGGCCGATCAGCGCGCGGTCGTCATGGTTCCAGGGGTGAAAGCCGGGGAGAAAATAGCTCGCCCAGGGCAGCGCCAGCTTGCGGACGATGCCGGGCGTCCCGAACATGAACCAGAGCAGCCGCGCGTGCGCCTTGGCGCCAGTAATCCCGTCCTGCCGCAGCAGCTCGATCGTGCCCTTGTAGCGATTGATCCAGAAGTTCTTGGAGACGAGCAGCATCATAATCGCCTTGACCTTCCAGCGCTTCCAACGCGTCCAGTCCTTGGTCGCGTGCAGCCAGGTGTCGTAGGCGACGCCCTTATGCTCGATCTCCTCGACCGCATGCCAGCGCCACAATTCGCGGCTCTCGGCATCGGCGCCGTCGAAATGCTTGCCATTGGCGAGGAATTGCTGCGCCATGATGCCGGTATAATGTTCGAGCGCCATGGTGACGCAGAGATTGAGGATCTGCGGCCGGTTCTTGGTCAGCTCGAGGCTTTCGACCACTTTTCGCTCGAGGCTGCTGATGTCATAGCCTGCATCGCTGACACGCTTGTTGAAGCTGACATGTTCGCGGCTGTGCATCACCTCCTGCGTGACGAAGGCCTTGATCTCGCGCTCGAGCTTGGGATCGACGCCATCGCGGTGTGCCTTGACGCTCTCAACGAAGAACGCTTCGCCTCGCGGAAAAGTGATCGACAGCGCGTTGTAGAAGGCGGTTGCAATCGGATCGCCGCCAAGCCACCAACGCTTCTGCACCGATCCCCGGCCGAAACGGCGGTCGCGCGGGGTGATGGTCAAATCGGCAGGGGTCTTGGCGATGGCTGCGGTCATTGCGCGAATCTCCTTACACAAGTGTCAGTAAGGATTACTAACATCTATGTCAATAGCGCGCAGACGCCTTTCGCCCGAAGAAAGTCGCGGCGCGGCACTGGAAGCGGCGCGCGACCTGCTGATCGAGGCAGGCCCGCAAGCGGTGACATTGAAGGCCGTCGCGGGGCGGATAGGGCGAACGCACGCCAATCTGCTCCACCATTTCGGATCGGCGGCGGGGCTTCAGGTCGCGCTGGCGACGATGCTGACCGAGCAGATCTGCGCCGAGATCGCAGAAGCGGTGGTGCGGACCCGCAGCGGGCAGGGCAGCCCGCGCGAGATCGTCGACCTCGCTTTCGATGCCTTCGATCGCGGCGGCGCCGGCGCGCTGACCAGCTGGATGATTTTGTCAGGCAACGAAGCCATGCTCGAACCGATCGTCGAGACCATTCACCGCCTGGTCGATCGCCTCGCGGTCGATGGCCATGAGGATCGCAATCTACATGAGGATACGTTGCTGCTCGTGCTGATGGCGCTGGGCGATGCGCTGATGGGTGAGCCGATGGCCAAATCGCTCGGCCTGCCGCGAACGCGCTCGCGCGATCTGGCGGAACGGATGCTGCTCGACTCGCTGGCGCGAGCGGGGCTTGCCGTGCCGTCCGAAAAGCTTGGAAGTGCCGCAAATTTGCGTTAGAGTTCAACGGGATGAGGGAGGGTCGGCGATGTCTGCGCTGATAATCGTTGCGCTTGCAAGTACGACGGTGCCGGCTGTGGCGCGCTGGGTCGATTGCCGGCCGTCGCTTATGTTGATGGCATATGAGGCGCCCCAGGCCAGCGAACGACAAAAGCGTGAAAAGCCGCGCAAGACCCCGCGCAATGCGCCGCCTTGCATCACGCTCGCCAGCGCATGAGGTTCTTTGTCATTGCGGCGCTTGTCGCGTCGGCACCAGTTCAAGCGCAGGATTTGGGCCAGGAGATTGCTGCCGATCTGCCATCATTGATGACGATCTACCGCGATCTTCACGCCAACCCTGAAGTCAGCTTCGAGGAAGCCCGCAGCGCCGGCGTGATGGCGGCGGAGGCGAAGAAAGCAGGCTTCACCGTCACCACTGGCGTCGGCGGGCATGGCGTCGTCGCTGTGATGAAGAACGGGCCGGGCAAGACCGTACTGATCCGCGCCGATATGGACGCGCTGCCTCTGACCGAGAAGACCGGGCTGCCCTACGCTTCCAAAAAGCCCGGCGTGATGCACGCCTGCGGGCACGATACGCACATGACCGGCTGGATCGGTACCGCCCGCCGTCTCGCCGCGAGCAAGGACAAATGGTCGGGCACCGTCGTCATGATCGGCCAGCCTGCCGAAGAGCGCGTCAAGGGCGCGCCGGCGATGCTCAAGGACGGGCTCTACACGCGCTTTCCCAAGCCCGATTACGCCATCGCCTTCCATGACGGGCCGATGCCGGCGGGAACGATCGGCTATACCGACGGCTTCGCGCTCGCCAATGTCGATGGCGTCGACATCACGGTGAAGGGCGTCGGCACGCACGGCGCGGCGCCGCATCTCGGCCGCGATCCGGTATTGCTCGCGAGCAAGATCGTAGTCGCGCTTCAGGGAATTGTCTCGCGTGAGATCAATCCGCTCGATGCAGGGGTGGTCACGGTCGGCGTCTTCCAAGGCGGCACCAAGCGCAACATCATCTCGGACGAGGTCAAGCTCGGCCTGACGGTGCGCAGCTACAAGCCCGAAGTGCGCAAAGCGCTGCTCGACGGCATCGCCCGCATAGCGCGCGGCGAAGCGATCGCGGCGGGGCTGCCTGAAAATCTCATGCCCGAAGTGAAATCGGACGGTGAATCGGCGGACGCCACCTTCAACACGCCCGCAATGACCGCGCGAATGGCGGCGTTGTGGAAAGCGCATTTTCCGGAAGGCCGTGTCGGCCCGGTTCCGCCCTCGATGGCGGCAGAGGATTTCGGGGATTACAGCCGCGGCGATCCTTCGATTGAAAGCATAATCTTCTGGGTCGGAGGCACGCCGCAAGCGCAGTGGGACGCGGCCAAGGGCGACGCCTCCAAGCTGCCCGGACTGCACTCCCCGCAATGGGCGCCCGACGCGGAGAAAGTGGTCGCTACCGCGGTCGAGGCCATGACGGTGGCGGTTCACGATCTGTTGAAAAAGTAGCGCCGCCAGCGCCTTGACCGTCGCGTGCAGCGCCGCCAAGCTTCTCGCATCAAATATTCGCGAGAGGTCGTATCTGCATGAAACTCAAACTTACCGCCACCGCGCTCGCAATCGCGCTGGCCGCCCCCGCTTACGCTCAAACCGCTGCCGATGCCGACGCCTTCGTCGCCAAAGCGGAAAAGGAACTGGGCGAATTCTCGATTTACAACGCCCGCGTGCAGTGGATCAACAACACCTACATCAATGAAGATAGCGATGCGGTTGCCGCCAAGGTCGGGGCCGACGGCACCGAAATGTCGGTTCGCTATGCAAGCGAAGCGGCGAAGTATCAGGCGCTTCCCGGCCTATCGGCGGACACCAAGCGCAAGCTCGACATTTTGCGCGGCGGCATCGTCCTCCCCGCGCCCGCGACCAAGGAAGCGGCCGCCGAGCTCAACACGATCGCGACGCGGCTCAATTCGACCTATGGCAAGGGCAAGGGCACGCTGAACGGCCAGCCCATCAATGGCTCCGACATCGAAGCGGCGATGGGCACCAATCGGAACCCGACCGAGCTGTCCGAGATGTGGGCGAGCTGGCACGACAATGTTGGATCGCCGATGCGCGACGATTATGCCAAGCTCGTCGAGATCGCCAATCAGGGCGCCAAGGACCTCGGCTATGCCGATGTCGGCGCGATGTGGCGGTCTCAATACGATATGCCTGCGGACGATTTCGCCAAGCTGACCGACAAGCTCTGGACGCAGGTCAAGCCGCTCTACGATCAGCTCCACTGCTACACCCGCACCAAGCTCAACGAGAAATATGGCGACGCCGTTCAGCCAAAGACCGGGCCGATCCGCGCCGATCTGCTGGGTAACATGTGGGCTCAGGAATGGGGCGGCATTTACGACATCGTTGCCCCGCCGGGCGCAGGCGAGATCGGCTATGATATCGGCGAATTGTTGAAGACGCAGAACAAGTCCGAACTCGACATGGTCAAGATTGGCGAGGGCTTCTTCTCGTCATTGGGCTTCGCACCGCTGCCCAAGACCTTTTACGAACGCTCGCAAATCACCAAGCCGCGCGACCGCGAGGTCGTCTGCCACGCCAGCGCCTGGAATCTCGACAATGTCGACGACCTCCGCATCAAGATGTGCACCAAGGTCAATGCCGACGATTTCGTGACGATCCATCACGAGCTTGGGCACAATTATTATCAGCGTGCCTACAACAAGCAGCCATATCTCTATCTCAACGGCGCCAACGATGGCTTCCACGAAGCGATCGGTGATGCCGTCGCGCTTTCCATCACGCCCGATTATCTCGTCCAGATCGGTCTGCTCGATGCCTCGAAGGTGCCCGGCACCGACAAGGATACCGGGCTGCTACTGCGCCAGGCGATGGACAAGGTCGCGTTCCTGCCATTCGGATTGCTCGTCGATAAATGGCGCTGGGATGTGTTTGCGGGCAAGACTCCGACCGCCAATTACAACAAGGCGTGGACCGATTTGCGTCTGCAATATCAGGGCATCATCCCACCGGTGCCGCGTTCGGAAAGCAATTTCGATCCGGGCGCGAAATATCACATTCCCGGCAATACACCCTATACCCGCTACTTCCTCGCGCGGCTATTGCAGTTCCAGTTCTACAAGGCGGCGTGCGACATCGCCAAGTGGAAGGGCCCGCTCCACCGCTGCTCGTTCTACGGCAACAAGGAAGTCGGCAAGCGCCTCGACGCGATGCTGGCGATGGGTGCGAGCAAGCCTTGGCCCGATGCGCTCCAAGCCTTCACCGGCAAGCGCGAAATCGATGGCACCGCGATGATCGCCTATTTCAAGCCGTTGATGACGTGGCTGCAGGGCCAGAACAAGGGCAAGAGCTGCGGGTGGGGCCAAGGCGGCCTGAACTAGCGCGCGCTCGTTCAGGACTCGCCGCAGGCCGGCCGGCCTCGCCAGCCGGCGAGGACCGACGGCGCGGGATTTACTCCCGCGTCGGCCCGCGTCTCAGGCGTTCCTGGCCATCAACCCGCCATCGACGGGAATGATCGCGCCGGTAACGAAGCTTGCCGCAGGAAGGCAGAGGCTCAGCGTCATGTGCGCCACTTCCTCGGGCAGGCCGTAGCGGCGAAGCGCCGTGCGTCGTTTAGCGTAAAGCGCCTTGTCCTCGTCGGGCACCCGCGCTGTCATCGCGGTGCTTACGGGTCCGGGGCAGATGCAATTGACGGTGATGCCTTCCTTGCCGAGATCGACCGCGAGGCCGCGTGTCAGCCCGACGACGCCCGATTTCGCCGCGACATAGGGCGTGTCCCCTGGCGTCGCGCCAAGTCCCTCTGTCGAGGCGATGTTGACGATGCGCGGTGCGTCGCTCTTGCGCAGATACGGCAGGCAGGCGCGGACCATGCGCTGGTGCGCAGTCAGCATCACGGCAATCGCGCGATCCCAGACTGTGTCATATTCGTCCCCTGCGTCGAGCGGTGCAAAGCATGAGACGCCTGCGTTGTTGATGAGAATGTCGATG
>CBDUBW010000155.1:0-5921 GCA_965365485.1 uncultured Aquisediminimonas sp.
ACATCCCCACCAACGTCATTTCGATCACCGACGGACAGATCTTCCTCGAAACCGACCTGTTTTATCAAGGCATTCGTCCCGCCATCAACGTCGGCCTGTCAGTGTCGCGCGTGGGCTCGGCGGCGCAGACCAAGGCGATGAAAAAGGTGTCGGGTTCGATCAAGCTCGAGCTCGCTCAGTATCGCGAAATGGCGGCGTTCGCGCAGTTCGGCTCGGACCTCGACGCTTCGACGCAAAAGCTCCTCAATCGCGGTGCGCGGTTGACCGAACTGCTGAAGCAGAAGCAGTTCAGCCCGATGCCGTTCGAGGAGCAGACCGCCTCGATCTTCGCGGGGACCAATGGCTATCTCGACAACATCCCCGCCGCCGACGTGACGCGTTACGAAGAGGCGATGCTCGCCGACCTGCGCGCCAATCACGCCGACATCTTGAAGGGCATTCGCGAGAGCCGCGACTTTTCGGACGAAAGCAGGAAGGCGCTGACCGAAGCGCTCGACTCGTTCGGTAAGAATTTTGCATAAGAATTGACGTCGTCCCAGCGAAGGCTGGGGCCTGGTCGGGAGTGTAACGCCGTAGAAACCCCTGCTTTCGCTGGGGTGACGGTCAGGAAAACAAGATGGCCTCGCTGAAAGCCCTCAAACTGCGGATCAACTCGGTCAAATCGACCCAGAAGATCACCAAGGCGATGAAGATGGTCGCCGCCGCCAAGCTGCGTCGCGCGCAGGATGCGGCGGAGGCCTCGCGGCCCTATGCCGAGCGGCTGGAGACGGTGGTCTCGTCGATCGCGTCGAAGGTGACGGCAAGCGCACAGACGCCCAAGCTGCTTGGTGGCAGCGGCAAGGACGACGTCCATCTGCTCGTCGTCGCGACCTCGGACAAGGGGCTGGCGGGCGCGTTCAACACCAACATCGTCCGCCTCGCGCGCCGCAAGGCTGAAGAGCTTCGCGCCGCGGGCAAGACGGTGAAGTTCTACACCATCGGCCGCAAGGGCAACGACCAGCTCTCACGGACTTACCGCAGCGACATCGTCAACCGCATCGAGCCGGGTGATCTCGGCAAGCTGGGGTTTGTCGATGTTCAGGGCTATGCGGCCGATCTGACCGCGCGCTTCGAGGCGGGTGAATTCGACGTCGCGCATCTGATCTTCAACAAATTCGTCAGCGTCCTGACGCAGGAGCCGACCGCGATCCAGATCATGCCCGTCGCGGTGAGCAATGCCGGCGCGGCCACCACCGGCGCTTCGGCGGCGGTCGAATATGAACCCGACGAGGAGGAAATCCTCGCCGACCTGCTGCCGCGCAACGTCGCCGTCCAGCTTCTCCGCGCGATGCGCGAGAACGCCGCGAGCGAGCAGGGCAGCAAGATGACCGCGATGGACAACGCCACCCGCAACGCTGGTGAGATGATCAACAAGCTTACGGTGCAGTATAACCGCACCCGCCAGGCCGCGATCACGACCGAGTTGGTAGAAATTATTTCGGGGGCGGAGGCGCTTTAGTGAAGCGTTGGGGTTGGACTGCCAGCCTCGCACTGATTGGGATCGCGCTGGTCTGGTTTTGGAACAGCGAATGGTTGAATATCGATAGGTGCCTCGACTCTGGTGGTCGGTGGGACCGAGCAAAACAGGAATGCCAGCGATAGTCTGGCGCGACAGGTACGAAAGCAAGGAACGAAGACATGGCATCCGCAGCCCCCGTAGCAGAGAAGCCCGCCCGCAAGCCGCGCATCGCGAAAGACGTGACGGCGATTGCGCCGACTGGCACAAACAATGTTGGTCGCGTCAGTCAGGTGATCGGTGCGGTCGTCGACGTCGCATTCGACGAAGGCAATCTGCCCGCAATTCTTTCGGCGCTCGAAACCGACAATAACGGCAACCGCCTCGTCCTCGAGGTCGCGCAGCATCTCGGCGAGAACACCGTTCGCACCATCGCAATGGATGCGACCGAGGGTCTGACCCGCGGCCAAACGGTGACAGACACCGGATCGCAGATCCGCGTTCCCGTTGGCCCGATGACTCTCGGGCGCATCTTGAACGTCATCGGTGAGCCGATCGACGAGCGGGGCCCGGTCAATTCCGAAATCACCGCGCCGATCCACGCCGATGCGCCGCTGTTCGTCGACCAGTCGACCGAGAGCGCGATCCTCGTCACCGGCATCAAGGTCATCGATTTGCTCGCGCCCTATGCGCGCGGCGGCAAGATCGGGCTGTTCGGCGGCGCGGGCGTCGGCAAGACCGTGCTCATTCAGGAACTGATCAACAACATCGCCAAGGGCCATGGCGGCGTCAGCGTCTTCGCGGGCGTCGGCGAGCGTACGCGTGAGGGCAACGATCTCTATCACGAATTCCTCGACGCGGGCGTCATCGCCAAGGATGCCGAGGGCAACGCCACGCCCGAGGGATCGAAGGTCGCGCTCGTCTTCGGGCAGATGAACGAGCCTCCGGGCGCCCGCGCCCGCGTCGCGCTCTCAGGTCTCACGATCGCCGAGTATTTCCGCGATCAGGAAGGCCAGGACGTGCTCTTCTTCGTCGACAATATCTTCCGTTTCACCCAGGCGGGTTCGGAAGTGTCGGCGCTGCTCGGGCGTATCCCTTCGGCGGTGGGCTATCAGCCGACGCTCGCGACCGACATGGGCGCGCTGCAGGAACGCATCACCTCGACCAACAAGGGCTCGATCACCTCGGTGCAGGCGATCTACGTGCCGGCGGACGATTTGACCGACCCCGCGCCCGCCACTTCGTTCGCGCACTTGGACGCGACGACGACGCTGTCTCGGGCGATCTCGGAGCTCGGCATCTATCCGGCGGTCGATCCGCTCGATTCGACCTCGCGCGTGTTGACGCCTGCCGTCGTCGGTCAGGAGCATTACGACACCGCCCGCCGCGTCCAGGAAACGCTGCAGAAGTACAAGTCGCTGCAGGACATCATCGCCATTCTCGGCATGGACGAATTGTCGGAAGAAGATAAACTGACGGTCGCGCGCGCGCGCAAGATCCAGCGCTTCCTCTCGCAGCCGTTCCACGTCGCCGAGGTCTTCACCAACATCCCGGGCAAGTTCGTGCAGATCGAAGACACTGTCGCTTCGTTCAAAGCGGTTGTCGATGGCGAATATGATCACCTGCCCGAAGCCGCCTTCTACATGGTCGGCGGCATCGAGGAAGCGGTCGCCAAGGGCGAGAAGCTGGCGCAGGAGGCGTAATTGGCGCTGCATTTCGAACTCGTCACGCCCGAACGCCTCGTCCGCAGCGAGGAAGTCTATATGGTCGTCGTCCCGGGCGGGGAGGGCGATTTCGGCGTGCTCGAAGGACATATGCCGGTGATGAGCACGATCCGCAGCGACGCTGCGGTCGAGATCTATGCAAGCGCGGGGGCGACGCCCGAGCGGATCAATGTCACCGGCGGCTTTGCCGAGGTCAATGACAACGGTCTGACCATTCTCGCAGAGAGCGCCGGCTGACCCGTCAGTTGACGAGCCGCCTATAGGTCCAGCGCTCGGCGCGCGATCCGTCGGCCATGCTCACCTCGGCGTGAAGCTCTTCGCCTGATCGCCGGTAGCGGACGCGCTGTGGATAATCATGGCTTGCGTTGGTGAACACGATCTCGGTGGCGGTCACAGACGTCGCTGCAAACGCCACCGGCGGGGCGGCCTTGGGACTGCCGTAGAAGGTAAGCTTGCCGTCAGAGCTTTGCTCGATCCGCATATGCTCCCAGTTGCGGACGTTTTCGCCGCGTCCCGATAGCCCGGCGCCGATCATGATGTGGCCGCGCGCCGGTGTCCAATACTCCTCGGTCCAGCGATCGTCGAAGCGTTGCGACCAAGCCCCGGCAATCCATTCGGGGAGTGCTGCCGGGGCATCCGCCCCTGTCAGCATGATTGCCAGTACCGGCCCGATTGCACGCCGCATCTTCCCCCTCCCTTAGCTGCCCTTTCGCCCAATGGCATCAACGCGTACGACCACCTCGTCGCGCACCGCGGGCGTCACGAACTTGGAGATGTCGCCGCCGTAGATCGCGATCTCCTTGACCAGCCGCGATGCGATCGGCTGAAGGGCGACGTCGGCCATGAGGAAGATTGTCTCAATCTCGGCGTTGAGCTGCTGGTTCATCCCCGCCATCTGATATTCATATTCGAAGTCGGCAACTGCGCGCAGACCGCGCACGATCACCGAGGCGCCCTGTGCCTCGGCGAATTTCATCAGCAGCGCGTCGAATCCGACGACCTTGATGTCTCCGCCGCAGCCCTCCACTTCTCGCTCGACCATCGCCAGTCGTTCCTCGGTCGAGAACATCGCAGTCTTACTGGGGTTTGTGGTCACGCCTACGATCAGCGTATCGACCAGCTTCGCGCCGCGCTTGATGATATCCATATGGCCGAGCGTGGGCGGATCAAACGTTCCAGGATAAACGCCTATGCGGGGCATCAGCGGTCCCTTTCGATGGTGTAGCGGGCGATTTCGCGCAGCAGATCGGCTTCCGGGCCGTATTGATTGAGGTGCGCGATCGCCTGATCAACGAGCGCCTGCGCCTGCATCCGAGCGCGCTCCGGCCCAAGCAATGACAAGAACGTCGCCTTGCCCTGATCGGCATCCTTGCGAAGCGCTTTCCCCGCCAGCTCGGCATCGCCTTCGGCATCGAGCAGATCGTCGGCTATCTGGAAAGCGAGGCCAACGTCGCGGGCATAGCCGCGCAGCGAGGTTCGGCCTTCTGGCGGAATGCGCGCCATGATCGCGCCGGCTTCGAGGCAAAAACCGATCAGCGCGCCGGTTTTCATCTGCTGGAGCCGTGTGATCGTATTGAGATCGAATGTTTCGTGCTCTGCGACGATGTCCATCATCTGGCCGCCCGCCATCCCGTCGGGCCCGGCCGCCCGCGCCAGTTCGAGCGTCAGCTCCGCGCGGACGAAGGGATCGGCATGCGTTTCCTCATCGGCGAGCAGATCGAAAGCAAGCGCGTGAAGCGCGTCGCCCGCGAGGATCGCGGTCGCTTCGTCGAATGCCTTGTGAAGCGTTGGCTTCCCGTGGCGGAGATCGTCATTGTCCATCGCGGGCAAATCGTCATGAATGAGCGAATAGACGTGGATGCACTCGATCGCGGTCGCGACGCGCAGCGCCGCGGCTTCGTCGACGTTGAACAGCCGACACGTGGCAAGCACGAGCAGCGGGCGCAGCCGCTTGCCGCCGCCGATCGCAGCGTAGCGCATCGCCTCATATAATGGTGCTCGGGGATCATCCGGGATGGTCAGCAGCAGATCGAATTGGCGATCGATATCGCGCGCAACGCGTTCGAGCGCGAGCGAAAGCCCCCTTGCCGATGCCATGGCGACGTTCAACTGCCGTCGAATGGGGCAATGCCCTGCGGCTTGCCATCGGCGCCCAGGCTGATCTTCTCGATCCGCATCTGCGCGTCCTTCAAGCGTGCTTCGCATTGCGCGCGTAGCGCATCGCCTTCGCTGTAGAGCTTGATCGAATCGTCGAGGCTGACATCGCCCGATTCAAGGCGCGCGACGATGGTCTCAAGGCGCTTCAAAGCGTCTTCGAAAGAGAGGGTGGCGACCGCATCCGACATGGCTGCGGTTGTGGCGTTGCCGCTTACGAGGGTCAAGCGCCCAGCCGAACGCCGGTTGCGGCTTCAAGGTCCGCGAGCGCCTGAGCTTCGCTGACCACCTTGATCGCATGCATGCCGAGCGTCGCAGCGGGTTTGCAGTTGATGCCCAGATCGTCGAGATAGATGCAGGCTTCGGGCTGGACGCCCAGCGTATCGCACATCAGCGTGTAGATACGCGGATCCGGCTTGCGAATCCCCGTTTTCGAGCTCTCAATCACATGTTCGAACCGCGTCATCGCGTCCGCGACCGCGCGCGCCTGACCGATCCCCTGCGCCATGCCCGGGCCATCGCCGGTCGGCACGTTGTTCGTGATGCAT
>CBDUBW010000156.1:0-5882 GCA_965365485.1 uncultured Aquisediminimonas sp.
GGAGCTTGGCGAGCGTCGCCATCGTCACCTGCTGCTCGAGATACATGGTCACGCCGAGCCATGAGACGAAGCCCAGCCTGTCGCGATCCCACCCCGCCGCGAGTAGCGCTTCGGCAAGATCATCTTTAGCGAAGTCGACGGGCACGAAGATCGTGTTGTGTCTAAGCTCAGAATGCTTTGCCAGGATTGCGCGCTTCGCCGCCTGAGTGGCGGGGTGATCGACTTCGAAGAAGCGGCAGTCGCTGCCGGCGTGGCGCAGCGCCGTGGTATCGAAGCCAGCGCCGAGGATGATGACCTGGTCGAGCCCCGCTTCCAGCCGTGGTGTCAGCGCCTCTTCAACATAGCGCGACCGGGCCAGCACCTCGCCTTCCAAAGCGCGAACCGGCCCCATCGTCCGGCCCATTGCCCAATCGGAAACCGGCGTCGGCGCCGCAATCAGCAGGCTCGGCAGATCGAGGAAATATTTGGCGAAAGCATCGTCGAATACCAAGGGGGGAATGCCGCCCGCGTGATGACGGTGCCGCATCGCCGCCGTCGCCCGCGCGGTGCGGCTGGCCTTGCCTTGTGCGAGCCTCGCCATGGCCTCCTACCTAAGCGATTTGACGAAGAGATACTCCTTGTCGATCTGCTCGCCCACCTTGAATGTCGTGTCGGCGACCTTCGCAAAACCATGCTTGGCATAGAAGGCCTGACCGCGCGGATTGTCCGAATACACGCTGAGAACGATTTCGTCGGCATCGGCCTCGCGCGCGCGTTCGACGATCCAATCCATCAACCGGTGCGCCACGCCGCCGCCATGATGCCCTGACAAGATATAAAGCTGCTTGAGTTCTACCGCCCGGCGCGGTGCCGGATCGTAATCGAGCGATTGATCGAGCCCGACCATTGCGTAGCCGATCGGCACATCGCGCTCATACGCTACCTGCAGATGGACGCGCGGATCGGCGATCCAGCGGGCGAAAGCTTCGGGCGTCTTCCACTCGGCATAAAAGGCCGCGAGGTCTTCTGCGTTGTAGAGGTGGCCGAATGCCTCGTCGAAAGTCTCGCGAGCCAGAGCAGCGAGGGCGGTCGCCTCGTCCGGTCGCGGCTCGCGATAGGCGATCATTCCCCCAGCGTCAGCCGCTCGTAACGCTCCATGTGGAAATCGGCGCTGCCGAACTGGCCTTCGATCATCGTGCCGCGCTTGAAATAATGGCCGATCGCCAGCTCCTGCGTGATGCCGATGCCGCCATGGGTCTGGATCGCGTTCTGCCCGGTGAAATTGATAGCGCGCGCGACCTTGGCCTTGGCAGCGGAGACCGCCGCCTTGCGCTCGGTCGCCGGCAGATCGAGCTTGAGCGTCGCCATCAGCGTCATCGAATGGATCTGTTCGACCTCCATGAACATGTCGACCATGCGGTGCTGGAGCACCTGGAAGCGCCCGATCGGCTGGCCGAACTGCTTGCGCTGCCTCGAATATTCAAGCGTCCCTTCGTAGAGCTTGCGCCCGACGCCGTGCGCTTCGGCACAGACTGCGACCGTTGCCTGATCGACGATCTGCTCGATCAATTCGATCCCTCCGGGGATCAGTGCGTCTCCGGGAATGGCAGCGTTCTCGAAATAGATTTCTGAAGCGCGGAAGCCGTCGACCGTCGGATAATCGCGGCGGACGATGCCAGCGCCCTTGGCGTCGATCAGGTACAGCTCGACGCCCGCACGCTCGCGCGTTCCGCCGCCGGTGCGGGCGGTGACGAGGAGATGCGTCGCCCACGGCGCGCCATAGACCACCGACTTGTGACCGTTGACCACATAGCCACCGCCGTCAGCCTTCGCGCTGGTGCGGATGTTGGCGAGGTCGTAGCGACCTTGCGGTTCAGCGTAAGCAAAGGCGATAATAGCTTCGCCCGAAAGGATCTGAGGGATGACTGCATCGGCCACCGCGCCGCCCGCCGCCTTCAATGCGCCGCCGCCGATCACTACGGTCTGCAAATACGGCTCGACCGCGATGACTTTGCCGAGCTCCTCCATCACGATCATGTTTTCGAGATGGCTTCCGCCAAGGCCGCCCGCATCTTCGCTGAACGCCGCACCGAGCATGCCGAGCTCGGTCGCCAGCGCGCGCCACACCCCGGGATCGCGGCCCTCGTCGCTCGCAATCATCTTCTGACGACTGTCGAAATCGTAAGTGTCGGCAAGGAAGCGCGACAGCGTCTCGCGGACCATGTCCTGCGTCTCGGTATAGGTGAAATCCATTCTTCTAAATCCTTCCGGCCGTCCTTCGTGACGGGCCTTCGCGATGCTCAGTCCCTCCTCAGGATGAGCGAAAACTAAAAGTAAATCCGCTCATCCTGAGGAGCCGTTGAGCTCGGCGAAACGGCGTCGCGAAGGATCGTTGCTCTAAAGCCCCAAGACCATCTTCGCGATGATGTTGCGCTGGATCTCGTTCGATCCGCCATAGATCGTCGTCTTGCGGACGTTGAAATAGGTGGGCGCGGCGCGGTGCGCGTAATCCGGGCCGATAGGGTGCTCGTTATCGCCCTCGCCGAAGCCGCGGAAATAGGGCGCGCCGTAATGGCCCACCGCTTCCAGCGCCAGTTCGGTGATGCGCTGTTGAATCTCCGATCCCTTGATCTTGAGAAGCGACGACTCGGCACCCGGCCCTTTGCCTGCGGCCTCGCCCGCCAGCGTCCGCAGCTCGGTATATTCGAGCGCGGTCAGATCGACCTCGAGCTCGCTTACCTTGCGGCGGAAGAAGGGGTTGGAGAGTAAAGGCTTGTCGCCATCCAGCTCCGTCTTGGCGATGGTCTTGATCCGCTCGATCCCGCGCTTCGAGCCCGCCACCGCGGCGATGCCGGTGCGTTCGTGCGCGAGCAGGAACTTGGCGCAGGTCCAGCCCTTATTCTCTTCGTACACCCGGTTTTCGACTGGCACGCGGACGTCCTCGAGCCAAACCTCGTTGACCTCATGCTCGCCGCCCAGCGTGATGATCGGGCGCACGGTGATCCCCGGCGACTTCATGTCGATGAGGAGAAAGCTGATGCCTTCCTGCTGCTTCGCATCCTTATCGGTGCGGACGAGGAAGAAGCCCCAATCGGCGTGCTGCGCCATCGTCGTCCAGGTCTTCTGGCCATTGACGATATATTCGTCGCCGTCACGGACCGCCATGGTGCGGAGCGACGCGAGGTCCGAGCCAGAGCCCGGCTCCGAATAACCCTGACACCACCAATCTTCGCCGGATAGAATGCGCGGCAGGAACCTGGCCTTCTGCTCGGGTGTACCGAAGGTATAGATGACAGGGCCCACCATGGTGATGCCGAACGGCATGATGCGGATGCAATCGGCACGCGCGATCTCTTCCGACCAGATGAAACGCTGCGTCGCCGTCCAGCCCGCGCCGCCATATTCGACCGGCCATGCGGGCGCGATCCAGCCCTTCTTGGCGAGCACGCGGTGCCAGGAAAGGAAATCCTCCTTGTCTAGCTCGTCGCCCTCATCCTGCTTGGCGCGCAGATGCTGCGGATAATTTTCGGCAATAAAGGTTCGCACTTCCTGCTGGAAGGCCAACTCTTCGGGGCTGAATTCGAGGTTCATGATCGCTCTCCAGATCGTGACGCGATGCTAGGCCCGCTTTACGTTAACGTCAATTCGTATCAGATGCCCGGGGTGGCATAATGGTGCCAGGCGAACACCGCCGCCGCCCCGCGATAAGGCCGCCACGGTTCGGCGATCTCGCGCACCTGCTTTTCGCTCGGGCGTTCCTCGAGTCCCATGATCCGCCCGACATCGATCTGCACCGCAAGGTCTCCCGCTGGCCAGATGTCGGGCCTTCCTTCGGCAAAAAGGAGATAGATTTCCGCCGACCAGCGGCCGATCCCTTTGACTTGGGTAAGCAACTCGATCGCCGCTTCGTCTTCTTCGGGCAGTTCCATGATCGGCAGCGCACCGTCGGCAATCAGTTGCGCGAGACTGCGTGCATAGCCCTGCTTTTGGCGCGACAAGCCGCAGGCACGCAGCGCGTCGAAATCGGCGGAGAGAATGGCCTGCGGATCGGTCAGATCACCGCGCGCATTTTCGAGCTTGCGCCACACCGCGTCGGCGGCTTTGAAGCTGACCTGCTGGCCGACGATGGTGCGCAGCAGCGTCTCGTACCCGCGCGCGCGGCTTCGAGGTTCAGGATAGCCGACCGCGGCGATGGCGTCCGCAAATCGCGGCTCGATCTCGACCAGTGCGTCTAGATCGGTCTTCAGCCGTTTCGCGCTCAAACCCACGCGAGCCCCTCCTTCTTGATTCGGCTCTTTTTGGCGGCTAGCGACGCCCGCGACCAGCCCTTGGGGCTTCAAAGGATCAAGCATGGCACAATTGACTGTCGTTACGCGTGACGGGACAGAGCGCACGATCGAGGGGCAGGCCGGCCTTTCCGTGATGGAAATCATCCGTGACGCCGGTTTCGATGAGCTGCTTGCCCTGTGCGGCGGCTGCTGCTCGTGCGCGACCTGCCACGTCCATGTCGATCCCGATTCGGCGAGCGACCTTCCCGCGATGAGCGAGGACGAAAACGACCTGCTCGACAGCTCCTCGTTTCGCGACGCCAACTCGCGGCTTTCGTGCCAGATTCCGTTCAGTGATAAGCTGGATGGATTGAAAGTGACCATCGCCGAGGAGGATTGACCGCTCTAATTCCTCCCCAACTTGTTGGGGAGGTGGCATCGCGAAGCGGTGACGGAGGGGTCCGTCCGCTTCAGAGACCCCTCCGTCACGGGCTTCGTCCGCGCCACCTCCCCATCAAGATGGGGAGGAACTTCAGCCCTACCGCAGCTTGATCAGCGCCTCGGGAATCTTCTCGCTGCTATTGTCGATGTCCCACACCAACGTCTGACCCGTCGTCCCCGCGACAGGCCCGTCGCTCGTGTTGTTGGTCAAAATCGTCCCCTCGGTGGTCACGGTAAACCGCCCTTTGGTCACCACCGAAGTCTGCGGCATGTCCTTGCCGCCGCCGACCGCGCCGAGCATCTTGGCGCGCGCGGCGAGACCCTTGAAGCCGCCGCCTGCCAACGCTGGTGCCGAAACGAACACGCTCCCCGCCTCACGCCCGCGCACGGTGACGAAGGGGATCAGGATGTCGCCCTGCGGAAACACCGGGAAGATGAAGTCGTGGCCGATGCGGCCGCTGAGCTGGTAATCGACATCGTAGACGCCCTTTCCGCGATAGACGACTGACTTCCAGCCTTCATACTTCATCAAATTCGCGGCGATCTTGCGGCTCGATTCGTCGTCGGTCGGGCCCAGGCCGAAGACCTGCGCCATTTCTGCCGCTTCCTTCTTCTTGCGCTCGGCATTTTGGCGCTGCTGCTCGTCGAATTCCTTCTTGAGTGAAGCGATCTCTGCCATCGTGCATTTGCGCGGCTGCTCGTCACTTGCGCCGTCCGCAGTCGGCATGGCGTCTTTCATCTCGACGCCCGAAGCATCATTCTCGACTGCCCACTCATCGGTGTAAGTTCGACCGCTGGTGAAGCACTTCGCCATCTTGTCCGACCAGACTTTCGGCGCCGACTTCCCATCAAGATCGTCAGGCGAGGCGAAGACGATCTGGCCCTTGTAGGTGAAGGTGAAGGCGCCGTCCTTGCGCAGATCGAGCGTCGAGGTGAACAACCCGGGGATCAGGAAGCAACCGCTGAGCAGCAGCGGCATGACGAGCACGATCAACGCACGGACTGGCTTCATGACACTCCCCCTTTTCGTACCGCTGCGGCATAGAGCGCGATAGCGGCGGCATTCGATACGTTCAGACTTTCGATCCTCGGGCTGATTGGCAGCCGCGCCAGATCGTCGCAATGGTTTTCCGTATTGGCGCGCATCCCCTCGCCTTCCGAGCCGAGCACAAGCGCAAGCTTGCCCTTGGGCAT
>CBDUBW010000157.1:0-5850 GCA_965365485.1 uncultured Aquisediminimonas sp.
TGGACGTTGCGGAACGTCAGCACGGCGTCGGCGGTGCCGGGGGCTACAGTAGGCCAGGTCGCGCCGGGGGCGGTGCTCGGAAAGGTCGCCCGGCCGACTTTGCCATAGGCGGCGGTATTTGCGTCGAGCCGCTTGCCGACGCTCTCCTCCCCACGCCCGCCCGGCACGGCAACAATCAATTTGCCCTTGGGCGCGAGATAGGGCGCGAGAATTTCGGTATACCAGCCGCCGCCCGGCCATAGCTCGACCACCGTGTCGGTCGGCTTGACGCCGAAAAAGGCCAGCGTCTGCGCCGGATTGCGGTATTTGTCGCGCGCGATATTTTCCGCCGAACGCGTGGGAGCGGCGACTGCGGCGGCGAGGCTCTTGTCGATGGCGGGCGATGCGGTCAGCGCGGGCGATGCGAGGAGGGCAAGCGCCGCAAACGAGGTAACGATGCCAAGGGACTTTCGCATGAGACTCTCCAGCTTATATTCTCCCCAGCATAGTGGCGCGAAGGGCGGGGCGTTGCAAGCGCGCTAGGCGGCTCGCTTCCGGACAGCCGCCGCGAACCCCGCGCCGCCATCGGGCGCATGGTCGAGAAATAGTGAAGGTTCGATCAGTTCGACTTCCATCAACGCGAAGCCGTCGCCATCACGCACAAGATCGACACGTGCATAAAACGGCGTTTCGTCGAGTGCTGTCAGAGCCTCGGCGGCGCAGGCGAGCGCGCCGTCCTCCGGCGATACGGCTTCCTCGCGCCCGCCGAACTGCGATTGCACCCTGAAATCGCCGGCCGCCGGGCGCTTGACGATCGCATGGCTGAATGCGCCGTCGAAATAGAATAGCGAATATTCGCCCTCGTTCTGGATCGCGGGCATCAGCGGCTGGATGAGCATCGCCGTGCCCGCGACATCGCCGGGCAGAGCATCGCCGGTCGCGAGGCGGTAGGTGCGATCCGATCCGGCGGAAAGCGGCGGCTTGACGATCAGCGTCTCGCAACCGAATTCCTCACGCGCCGCGTCGAGATCGCGCCTCGAGAGCGACGCGCTCAGCCGCGTCGGCACCACATTGACGCCGCGCTTGGCCAGCGCGAGCAAATAGCCTTTGTCGCTATTCCAGCGGATCAGCGGAATGCTGTTGGCGAAGCGCACGCCGCTTCGTTCGCACGTGTCGAGCAAGGCCAGCCATCGCGCGGGGTCGCTGTGATGCCCCAGGAAAGCAGCGGCATCACCAGCGCGAAACCGGTCAGATCGCCCGCATCACGCCAGCCCCGGATCGCCACGTCGTCGCCAAACAACGCCTCGAATGCCGCGGCATCGTCCCGCGCAACATCGACTAAACGATCATCGGGTCCGAGGATGCAGAGGCGTGCCACCCCCGCGCAGCTGCCACGCGGTCCCAGCGAGCGTCAAGCCGGCCAGTAGCGTGCGGCGACCATCACCGCCGCCATCGCAGCCCCGATCGCGATGCTGCGCGGATCGCGGACTGCGAACGCCACCGGATCGCCATCGACCTCGCCGCGCCGCGCCATCATCCAGACGCGATTGATCCAGTACAGCAGCAACAGGCACAGCGCCCAGAGCAGATCGGGCAGCGCATAGGTGCCTTCGCCGCGGATATCGTTGATGAACAGCGCCATGACGAGGATCGACACCATCCCCGCCGCGACGCCTGATTGCCCGACGAGATCGAGATCGGCGTCGAGATAGCCGCGCCCCTTGACGAGCACGCCCGGTTCGGTCGCGGCGGCAAGCTCGGTATAGCGCTTGAGGTAGCCGAGGCTCAGGAAGAAGAAGATCGAGAAAAGCAGCAGCCAGAAGCTCAGTGTCACTCCGATCGCCACCGCGCCCGCGAGAATACGGATGGTGTAGAGGCAAGCGAGAGCGATCACGTCGAGCGTCATCACCGCCTTGAGGCGGAATGAATAGGCGGTGGTCAGCAGCAGATAGACGGCAAGCACGCTCGCCAACGGCCAGCCGAATTGCCAGAGTGCAATCGCAAAGGGCAGGGTGATCAGGATCAGGCTCGCCAGCAGCGCCGCAGGAATCGAGAGCGCCCCCGAGGCTATCGGTCGGTGACGCTTCTTGGCGTGGGCGCGATCCGCTTCGATATCGAGCAGGTCGTTGATCTGGTAGATGCCGGAAGCAATCAGCGAGAAGAGCAGCGCGGCGAGCAGCGCCTTGCCGATCGCCGCAGCATCGAACGCCAGCCCCGCCGTCATCACTGGCACCAGCACAAGCGCGTTCTTCGCCCATTGGTGCGGCCGCAGCGTTTGCAGCAGCGCGCGCCACAACGGCGTTCGCGCCGGTCCAATGCGCTCTATCGCCGGGGTCGCGATATGGTTCAGGCTGTAGCCCTTGCGCGACGCCGCCCAGATTGCGGTATCGGCGCGGCTGTCTCCGATATAATCGAAAGCGCCGTCCCCAAGCCGAGCACGGATCGCGGAAAGCTTGGTCGCGCCCTTGAGATTGATCTTCGCACTTGTGCCCCAAATTTGGTCGAAGGGTCCACAGGCTTGCGCCAGACGTGTCAGGTGCCGACGGTGGCTTGCGCTGGCGAGGATCACCGGGCGGCCTTGGGCCCGCGCCTCGGCGATGAGGGCGAGCACCTCCTCCCGAAGCGGCAAGGCGTCGGCGGCGAGCGGCAGTCGCCGTGCCACCATCGCCTTGGCGAAGGCGCGACCACGCACCAGCCAGATCAGCAGCCGAAACAGGTTGAGCGGCGCGGCGCGGGTATAGGCGATGAAATTCTCGAGGCTGACATCGGCCGGGGTCAGTGTGCCGTCGAGATCGACGATCAGTGGAACCGGCGCCGTCACGCGGGCCACCTTCGCGCTTCGATCCACGTGGCGACGGGCATGGCCGCCAGCGCGAGCATCAGCGGCATCGCTGGGTCACGATAGCGCGTGAAAATATAGGTCAGCGCGTGCACCACCCAGAATGCGGCGATGACAAGCGCGACGGTTGTAACCCCGGAATCGCGTCGGGACCGAGCGAGTGCCAGCAAAGCCAATGCCAGGATCAGCAAATGCTGCGCGACGTCGAACCAGCGCGCCGCGGCGATCTTGGCGTCCGCGGCGACATCGGCGGCATCGGGGATGTTGGGCGCCCAGAACAGCCCGAGCTTCTTCACGGCAAGCATTGCGGCCTGTTGCGGGTTTGCGACGATCCATTCGCGCGCCCGCTCGCCCAGTGCCGCCGACGCGCCCACTTCACCCAGCGTCTTGCGCATCCGCTCCCAATCGGGCGCGGCAGGGGTATCGGCGATGCTGACGAAGCGCCCGTCCGCTGCCGGGTTATTGCCAAGATAGAGGTTGAACCCGCTATTGGTCGTCAGCACGGGCGTGCCAAGCACCGTCCTGGTATGCGCGAGCCATGGTGCCAGCGTGAGCGCCACGCCGATCGCAAACGCCGCCAAGCTGCTCAGCCATTTGTCTCGCGCGCGCCACAAAGCCCAGCCGAAAACCCCAGCCACGAGCAGCGACGAGGCCCCGGCAAGCAACCCCGCGCCGTAGCTCAGCCCCGTCGCCCACGCGCGCTGCCACGACGGCACCTCCGCGAACCGCAACAGGCATAGGACGAACGCAAGCAGCAGGGGCGTGGCGAGGTTCTCCTTGTAAACCAATGTCGCGCCAAACGCGGCCGGGATCAGCAGCGCGTAGCCGACGGCGGCGAGCCCCGCCGCCAGCGGACTGCGCGACAGCTTCAGCGCGATGACGTGAACCAGCCAGCAACTTACGAGCGCCAGCACGATGTTTAGGGTCAGCGCGGTGAGCAAGGTCGCGGAACTGACCGCGAATATCGAGCCAAGCAAGAGCGGATAGCCCGGGCTGTAAAAGGCGAACTGGCCAAACTGATCCTGCATCGGACGGCCGCTCGCCAGATGCTCGGCCATGGTGAAATAGGACAGCGCGTCGCTTTCGACCGGCTGGTCGAAAACCGATACCGCCGCAATCCGCACCATCAGCGTCAGCGCCAAAGCAATCCAAAGTCCTCGCACCGGTTAGGCCGATCGGGCGAGGTTCAGGTGAAGTGGGAAAGCGGACATGCCACGGCTGTGGCAGGCGGGAATGAAATCGCGGTTAAGCGCTTGGTCCGTTTGGTCGGCTTGGGAGGTTCCGGGTGAGGGCGGGCCGATGCGAGACCAGGGGGAAGCAATCGGCCCGCCACTCTTAAGCGTTGAACGCTCTGGGGGAACGCGGATAGAAATGCACCGCGCGTGCCAGCCCGTGCCAATCGCAGTTTTACGCCACATTCGATGGTTTAGCGAAATTAACGATTGGGTTGATGTGTCAAGAATCCCGACAATCGATCGGCTATCTGACAACTACCTCGACCCGCCGGTTCTTCGCCGACGGGAAGTTGTCGCGCTGCGGCTCGTCGATCGGTTCACGCTCGCCGCGGCCGACCACCGACGCCGCATCGGTGGGAAGCCCGCGCCGCTCGAGGATCGTTTTGACAACTTGAGCGCGTTGCGCGGAAAGCACGTCATTGCCTTTGTTGCCCTCGGGATCGCCTGCCGTATCGGTGTGGCCGACAATCTGGATCTCCGCGGCGGGTCTCGTCTTATACGCCTTGAAGATGCTGTTGATCGTCGCGTCCGACCCCTCAACCAGATCGTCCGAATCGAACTTGAAGTAGAGCGTGAAAGCCTGGGCGGGCTCGGGCATCGAAGAGATTGCGTCATAGTAACGCGCGTTCAGGTTCTCACGCGTGGTATCGCGCACCTTTGCCCCGCGTTTGTTGACCTTGCTCCGGGTGTCGGAGCGGTCGATCATGCCAACATCCTCCTCGGTTTCGGGATCAAGCACCGCGACTGCGCCGATGTCGCACTGACGCACCGTTGCGCCGCCATCGTCGGTGCAGCTCCGTTCGCCGTCGTACATGCCTATCTTGGTGCTCGCGCAGCCCGAAGCGAGCAGTGCGACCGCAACGATGACGCCCCCCTTGCGCATCGTCAGTTCACTTCGACGACGAACCGCGTGCCGCGCACGCCTAGTAGCGCCGATGGCGTGCGAACGCGCATCGCGTTGCGATCAGACTTTGCGATCTTCCCCGAAACGATCGCCACCGAACCCTTGTCGACGCGGGTCAGGAAGCGGCCCTGATGGGTGGTGTCGTTGAATTGAAAATCGTTGACCTGCACCCGAGCGTTCGGCCCCGCAGCGAAGCGGCTATTGTCGTTGAAGGTTACACCGATGCGCCCGCCGGGGCCGGTCACCAGCGAATCGCCGCGCCAAATTCCCATGCCCACCGTCGCGGGAATGAACTTCTTGTTGCGCTCGATCTTTGCCGCTCCCATCGCGATTTTGACGCGACCGACATCATTGGGTGAGCGGATCTGCGCCTGGGCTTGCGAGGCCAGCGCCGCGATCATCAGCGCCCCAGCCAGGCTTCGGGTTCGCATGGGCATTCCTTGTCAATCTTTGTTGCGTTAAGATCGGGGGGCATGTTTGACGATAAGGGGCAATTAATCAAGTCGGCCGCCTTCCCGGCCGACGCGCAAGCGGCCCCCGCCGCGCTGGCGCTGGTCGATGATTTCGTGGCACGCCTGGGCTTTCCGCCTGCGACCCACGCCAAGCTCGCGATCGTCGTCGAGGAGCTGGTGCTCAATGCGATCGAACATGGCTGCCCCGGCCCCGGCACCGAGATTGGCGTCGCGCTCAGCGCCGAGCCCGGCGGGATCGGCATCGCGATCAGCGATTGCGGCGGCCATTTCGATCCGCGTGAGGCCTTGCCGGTCGAGACCGTCCCCGATCGCGGCGGCGGTGCCGGGCTGGCGCTGGTTCGCGCCTGGGCAGTCATCCGCGATTATGCACGCATCGATGGCGTCAACCGGCTCGATCTGCTAATTCCCGCCGATGTTTGA
>CBDUBW010000158.1:0-5839 GCA_965365485.1 uncultured Aquisediminimonas sp.
GCGAGCCAGCGATAGGCCTGAAGCAGGATCGCAGGCCCCAGGAACTTGTCCGAATTCCACCAATAGCTCGGGCAGCTGGTCGAGCAGCAGGCACAAAGGATGCATTCATACAGCCCGTCGAGCTTGAGCCGGTCTTCGGGGCTTTGCAGCCGCTCTTTGCCCGAAGGCGTGGTGGTGACGGTCTGCAGCCACGGCTTGATGCTGGCGTATTGCGCATAGAAATGCGTGAAATCGGGCACGAGGTCCTTGATCACATCCATGTGCGGCAGCGGCGTGATGGTGATGTCGCCCTTGATGTCTTCGATCGCGGTGGTGCAGGCGAGGCCGTTCCGCCCGTCCATATTCATCGAGCAGGATCCGCAAATACCCTCCCGGCACGAGCGGCGGAAGGTCAGCGTCGAATCCATCTCCGACTTGATCTTGATCAGCGCATCGAGAACCATCGGCCCGCAGGTGGCGAGGTCGATCTCATAGCTATCGTAGCGCGGATTTTCGCCGCTATCGGGATCGTAGCGATAGATTTTGAAGGTGCGCGGTTTGCTCGCCCCCTCGGCCTTATAGGTCTTGCCGGTCTTCCTGTTGATGACGCTGTTCTTGGGCAGGGTGAATTCGGCCATTGTCGATCCTTCAGACTTCGCCACGGCATCTAGGGCGCGCATGAGCACGCCTCAACCGCAAACAGATGTTTTTGCTTATGAATCGACCCCTTTGGCCACTATAGCAGCGCATGGGGCAGGGACAACCGACAAGCGAGATGACGCCGGACAACGCGCCTGGGCGTTCGCCCATCACCCCGCGAGATGTGGCGAAGGGCGCGGGGACGACACTGCTGGCCCGCGCCGGCGGCGTCATCGATATCGTCGCGCAACCGCTCTACGTTTGGCTCTTCGGGCTGGCGGGCTACGGACTTTACGCGGTGCTGTGGGCAGCGGTGAACCTTGTCGAAAATGTCGCCGATCTCGGCATGACTTCGGCGCTGCAGCGCGTCGTCCCGCAGGCGAAGGACGAGGCCGAGCGCGTCGCGGCCTTGCGCGCGGCCTTGTTCATCGGGGTGACGCCGTGCCTGGTCATCGCCGCGTTCGCGAGCCTGTTCGCCGCCGATATCGCGCACTGGTTCAACGCAGCAGCGGCGGATGAAGCCAAGCTCATCCCCGCGATCGCGCTGTTCGCCTGGGCGCTGCCGCTCTGGGCCTATATCGAGATCGCGACCTCCGCGCTGCGCGCGCGACGCGTATTCGGGGCCGAGATCCGGTTGCGGATCTTCTGGGAGCAGGTGCTGCGGCTGATCTTGGTCGTCGCGCTGTTTGTGGGAAAGATCGGCACGATGGCGCTCTTCATCGGCCATCTCGGGTCACTGGCTGTGACTGCGCTGCTCGCGACTCGGCTCCTAGCCAGGCATTACGAGCTCCGCCTGCTGTTCGGCGCGCGCGGCATGGTTCGTCCGACCCTCTTTGCAGGGCTATCGGTGCTGCCTTCGAATATCGTCGCGCGGTTGTTCGGCGATGGCCCGCCCATTGCGCTCAATGCCTGGATACCCGGCGGCGGCGGCGCGGTGGCAGCGGGGCTTTACGCGATCGCGCGCAAGCTTGCGAGTGTCGTCCAGCTCGTGCGCGGCGCATTCGGCTATGTGATGGCGCCGCTCGCTTCGGCGGCGTCGAAAGGGGAGGCGGGCGAGGTCAAGACGATCTACGGCTTTGCGACGCGGCTGACGCTGGCCATCGCGCTGCCGCTGGGCGTGACGATGATCGCGGCCGGGCCGGCTTTGTTGTCATTGTTCGGCAAGGCCGCGCAGGTCGCCTATCCGGCGCTCGCAATCCTCGTCGGCGCGAGAACGCTCGAGGCGATCGGCGGCAGCGCGACACCGGTGTTGCAAGTGACCCGTAGCTATCGCAGCCAATTGGCTGGTAGCCTGATCGGGCTCGCAGTGGCCGGGGCAATCGTCCTGGCAACAATGCCCGATGGCGGGCTCACGGCGATGGCCATTGCGATGGGCGCGGGGATGCTGACTGCAACTATCGTTCCGCTGCTGCAACTCTCGGCGCGCGGCGTGCATCCCTATGCGCCTCCTTTCGCGAAGGTTGCGGTGGTGGCGATGGGGATTGCGCTGGCGGCGGCGGTCGCGGCGCGGGGGACGCTATCGTTCCCGGATGCCGCCATGTGGCCGCTTCTCATGCTCACGCTGGTCGTGACGCTGTGGCTCTCCGCCCGCTTCGCACTACCGGTCGAGGATCGCCGGACGCTGGGCAAGGCAGGGCGGAAACTACGCCTCGTTTGAAGCGCGCCGCGCCAGAATCTCCTCGGCCAAGGCATGATCCGACAGCTTATCGACATCGATCGCGGCCTCGGCCTGATCGAGCGCGACCAGCCGCGCGTCGAGGCCCAGCCGCCGCCCCGCCTGTCGCAATGCATCGCCAAGCCCGATCGTCCGCGTCAGCGCGCGCAATGCGAGCCACGGTCCGAAGTGCAGAAACAATTTCCACGCCTTCTTGCGATCCTGCTCGGCTTGCGCCCAAAGCGCCAGCGCCGCCTGGACCTTGGGGCCATTGAGCGCGAACAGGTTCGCGCCGGACCAGTGCCCGTCGCGGAATTTGAGCCAGGTGCGCCTGTTGTCGGGATAGGCGGCAAGCATCGTCGCGCGCTCGACCATCCCCACCGCCAGGTCTCCCCCAGAGCGGGAAAGGAAATTTTCGATCACCTCTGCTGTCAGCAACGGATGATCCGCGGTGGTGAGGAAAATCGGATAGGGTGCCTTGTCGCTACCCGCGATGGCGGCAATGCTGGCCGAAATGCCCGCCTTGCTCGTCGCGAACTCGGCGCGCCCGCCTGCCGCGGCTGCGTCGGCAAGCGCCTGGGGCCTTTGCGTCAATATCACGATCCGGGCGACCGAGGGACTGGCCTCAAGCGCGGCGATCACGCGCGTCAGCATCGGTATGCCGCCGACAGGAATCAGCGCCTTGGTTTCGATCCCGAAATGTGTGGCGAGGCTGTCGATCCCCGGCCGCTGCCCCGCCAACACGATCGCGGTCCATCGCCGCAACAAATCCGTCATCTTTTCGCCCGAATTGGCTGGTTAAGCGCCATGTTGATCTCGAATTTGCTTGGGCTGTTACCGCACCATGACGCTTCCCGCTATCCTGACCTCGCCTGCAGCCGCCTCCTTGGTGCCGGGGCAGACGCTCGCCCGTGTCGATGACAGTGCGCGCGATCGGGTTGCCGATTGGTCCTTCGGCGGCGAAGGCGTGCGCGGCGGCGGCGATCCGCGCCTGCAGTTCGCGCGCCGCAATCCTGTCAAGATTTGGGGCATGGACAATGCCGAACGCGTCCGCCGTCTGTTCGAAAAGCAAAAGGTTTCGGAAAAGATCGCGCCCGACGCCGCAATTTGGGCCAACCTTGAATTCGCGTTCGATCCGCAGTGGCTGGTCCATGTTACCGCCAACCCCGACACCGTCGTCACCGTCGGCGGCGTGCCCGCGCTCGCGCATCTGGCGCGGGGCGATCGCGGGTTCGAGCTGACCGCTGGTCACATTCCCGCAGATTTCCGCCGCATCGAGGCCGGTCTCAACCCGCAAATCTACAACCATTCGCTGCGCAAGCTTGAAACCCCGTTCATCGCGCGGCTGACCGAACAAAGCGTGCGCGGCATCGAGCGGCTAAGCTATTTCGGCGCCTATAAGGGCGTCACCGACATCCTCACCAAATATCTATGGCCCGAATGGGCGTTGGTGCTCACTCGTGCCGCCGCGAAGATCGGGATGACGCCCAACCAGGTGACGGCGATTGGTGCCGTACTGTGCGTGGTCGCGACCATCTTGTTCGCGCAGGGCAGCTTCTGGCTCGGCATGGCGGCGGGGCTGGGTTTCATGGTGCTCGACACTGTCGACGGAAAGCTCGCGCGCTGCACCGTCACCTCATCCTGGTGGGGCAATATCTTCGATCACGGCATCGATCTCGTCCACCCGCCCTTTTGGTGGGTGGCGTGGGGAATGGGGCTTTCGGCCTGGGGACTGGCGCTTTCGCCCGATGTCTTCGCGTGGACGATGGCGGCCATCATCGGCGGCTATGTCGTCCAGCGTATTATCGAGGGCATTTTCATGCGCCGCAACGGCATGATGCACATCCATGTCTGGGAAAAGATCGATTCGCAGTTCCGGCTGATCACCGCGCGGCGCAACCCCAACATGGTCATACTGTTCGCGGCGACGCTTTTCGGCCGTCCCGATCTTGGTCTGATCGGCGTCGCGGTCTGGACGGTGCTCTCGTGCGCCTTCCATTTCGTGCGGATGATCCAGGCCGAGTTACAGCGTGCGCAGGGTGCGCAACTGCGCTCATGGTTGATCGCCGCGGCGTGAACGCCACGATCCTGAAATTCGGGCATCCCCACACACTGATTGCCGAATATGATTATTGGGTGGTGTTGCTGCGTCCTGCGCAACCGACGCTCGGTTCGCTGGTCCTCGCGGCAAAGTCCGACGCCACCGCCTTTGGCGCGCTCGATCCGGCGGCCTATGCCGAGCTGGGGAAGGTTACAGCCAATATCGAGACAGCGTTGGGTGAAGCGATGCGCTACGAGCGGATCAATTATCTCATGTTGATGATGGTCGATCCGCATGTCCACATGCACGTGATCCCGCGCAGCGAGACGCCGCGAACGCTCGGCGGCGTAACAGTCGAAGACTCAGGCTGGCCCGGCCCGCCCAACCTCGCGGGGGCCCATGCACTCGAACCCGACGAACGCGACGCCTTACGCGATGCGATAAAGGCGGCCTGGCCCCGCTGACGCCGCCGCCCAGCGCGCAGTCAGTGTCTCGGCCGCTTCGACATCGTTGAGAAAGTCGACCTCGGTCCAGTCATGGCCCTCGATCGAAACGGTGCCGACCTTGCCGGTGCCCGCGATCGAATCGACGATCTTCAAATACCAATTCTCGATCCCCGCCGGCGTTTTCATGAAGGCAGCGACTGTATCGCGAAACAGCGCCGCGCCCTCGCCCCTAAAGGCAAGAAAGCCGATCGATTCGGCATTGCTCTGCTCGGCGGAAAGCGTCTTCCCGATCGCGACCAGCCGCTCGCCTTCGCGCTGCACCTTCATGTCATCGCTGTCATAAGCGGGCTTGATGTCGACAGTCACCGCGATCGGCCAGGGCGCGCCGCGCACCACTGTCGCGACAATGTCTTCGGACACGAGCGTATCGCCGTTGAGGATGAGGAAATGGCTCCGCATCGCCTCGCGCGCCATCCAGCAGGAAGCGAGGTTGTCCGCCACCTTGTAAAAGGGATTGAACACCGTCGTCAGCGTCAGGCCCGGCCGCGCGAGCCGCGCCAGCTCGGCCTCAACCTTGTCGGTCATGAAGCCGGTGACGACATGAATATCGGTCACGCCATTGGCGAACAGCGCGTCGATCTGCCACGCGATCAGCGTCTTCCCGCTCAGCTCGATGAGGCATTTGGGAAGTTCGGCGGTGAGCGGCAGCAGGCGGGAGCCTTGGCCAGCGCTCAAGATAATGGCTTTGCTGATCATCGCGCCGCACTGGACCACGATTGGGGCCGAATTATGAGGCCGGTCATCGCGCTTCGACCGTCAGCGCTTCGACGTAGTATCCGCTGCTCTCGACCATCATCGAAGCATCGGCGACGATCTCCCCCTCAAGCGCGAATTCATGCGCCTTGAGGCGGTGCGTCGCGCGCCCATCGATCGGAGCATCGCACGCGAACAGATATTCATGCCGCGTTCCTGAAAAGCGAGCGCTCGACCAGGGGCGGCAGCGAGAGTGCATTACCCGGTCGGGGGAGAGGCCGATCAAACAGGCGATCTGATCACGCAGCGAGACATGCGCGGCGGCGG
>CBDUBW010000159.1:0-5818 GCA_965365485.1 uncultured Aquisediminimonas sp.
GGGTCCTTGATCGTCGCCGCGGCCTCCGCGGGCGACATCGACAGGACCATCGCCCCCTGCCCCATGTAGTTGATCATCAGCGCCGGAAGCACGAAGCCCAGCCAGCCGGTGACGATCGGCTTGCGGCCGAAATGGCCCATATCGGCGTAGAGCGCTT
Source organism: uncultured Aquisediminimonas sp. (assembly GCA_965365485.1). Taxonomy (GTDB): domain Bacteria; phylum Pseudomonadota; class Alphaproteobacteria; order Sphingomonadales; family Sphingomonadaceae; genus Aquisediminimonas. Next base: position 158 of record CBDUBW010000159.1, read on the forward strand.
CCGCGCCCGTCACCGCGAGCACGACCGATCCCATCGCCACGAACGCGCGAAAGCCATCGACCACGAAGAAATTGACGGCGTTGAGCGGGTTGAGCGTCGCGAGGATGATCGACGGATCCTTGGTCAGGTGGATCAGCCCCAGCACCGTCAGCACGCTGAAATAGGTCAGCATGATCGGCCCGAAGAAGGCGCCCACTCGGGCGGTGCCGCGCGACTGTATCGCGAATAGTGCGAACAAGATTCCCGCTGCGATCACGAGCGTCCAGGGTTTGAACCCCTTGTCGACATATTGCAGCCCTTCGGTCGCCGACAGCACCGACATCGCGGGCGTGATCATCGAATCGCCATAAAACAGGGCGGTCGCGAAGATGCCGAGCATGACGATCGGCACGCTCCAGCTTTTGCCCTTCGAATCGAGATTGAGCAGCGCGAGCAGCGCAAGGCTTCCGCCCTCGCCCTTATTGTCCGCGCGCATGATCAGCATCGCGTATTTGAACGTGACGACCATCATCATCGACCAGAAGACGAGGCTCAGCACGCCGTGGATATGGACGGGATCGACCTGAATGCCCGGCACATCGTGATGCGAGGCGAAGGTTTCGCGGAATGCGTAGATAGGGCTCGTTCCGATATCGCCGAAGACGATACCGATCGAACCCGCGACGAGTTTGGCCATCGACCCCTTTACGTGGTGTCCATGCTCTTCATCGTCGATGTGGGGAACAGCCGCTGCGGACTCGGTAGACATCGGGCGGGCGCCCTGCCTTTCGTTCAGCGAGGCAAAGAAGCGCCCCAGCAGCGGCCCGCTAGCACCGGGCAAATTGCCACGCAACTAGCGACAATCGCGGATGACCGCGCTAATCCGGGACGATGCAATGGAGAGAGACATGCGCATCGGCATTCCCAAGGAAATAAAGAATCACGAATATCGCGTCGGCCTCACCCCGCCCTCGGTCGCCGAGCTGACCGCGGCAGGCCACGAAGTCTTCGTCGAGGCGCTGGCGGGCAACGGCATCGACTTTTCCGACCGCGATTACATGGATGCCGGCGCGAAGATTTTGCCCAACGCCTCCGAAGTCTTCCAGGCGGCCGAGATGATCGTGAAGGTCAAGGAACCGCAGCCGGGCGAGATTGCGATGCTGCGGCCGCATCACCTTCTCTTCACCTATCTTCACCTCGCTCCGGACCCCGACCAGGCAAAGGGCCTGATGGCGAGCGGGGCGACCTGCATCGCCTATGAAACGGTAACCGCGAAGAACGGATCGCTGCCGCTGCTCAAGCCGATGTCGGAAGTGGCGGGGCGGATGAGCGTTCAGGTCGGCGCGCATTATCTCGAAAAGGAACAGGGCGGCCGCGGTGTGCTGCTCGGCGGCGTCCCCGGCGTCGCCCCCGCGCGGGTCGCGATCCTCGGCGGCGGCGTCTCGGGCGTCAACGCGGCACAGATGGCGGTCGGCATGCGCGCCGACGTGACGATCTACGACATCAATAATGATCGCCTGGCCGAACTCGACATGTTCTTTTCGAGCCAGATCAAGACCGCTTATGCGTCGAAGGCGGCGATCGCCGCGGCGGTTTCCAAAGCGCACCTCGTCATCGGCGCGGTCCTCGTCCCTGGCGCGGCGGCGCCCAAGCTCGTCACCCGCGACATGCTCAAGACGATGAAGCGTGGATCGGTTCTCGTCGATATCGCCATCGATCAGGGTGGCTGCTTCGAAACCAGCCGCCCAACAACGCATGACGACCCCGTTTTCACCGAAGAAGGCATCATCCACTACTGCGTCGCCAACATGCCCGGCGCCGTGGCGCGAACGTCGGCCTTCGCACTCAACAACGCCACCCTGCCCTTCGCGCTCAAGCTCGCCAATATGGGCGCCGAAGCCGCAATGAAGGCCGACCCGCACCTGGCGATGGGCCTCAACGTGATGGGCGGCAAGATCAGGCACCAAGCCGTCGCCGAGGCTTTAGGGGAGGAGTTTGTGGCTTAGTGGTTCGTGACGAGGCTTCGACAAGCTCAGCCTCTCCTCACCGTGAGCGAATATAGTTTCCCAACCTTACGCTCATCCTGAGGAGCGACTGAGCCTGGCGAAAGCTCTTACGCTCATCCTGAGGAGCGACTGAGCCTGGCGAAGGCGCGTCGCCAAGGACCTACATCTCCCCGCGTTCGCGCCGGATCGCGAACCATTTTTCGACATTGGCCTGGTGCTGGGCGTAAGTTTCCGCGAAAATATGCCCGCCCTTGCCGTCGGCGACGAAATAGAGCGCGCGGGTCGGCGCGGGGTCGAGCACCGCTTCGATCGAGGCCTTGCCGGGATTGGTGATCGGCCCGATCGGCAGCCCGACCTTGGTATAGGTATTATAGCCGTTTACCGCCTGAAGCTCCGACCGGAGAATGCGCCGCCCGAGCGGCTTGCCCTTGGTCAGCGGGTAGATAATCGTGGGATCGGCATCGAGCTTCATGCCAATGCGCAGCCGGTTCGAATAGACGCCCGCGACCGTGCGCCGCTCGGCCGCGACGCTGGTTTCCTTTTCGACGATGCCCGCAAGGATGATCGCTTCCTGGGGGCTGCGCACCACGCTCGTCGGCTTGCGCTTGGCCCAGGCTTCGGCAAGCGTCTTCTTCATTGCCGCCTGCATGCGCTTGACCACCGCAGCGCGGCTTTCGCCCCGGGTATAGGCGTAGCTGTCGGGCAGGATCGTCCCCTCCTCGGGCACCGCGACTGCGCCGGTCAGGAAAGGCGCGGCCATCAACCGCTCATGCACCAGGATCGATGGCATCCCCGGCGGGACGATGACGAAGCGCTGCACCGTCCGCCCCGACTGCAGCAGCTTCAAGAGCGCGCCGTCGCTCATCCCCGCCTCGACCTTGTACTCGCCGGGCTTGATCGGCTCGTCGCCGCCGAAAATCTTGGCGTAGCGCAGGAAACCGTCGGCGCTCTCGATCAGCCCCGCGTCCTCGAGGCTGTTGGCTGCCCCCGTCAGCGTCGAGCCCGGCGCCACCACAACCGTCCCGTCCTTGACCGCCCCGCCCGAACAGGCAGCGAGCAGCAGCGCGAGAAACAGGACGAGGAATGCACGCATTGGCGCAGCCTTTAGGTCCAAGCGCCGTAGCTGCCAACTTCTCCCGAGTTAAGTTGCCGATTGGCGTGATAGCGGGTTTTGCACCAACGGCGGCGGTTTCTGATTGAGCTGTGGTCCGACAATCGCCACCACTCTTTGCATCGATACATGCGACCCCCCTGGCGAGCAGGCGGGGGAACTTGGAACGCGGCAAGGCATCCGCTGTTTGATCACCGGATGGCTTTCGACGGCGAAAGGCAGCTCTGCACCTGATTGGGAAACATTAGCGGCATGTTTTTTTCTGGCTTCGAAGGGATCTGGCGCACCCTGATCGTGGGGCTCTGCGCATATGTGTTGCTGGTGGTCGTGCTGCGGACCACAGGAAAGCGCACGCTTTCAAAAATGAACGCCTTCGACTTGATCGTTACTGTAGCGCTAGGGTCCACCCTCGCGACCGTCCTGCTCTCCAAGGACGTCGCGCTGGCCGAAGGTGTGACTGCCTTCGTGCTTCTCGCGGCGGCACAATATGTGGTGACATGGGCATCGATCAGATCGCGACGATTTCGTCGCTGGATCAAGGCCGAGCCCAGTGCCCTCCTGAAAAGCGGGAATTTAATCGAAGACGCGATGCGCGCGGAACGCGTTACTCGGGATGAAGTCGAAGCGGCGATCCGCGCCGCGGGCTATCGCGATCCCTCCGAGATTGCACTCGTCATGCTCGAGACCGACGGAAGTATGAGCGTGGTCCCGCGAAAGGCAGAACGATGACATGCAGCTGAAAGTCAGAATTCTCACGTTAATTGAAAAGCTGCGAAACAGTTACTGGTTCGTCCCCGCGCTGCTCGCCTTCGCCGGCTTCGCGGCGGGGCTCGGGCTCGTTTATGTCGATGCGCTGTTGGGTATCGCTTGGCTTGGTCAATTCGAATGGTTTTACGCCAGCCGTCCGGAAGGCGCACGTTCGTTGCTCTCTACAGTGGCGGGCTCGACGATCACGGTGGCCGGCGTGGTCTTCTCGGTGACGCTGGCGGCCGTTACTTACGCCTCAGGTCAATACGGCCCGCGCCTGCTCAGCAACTTCGTTCGCGACCGCGGCAATCAAACGTCCTTAGGCGTTTTCATCGGAACCTTCCTTTACTGCCTCGTCGTGCTTCGGACGATTCGGAGTGCCGAAGAGGCAAGCGCCGACACGGCTGGCGCGGTGCGCGAGGCGTTCGTGCCCAATCTTGCGATCTTAGGCGCCTTGGGTCTCGCCATATCCTCGATCGGTGTGCTGATCTATTTCGTGCACCACGTCACTGACACGATCCACATCAACAATGTGATCGCCAGGATCGGGCGTGGACTACTCCGAGATATCGCCGAAGCCGATAGGTCCGCCGTCGCGGGCGGTTCGGAGGAAAGAGCAACGGAGCCGTCAGCGGGATTGCCGGTTCGCTCGACCAAAACCGGCTATATCGAGGCGCTCGATGAGGACGCGCTTCTCGCCATCGCCGCCGAGCACGGCCTGACTATAACCGTAACCGCAATTCCTGGCGATTTCGTGCATCGCGGCCGTCCCCTGCTGCACGTCGAGCCGGGACGCGAACACATTCTCGAAAGTTGCGGCGATGTTTTTTCGATCGGGCGCAAGCGATCGTCGCTGCAGGATTTGCGATTTGCGATCGATGAGCTCGTCGAGATCGCCGCACGGGCGCTTTCTCCAGGCGTCAACGATCCATTCACCGCGTTTGCATGTATTGACTGGCTCGGCGCGACGCTCGCCGATCTGGCCACGATGCCGAAGAGACCGGCAGTGCTTCGAGATCACGATGGAACAGGCCGAGTGATCTGTCGCAGGCTGGCCTTCGCCGATTATGTGCATACGGCGATCTCCCAGCTCCGCCCATACGCCGTTCGCGATCCCAATGTGGCGGCGCATCTTCTAGAAACGCTCGAAACACTCGCCGCTGAGCTGACCGACACACGCGATCGCGACATCGTCAATCTGGAGCGAGAACGCATCCGCGCGGAGATGCGCGCTAAGGGGACAAATATCAGGTAACGAATGCGCTATTGAGGTCCGTCAAAACTCTAGAGGGCCCGCATCACCAAGCTCGCATTCGTTCCCCCGAACCCGAAACTGTTGTTCAGCACCGCCTTCACTTGCCGCTTCTTTGCGGTGTGCGGCACCAGATCGACGCCGATGCAGCTGTCGCTGGGGTTATCGAGGTTGAGCGTGGGCGGGACGATCTGATCGCGGATCGCGAGCAGGCAGAAGATGCTCTCCACCGCGCCCGCGCCGCCGAGCAGGTGGCCGATCGCGCTCTTGGTGCTGCTCATGGACATGGTGTCCAAATGCTCCCCAAACAGTCGGCGGACGGCGCCGAGTTCCAATTCGTCGCCCATCGGGGTCGAGGTGCCGTGGGCGTTGATGTAATCGATGTCGGCCAGGCTCAGCCCCGACTTCTTCATCGCCATTTCCATCGTGCGGAACGCGCCCGATCCTTCGGGGTGCGGCGCGGTGACGTGATAGGCGTCGCCCGCAAGGCCGTAGCCGACGACCTCCCCATAGATCTTGGCGCCGCGGGCCTTGGCGCGTTCATATTCCTCGAGCACGACGACGCC
>CBDUBW010000160.1:0-5764 GCA_965365485.1 uncultured Aquisediminimonas sp.
AGCTTGTCGGCGCAGTAGAGCACCTGCACCGCGAAGGCTTCGTTCAGCTCCCACAGCCCGATATCGTCGACGCTGAGGCCGAAGCGCTGGAGCAGCTTGGGCACCGCAAAAACCGGGCCGATGCCCATTTCATCGGGATCGGTGCCTGCGACAGCCATTCCGACATAGCGCCCGAGCGGGGTTAGGCCCTTGTTCTGCGCGACCGTTGCTTCCATCAGCACGCTAGCCGACGAGCCGTCCGAAAGCTGGCTGGCATTGCCCGCAGTGATTGTCTTGTCGGGCCCGAGCACGGGCTGAAGCGCCTGTAGGCCCTCAAGCGTGGTATCGGCGCGATTGCCCTCATCCTTGGCGAGCGTGACTTCCTTGGTTGTGACTTCCTTGGTTTCCTTGTTCGTCACCGCCATCGTCGCCGTCATCGGCACGATCTCGTCGTCGAACTTGCCCGCTGCCTGCGCGGCCGCCGTGCGTTGCTGCGATTGCAGTGAATACTCATCGGTGCGGTCGCGGCCGATGCCGTAGCGGCTCGCCACGACTTCCGCCGTCTGCAGCATCGGCATGTAGATATTGGGGTGCATCGCCAGCAGTTCGTCATCGCGCCCGACGCGCATTTCCGGTGTCTGGACAAGGCTGATCGATTCGACGCCGCCTGCGACGCAAATGTCCATCTGATCGACGATGATCTGCTTGGCCGCCGTCGCGATCGCCATGAGGCCTGAGGAGCACTGGCGATCGATCGTCATTGCCGCCACGCTGGTCGGCAACCCTGCCCGGAGCGCTGCTTGACGCGCCGTGTTGGTGGCCTGCGATCCTTGCTGAAGCGCCGCGCCCCATACGACGTCGTCGACCTCGGCGCCGTCGATCCCGGCGCGCTCCACCGCATGCTTGATCGAATGCGCCGAGAGCGTCGGCGATGGCGTCGCGTTGAACGCGCCGCGATAGGCGCGACCGATCGGAGTGCGGGCGGTGGAAACGATGACGGCGTCGCGCATTTTAACTGCTCCTAGACGAAGAACTGGGTGATCCATTCGGTGATCAAGGCGGGCTTGTCCTCACCCTCGATCTCGACCGTGGTTTCCTGCTTCTGCTGCCACTGACCGGGCCGCTTTTCTTCGAGGCTGAGCAGCTTGAAGTGGGCGCGGACGCGGCTGCCGGATTTCACCGGCGTAAGGAAGCGCAGCTTGTCGCTGCCGTAATTGACGCCCATCTTGACATTGTCGAGGCGCGGCAGGTCGGCCTTGGCAGAAAGCACCGGCAGCAGCGACAGAGTCAGGAAGCCATGCGCGATGGTCGTGCCGAAAGGCGTCGCCTTGGCGCGCTCAGGGTCGACATGGATGAACTGATGGTCGCCGGTCGCTTCGGCAAAGGTGTTGATCATATCCTGATCGACCACCATCCAGTCCGAAGTGCCGGTATTCTTTCCTACGAGGCCCTTAAACTCTTCCGCGCTGACGACGCCCATCGCTATCCATCTCCCTTGGTGCGGGCGGCCTTATCCGGACGCGAGCCGGGCTGTCAAAGCCCGAGAGGCCACCAGCTTGGCCTCTTCGGCATAAGGCAACACCAGTTTGCCGTCCGGGCCGGCGGTGTAACTCGTTTGCGTGGGATAGGCGAACGCGATGTCATGCTCAGCGAAGAGCGTCAGGATTTTCAGGTTCGCCGCATGCTTGTTCTGGTTCCACTCATCCGGCGTATCGCCGTCGATTTCGTAGATGAGCTTGTAGTCCAAACTCGATTGTCCAAACGCGTCGAGCGTGCAGCGGAAAAAGTGGCAGCCGGGAAGCTCGTCGAACGCTTCGTGCAACAGTCGGGGAAGCGCGTCGCAGAGCCCCAGCGGTGTCTCATAAAGTATCCCAAGGGGCTGAACCACGCGACGCTTTGTGACGTGTGAACTGTTGCTGACGACTTTCGACAACAAATTGGTGTTGGAGACGATGATCAACTCGCCGCTGAGCATTCGTATTCTCGTCGACTTCAGACCGACATATTCGACAGTGCCTGTGAACGTATCGAAAGTGATGACGTCGCCGCGCTTGAACGGCTTGTCGAAGATGATCGCCAGCGCCGCGAACAGGTCCGAGAAAATGCCCTGCGCCGCAAGGCCGATCGCGATGCCACCGATGCCGAGGCCCGCCACCAGCCCGGTGACGTTGACCCCGATGTTCGACAAGATGAGGACCGTCGCAAGAAGGAACAGCACCACGCTGACGAGCAGGCGGATGAGGCCTAGCGCGTTGCCAAGGCTGCCGGTCGCATCGGCGCCGCCCGCACGGAATTCGATCGTGCCGAGGATGAGCTCGCGCAGGAAAATCGCCGCCTGGATCGTGGCCGCTATCGTAAACAGGATCTGGACTGCCCGCCCAATCGGTTCGGGCGCTCCCGCCGTTGACGTCACAATCTGGATCGCGACCATCACCATGAACCACGGGCGCATCGACACCAACGCGCGCCCGATCACGCTTCGCCATTGATCGGGATGGACGACAAGCTTGGCGCCAAGCCGCTTGAGGCCGTACAGAAGCGCAACCAGGATTGCGCCGGAAACGCAGGCTACCAGAATTTCAAGGCTGTGGCTTTGCACCCAGTTCCACGACAGAGCGACAGCGTTTTCGACTTTCTGCAGCATGGTTTGCGGTTGCGGGATAACAATCTTGGCAGGCGCAGTCATGCGAGTCCTTGATCACGATTCACAGACATAAGCAGGGATTACGCGTTCGCCAGGCGGTTTGTTCCCAGAGGCCGCCACGCCGCTTCTTTTTCCCGCCGTCGAACATAGGTGTCGAGGCCTATCTGCAGGCCGACCAGCATATAGACGAACGGCTGGAAGGCGATGCCTACGAACAGGCATCCGACCAGATAGACCATGTGCGCCTGTTGCAGTGCATTGGCGAGCGCGCCAATCCATTGGCCGGCTTCGGGAGGGCGATCGCGATAGCGGCGGAACAGCATTTCCATACGCCACAAGCCGCCGAGATGGATCGCGAGCCAGATAATCAGCCCCGGCCAGCCCTGCTCACCCAGCATCTCGAAATAGGCGCTGTGATAAGCGCGCGAACGATCGACGATCAGCACGCGCTTATATTCGGTGTGCGATCCCACCTGTTCTTTGACGATTGTATCGTAACGGATCGAATTGCCACGATAGGCGTCGAAGCCGCCGCCAAACGGATGATCCTTCACATACTCCCAGGTCCATTTCCAAACCTCGATCCGGGTCGAGGCGGAACTGTCGCCGCGGTAGTCTTTGATCGAATCCATCCGGCTGGTGAAGCTTGACGGCAGAAACGGGATCGCCGCGAGCGCAGCCAGGCCCATCATCGACGCGTAGAGCATCCTCCGCTCGGTGAAGCGCAGCGCAAGGACCGCAAGCGCGGCGGCGCAAATCAGGCCCGTCCGCGCCTCTGTGCCGATCGGCATCAGCAGGCAGGCGAAGATCAGCGCATAGCCGAACCATTTGACCCGCCATTCGGGGGGAAAGACCGTGCCGTGCTTCGACAGGAACAGGATGAGCGGGATGATCGCGATCGCAACGCACGAGATGATCGAAGATTCGTAGAGCCCGGTATTGTTCGAAACCATCAGGTTGAGCGTGCCGTAGCCGCCGCCCGACAGCACCGTCTTGATCCCGCCGACGATGATGATTGAGGAGGCGGAAAGCACCATGAACAAAGCCAGCGCCTCGATCCGCAGCCGCGTGCGCAGCGTCAGCGGCAGAAAGATTGCGAATGCCAGCGCCTTCCAGACCCAATCCCATTTCTCATAAGCTTCGATTGGAAAATCGGCCTGCGCGGTGGTGACGCCGCAATAGACGAGCAGCAGCGCAAGCAGCGCCTGTCGCGGCGCGACGCGGCTGTCGCGCTTGTCGTCGATGAAGGCCCAGGCAAGGATGGCGACGATCGCGAAGATCTGCGAGATCGGAACGCTGTTGAGCAGGAAGTAGCTCAGCCGCTGCGGCGAGACATTGTCGATATAGACATAGCCGAGCACGAAGATGAACGGCCGCCGCATTCCCAGCGCGAAGATCGCGACGAGGAAAGCGATGAAGACGAGGTCACGCATTGCGCGGGCGGCCCTTGCGAAACCCCTGCGGCTCCTCGTCGCGCGGCGGCGGCGCTTCGGAATCAAGGTCGCGGCGGAAGATCAGCCGCCAAGCCGCGATCAGCATCAGCCCGTGCGAAACGGCAAGCGAGAAGTTGTCGATCATGGCCGCCCGCCCTCTAGCGTCCGCGCGGTTGACGCCGCGTTAAGTCTGGGCATTGCAATAGCCCGCGCCGAAGGGGGCGACCAGTTGCGGATTCTCCACATTCTCGATCATAGTCTGCCGCTGCAAAGCGGTTATACGTTTCGCACCCGCGCGATCATGAAGGCGCAGGCGTCGCTAGGGTGGGACGTCGCGGGTGTCACTGGCGGGCGGCACACCGCCGCGGGCCCGACCGAAGAAGTCGTCGATGGGCTGCTATTCTTTCGCACACCCGAAGCTGGGGCGGCAGGCGGCGCTATCGGCGAGGTTCGCGAGATCGCCAGATTGGCGAGTGAGGTGCGGCGCCAAATCGCTAGCTTCAAGCCCGATCTGCTTCACGCCCATTCGCCCTGCCTGAATGGTTTGGCGGCGTTGCTGGCGCGGCGAGGGCAGGGTCTGCCGCTGCTTTACGAAATCCGTGCGTTCTGGGAAGATGCGGCTGTCGGCAACGGCACCGGGATCGAAGGTTCGGCGCGTTATCGTGCAACACGCGCGCTCGAAAGCTTCGTATGCCGACGCGCTGAAGGCATTGCGGTGATCTGCGAAGGACTACGCCGCGATCTCATCGAACGCGGCATCGCGGCGGACAAGATCATGGTTTCGCCCAACGGTGTCGATCTCGACCTTTTCGGCGATCCGCCACCACGCGATGCCGCGCTCGCCGCCGAACTGGGGATTGCGGAGGGTGAGGACGTTATCGGCTTTATCGGCAGCTTCTACGATTATGAGGGCCTCGACGATTTGATCGCGGCAATGCCAATGCTTCCCACGGCCAGACTGCTGCTCGTCGGCGGCGGGCCGATGGAAGCCACGCTCAAAGCGCAAGCTGCGGGATCGGAACGCATAATCTTTGCCGGTCGCGTCCCGCACGATCAGGTCGAACGCTATTACAGCCTGATCGACGTCCTGGCATATCCGCGCAAGAAGATGCGGCTGACCGACCTCGTGACGCCGCTAAAGCCGCTCGAGGCGATGGCGCAGCGTCGGCTGGTCGCGGCGTCGGATGTCGGCGGCCATCGTGAATTGATCGAGGACGGCATCACCGGCACGCTCTTCCCGCCGGACAATCCGGCCGCGCTTGCAACCAGCCTGTCGAATTTGCTGGCCGATCGTGCCAAGTGGCCAGAACGGCGCGAAACCGCGCGCCAATATGTTGAACAGACGCGTAACTGGTCCTCAAACATTTCGCGTTATGCGCCTATCTATCGCAAGTTAACGGGACAGGGCGACCAGTTTGAAGATGCGTGAGATCAATCGGATGCTGGCGCGAGTGCCATTTGCACCCGTCGTCGCGGCGATGTTCGCGATCGTCGCGGTCGTGCTCGTCGTGGCGACCCCACAATGGCTGTTCGAACGTTGGGTGGTGTTGAGCGGGGTGGCGAACGTCATTGCCGCGGCAGCACCACCGCTGGGTGAAACGGCGCGGATATTGGCCGCAATTGTGGCCGGCAGCGCGACGGCTGGGCTGGTCTGGTTCGGGCTGACTCTTATGACTAAGCTGCGGCGGGAGGCTGAATTTGATGATCG
>CBDUBW010000161.1:0-5749 GCA_965365485.1 uncultured Aquisediminimonas sp.
TCGACCACGAGATAATGCGTTCTTTGGCCACACCCCTGTTCGACGGCGCGGCTCCATGCGGTGAGATGGAACGGCGTGGCGCCCGCGCTCGCTCTAACGAACGAATCGATGCGCGCGGCCTCGAACGAGTCGAAGACGTCGGCGGCGTATGGTGGATGAGCGTATGAAGCCGAAAGCGCTAGCATTTGCCGAGCCCCACCCCAGCGGGCGCGACACCCACCGCATTCACCACTTCATCGACTCGTCCCCACTCAAAATCACCGAGCAATTTCCGCAGCTTGCCCTTCATCGCTCTCAAGTTGCTGTAGTGTCGGAGCCGCGATTTGAGTGGCGCGCCCGCGACTCGCGGCTGGCCGGGGTCGATCTCCCAGGGATGGAAGTAAATGCCTCCCGGGTGCCCATTGCCATTGATCTGTCGCAGCGCCCAGCTCGAAAAGGCATAGGGCAGCAGACGGAAAAAGCCCCCGCCCCCCGCCGCCAGCGTCCGGCCCGCCAAACGCGCGGTCGTAACCGGCAACTCGATCAAATCGCTGCCCCGAACCGGCTTGAAGGCAAATCGCGGCGCCTCCGGCCAGCCATAATGATCATGGACGACCGGCGCGACGCTCGATGAATAGGCATAGCCCGCATCGGCGAGGATTTCGTGCGCCCAGGGCGTGCGTGCGTCGATCGAAAAGCTTGGTGCGCGATAGCCCGTTACGCGCTGACCCGACAGATCTTCGAGACATGCTCGCGTGCGCGCAAGATCGGCGGCGAACTCTTGAGACGTCATCTGAAAGACACGCCGGTGATCCCAGCCATGGCTTGCGACTTCATGACCCCCGGCGACGATGCGCGCTACCAGTGCGGGACAGCGCTCCGCCACCCAACCCAATGTGAAGAAGGTTCCCTTGACCCCCGCCTCATCGAAGAGTGCCAGCACCGCATCTGTGTTCGCCTCAACGCGCAATTCGAGGCTATCCCAATCTTCGCGGCGGATCGTTGTCTCGAACGCGCCGACCTGAAACCAGTCTTCGATATCGACCGAAAGCGCGTTTTGCATTATGGCCGCCCGTCAGGCGGCGGGTCGCGCATAACCGGCGGGCGGCGGCGCGGCATCGTCGCTTTCGACCCATTCGACGAGCAGCGCGAGCACGCGGCGCAGCGCAGCGCCCTGCTCCTCGACCTGCGCTTCGAGCATCGCCACCCGCGCCGCCAGATCGAGCGCATGCTCGTCCGGAAGCGACGCATCGGCGACCAGCCGCAAGCCCGATTGCTGCGCGTCCCGCCCCAGATCGGCGACGACCGCCTCGATGCTCGCCGCGGTGATGGTGGTCATCGCCTCGACCGAGCCGAGCAGCAGCACCCGCGTCATCAAATGATTAATCCGGCGCGGCACACCGCCGCTGTGGCGATACAGCGCGGAAAAGGCATCATCGGCAAAGGCGGGCGACCCCGTCCACCCAACCAGCCGCATTCGGTGAAGCACATAGGGCTCGATCTCGTCCGCTTCCATCGCGGTCAGATGGTGCGAGGCGATCACGCGCTGGCGCAGCTGCTCGAGTTCGGGTGCGGCGGAAAGGCGATCGCGAAATTCGGGTTGGCCAAGGATAAGCGTCTGGATCAGCGCGCGGTCGACGCCCTGAAGGTTCGAAAGCAACCGCAATTCTTCGAGGCTTTCGCCCGGCAGATTCTGCGCCTCGTCGACGATCAGCAGCGTCCGCTGCCCACCCCGCGCGCGTTCTTCGACATTGGCTTCGATACGAGACAGCAATTGCGGCTTGCCGGCACCATCAACCGGCAACCCCAGCCCGAGCGCGACAGTCGCCAGCAAATCAGGCGCATCGATCTGGGTGGATGAGACTTTGACGGCATGAACCCGCGCCGGATCGACCTGCGCCATCAGATGCCCGACCAGCGTCGTCTTGCCCGCGCCGATCTCGCCGGTGACGACGATGAAACCTTCGCCTTGCTGCAGACCGTAGCCGAGATAGGCCATCGCCTTCTTGTGCGTCGCGCTCTCGAACCAGAAGCGCGGATCGGGCGTCAGCTGAAAAGGCCGCCCGCTCAATCCGTAACGATCGTTCACCATTCGCTTGGCCTCTAGAAAGTGTAGCGCATGCCGAGATATGCGGTTCCGACCAGGCTTGCCTCAAGCCCTTCGACCTGATCCGAGAACAGCCCCAGCGCCGCCGTCGCGCTCAGCTTGCGGCCGAAGACGCGGTTGTACGACGTCGTCGCGCCGATGCTGGTCACATCGGGCGCACCCAATATGCCCGAATCGAACAGGCTGGCAAAGACCGCCGCATCGACCGCCGATTTCTCGTCGATCGCATAGGCGATCTGCCCCTCGCCGAACCAGCTTTGATCGCGCACGCCGTCGAGCGTGAACACGCCCGGCCCGAAGTCAGGAGTCTTGAAGCGGCGCTGGGCGTAGCCGAAGCCGGTTTGCGCCGAAAGCCGACCCTGCGTCGCCGAGAAGATCGCCGTCACCCCACGCGCGCGATAAGCCGAGCTGTTGATCGATTGCAGCGCGGGGTTGAAACATCCCCCTGCCCCGCCATCGACCCCGCCGACACAGCCGTTGAAGGCCTCGCCGAACGGATTGCGGCTGTTGAAGCTGAAAGCTGTCGGCAGCCGCGCGATGTTGTCATTGAGCTGCTGTCCGAAGGTCAGGACGTCGTCATAGACGCCGATCTGAAGCGCGGTATCAGCGCTAGGCTGATAGGTCAGATAGCCGGTATAGGTCATGCTGCCATAACGCCGCCCGACCCGCGCTTCGAGGCTGGTGCGGCGGCTTGGCCGCCACAGCACGCCGGCGTCCCAGTAAATCCCGTCCTGATCGTAGGCCAGCAAGCGCGGGCTGTTGGGATCCTCGACGAAGCGTCCGCGCGAATCGACCACCGGCGCGCCATTCGGGTCGATCAACGGCGCCTTCTGCGAAACCTCGATATCCTCGTAGCCGACCGATCCGACCAGCGCGACAGTGCGCGAGACCGGCGCGACCAGATCGAGCTCGACGCCCTTGGCTTCGAAGCGCTGGTCGAGCTGCCCCGCATCCTCGCGCTCATAGGCGCCAGTCACCGTCCAGCCGACGGGAAGCTCGTCGAGCCCCATGCCCACGCTCGCGGTCGCGAGGTGGCTGACCGAATCGTCATAGACGTCCAGCGCGGGCTGGCCCGGCGCCACGAACACGTCGCCCGCCTCGGCTTTGGTATAGCCCAGCCGATACGCCGCAGTGACGTTCAGCGGCCCTGCCTGCGTCGCGAAGCTTGGTCCGACATAGGCCGAGTACACTTGAGTGACGTTATCGACATTGCCCGCGAGGATCGCCGGCGCATCGCCCCTGATGTCGCTACGCGCGCGTTGCGCCAGCGCCCCTGCTTCGATGCTCAGCCCCTGCGCCACCTGGAAAGCGCCGCGCGCCAGCCCGGTATGGACATCGTCATCGGCGATGTCGTCGTCCCAGGCGATCCGCCGCTCATAGCGATAATTGATCTGAAACTGCGCGCGCGGCCCCGCGACCTGCGCATCGATGCCGGCAGCGATCTGGCTGTAGGTCAGCACCTCGTCGCTCTTGAAATCGGCAAGCAGCACTTGCCCAACTTCGAGATAGGGCGCGACGTCGGTCTTCGCCGAGGCGGGCACGGCGGCAACGACGCTGAGCATCAGACTTTTGAGAACCAGTCTCATCGTCAGTCTCCAAATCCGTAATAGGAACCGAATTTCCGATTCGAGCCGCTGAACGTGACGGCATTGAGCATCAGTGAAATGCGGGGACAGGCATCGACCAGTGCCAAGGCGTCGCGCAGATCGCTCTCGCTGGTCTGGTCCGCGCGCACCACCATCAGCACTTGCCCGACATGAAGCGCGAGCACCGATGCCGGCGACGCTGCAAGCGCGGGTGCCGAATCGAATAGTAGAACACGTCGTGGATTGGCCGCCGCCAGTCCGTCGATCAGATCGGGCGTGCGCGCAGAAGCCAGCAACTCGGTGTCATGATTGCTCTGCCTGCCCGCCGGCATCACCGATAAATTGGCGACATCGGTGCGAATGACGAGGCTCTCCGGATCGATCGAGGGATCGGCGAGCGCGTCCATCAGCCCCGGCCCGCCCGGCAGACCCAAGGTCGAGAGGATTTCCGGCTTGGCGACATCGGCATCGATCAGCAGCACTTCGAGATCGGTCTCGCTTGCCATCGACAGCGCGAGGTTGACCGAACAGAAGGTCTTGCCCTCGTTCGGCTGCGCCGAGCAGACGAGGATCGTGCGCCCGCGTTCCGCCGCCTGCGCGCTCGCACCGCCGAACGCCGTCAGCAGCAATTGCCTCTTCACAAGGCGAAACTCTTCGGAAAGCTCGGTCGGCGGCGCACCGGGAACGATGAAGCCCGAGGCGCGGAGGTGGTGAAGATCGATGGGAGCCTTAAGATCCTCCCCAACTTGTCGGGGAGGTGGCGCAGCGTTGCGGAGCGAAGCCGTGACGGAGGGGCTGGGCGCGGTAACACGCCCCCCCGGGTCGCTGCGCGACCGTCCCCCCCAACCAGTCGAGGGGGAGTCTTCGCCTCGCAACAGCCCGCCAAAATCATAAACCTCGGCCGCTCGCTCAATGAGCGATTCGGTAGGCTTGCGCGGTTTCTCGTTCATGGTCACGCCACCATCGCCCGCTGGACGAATTCGACGATGAGCAGCACCGCGAACAGGCCGACCAGCCCGGCCGCAGCGCCGGTGAAGTAACGCAGCTTCTTGCGGCGGTCGGCGCGTTGCAGTGGCGACGTCACTTCGGAGATCGAGCCGATGACGGGCAGTCCGCTGGCGCGCTCGAGGCGACCCGCGGTCGCATAGCTGGTCTTGATCTGGCTCATCGCAAAGGCAGTGCCGCCGCCCGCGCCCAGCGCGCCCAGAAGGATGAGGGCGAGCAACAAAGGCCGGTTTGGTGTTGCAGGTGCGCTCGGCAGGACCGGTGGCTCGATGACGCGCATCCGCACCTGATCGGTGTCCGAGGCCAGCGAGCCGCGCAGCCGCACCTCTTCGCGGTCCGACAACAACTTGTCGTACTGAGCCTTCAGCACGTCGTAATCGCGCGTGATCCGCGACTGTTCGGCAGCGACCGAAGGCTCCTGCACCTGCCGCGATTGATACTGCGCCATCTCCGCCTGAAGCTGCGCCCGTCGCGCGCTAAGCCCAGCCACCGTCGCCTGCTTTTCGGCCTGCATTGATCGCAAGGTTGCATATATCGGGTTGGGCGCGCCGCCTGTGGCGCGGCCACCCGCCGCGCGATCCGCCGCGCGCGCGCTGCTCAGCTGCCGCCGCAGCGCCTGCATATCGGGATGCGACTCGGTCCAGCCGCGCGCTGCGCCCTCGGCCATCTGCGCCTCGATTGCCGCCGCGCGCCCGCCGCCCGCGCCGTCGCTGCCGACCGATGCGGGGGTGCCGGCCATCTGTCCGTTGAGGGCGGTCAGCCCGCCCTGCGCCGCCATCAGCTGCGAATCGACCTGCCCAAGTTCGGCGCGCGCCGCCTCCATCCGCTGGCTTGCCGAGCCCACGCCGGGCAGCATCCCCAGATATTTCTGCTCGAAGGCAACGCGTCTGGCCTCCGCCTCTTGAAGCTGCTTCTCACGAATGGCGAGCTGAGCGTCGAGATATTTGAGCGCTTGAGCCGATTCGACACGGTTGCCCGACAAATTGCCTTCGACGAACAGATCGAGCAGCTTCTGCACGATGTCGCGCGAAAGCTTGGCGTTTTGCCCGTTCGACAGGCTACCCAGCCCCGC
>CBDUBW010000162.1:0-5733 GCA_965365485.1 uncultured Aquisediminimonas sp.
TGGAGGCCCGAGCCGGAATCGAACCGGCGTGCAAGGATTTGCAGTCCTCTGCGTCACCACTCCGCCATCGGGCCTCGCGGGGTGGGGGCGGGCTTTGATGGCCGCGCGCTCTGGTGTCAAGGCACAGGCGTTCAGTGGCGAATCGCGACCCATCGCCGCTTGGCCTTCCGCACGCGCCCCGTTATGGCCACTGCGGAGATGCTTAGCTGTATTGCTTTGCTAAAACACTTGTGGCACGGGAGCGCGCGTGAGCGAGCATGATTTTCGGGCGATGCGGGCGGCGATGGTTGCGAGCCAGCTTCGTCCCAACGAGGTCAGCGATCCGGTCATCGTTTCGGCGCTCGAAGCCGTGGCGCGTGAGAATTTCGTTCCCGCCGATCGCGCGGTTCTCGCTTATGTCGATGTTCCGATCCCGCTGGGTGAGGGACGCGCCCTGAACGCGCCGCTGGCGACGGCGCGGCTGCTGGCGGCGGCGAAACCGCGTGCGGACGAAACGATGCTGATCGTCGGCGCTGCGACCGGTTATGCCGCAGCGCTCGCGGTGCGGCTCGGCACGATGGTGACCGCGCTGGAGGAATCGCCCGCGCTACTTTCGCAAGCACGCGCCAATTTGGTCGATCCCGCTGTCAGGTTCGTCGAAGCGCCGCTTGCCTCGGGATGGCCCGAGGGCCAGCCCTATGACATTATTTTGATCGACGGGGCGATTGCGACTCTGCCATCTGAAATACAATCACAGCTCGCGATCGGCGGGCGGTTGGTGTGCGGGTTGATGGAAGGCGGGGTGACTCGGCTGGCGCACGGAATACGAAGCGAAGGGGGTTTTTCAATGCTGCCCTTCGCCGATGTCGAAGTCGTGCCGCTGCCAGGTTTCGAAGCGCCGCGGGTCTTCAGCTTTTAAGAGAGTTTCGATGGGCAAGCGTTTGAGATTACCCGCCTTAATCCTGCTCCTTGCCGGCACCGCAGCGACGCCCGCCGCCGCCGACACGCTGCGCGAGGCTTTGGCCAAGGCCTATCAATCGAACCCGGATCTCACCGGCGCACGCGCCGGGCAGCGGGCGATCGATGAAAATGTCGCGTTGCAACGGTCGCGCGGCCGGCCAGGCCTCGATCTTTCGGCATCGTACACCGAGAATCTGCAACGCTCGCAATCAACGTCGCCAATTCGACAGGCAGCGGGCCAGATCGCCTTCGACGTGCCGATTTATCAGGGCGGTCAGGTCAGAAACGCAGTGCGCGCTGCCGATGCGCGGGTCGATGCCGGCCAGGCCAATCTGCGCGCGACCGAAGCAAGCATCTTCAGCGCCGTCGTCGGCGTCTATATGGATGTGCTGCGTGACGAGGCGATCGTCGGGCTGAACCGCAATCAGGTCGAAGTTCTGCGCACCAATCTGACAGCGACCCGCGATCGATTCGAAGTCGGCGATCTCACCCGCACCGACGTCGCGCAGTCCGAATCGCGGCTGGCCTTCGCGCAAAGCGATCTCGAAAGCGCCGAGGCGCAGCTGATCAGCAGCAAGGAACGCTATATTCAAATCGTCGGCTCGCCGCCGGGTGCGCTCGAGCAGCCGCCGCCATTGCCCAACCTGCCGGCAACGCAGGATGCCGCGGTCGATACGGCGATTGCAAACAATCCCGATATCGCCGCCGCCGCTAAGAATATCGACGCCGCGCGCTACGACGTCGGCGCGGCGAAGGGTTTGCGGCTGCCACGCGTGCAGGCGGTGGCAAACAAGAGCTATGCCAATTTTCTCGGCAGCCTCGGCTCGTTCGTGCCCGGGTTCAACCAATCGCAGGTGTCGGAAAACGCTTCTGCCGGGGTGCAGCTGACGGTGCCGCTTTATCAGGGCGGGAACGCGTCGGCGCAGGTCCGTCAGGCGCAGGCGCGCAACAGTCAGGCGATCGAGCAATTTATTTCGACCGAACGCAGCGTCGTCGCGCAGACGCGCTCGGCCTTCGCAAGCTGGCGCGCCTCGAACGCGGTGATCGCTTCGTCGCAGACGGCAGTAAGCGCGACCCAGCTTTCGCTGGAAGGCGTGCGCGCCGAGAACACCGTCGGCAGCCGCACGATCCTCGACATCCTTGATGCGCAGCAGGAATTTTTGAACGCGCAGGTTCAACTCGTGACTGCGCGCCGCAATGCTTATGTCGCTGGCTTCACGCTGCTTGCCGCGATGGGCCAGGCGGAGGCGCGCGATCTCGGGCTCGATGGCGGAATCCTCTACGATCCGGAGATTAATTTTCGTCGTGTTCGCGGCCAGATTTCCGATTGGGCCGATGATCCCGCTCCGGCTCCCGTCGCCACGCGCACCGTTGACACGCCGCCCCAAAGCGCGACAATATCGAGCCCTGGGGGCATCAAACCATGAGCGAGACCAATACCGAGCCGACGATGGAGGAAATCCTTTCGTCGATCAAAAAGATCATCGCTGATGACAGCACCAAGACGCTTGCCCCGCAGCGCCCGCGCCGTGGCGAATCCCGCCCGCCGAGCCACGACGAATTGGGAGAACGCGTCGAACCGCGCGCCGATGTCGATCAGGACGATGTGCTTGAGTTGACGACCGAAGTGGCCCCGCCGGTCGCGGCCCAGCCTGAGCCCGCGCCTCAGTCGCCTCCGCCTGCACCGCCGCCTGTCGAACCTCTGCCGGAGATAGTCTCGGAAGACACGGTTTCCGCCAGCCGGAACGCGCTCGCCTCGCTCTCATCGCTGGTGGTCAAGCCCGAGGTGACGGGCAGCGACACGCTCGAAGGCTTGGTCCGCGAGATGCTCCGCCCGATGCTCAAGGATTGGCTCGACGCAAATTTGCCTGAAGTGGTCGAACGCGTGGTGGCCAAGGAAGTGGCGCGGATCAGCGGGCGGTAGGGGTTTCACCGGACGCTGGTGCCGGTTAGGGCACGCGCCATGTCAGACCTACCCAAAACCTTCGATCCCGCCGCCATCGAGGCGAGATGGTATTCGCATTGGGAGGAGACAGGCGCGTTCCGCCCGCACCGGCCCGATGCCGAGCCGTTTACGATCGTCAACCCACCGCCCAATGTCACCGGCAGCCTCCACATCGGTCACGCGCTCGATAACACGCTGCAGGATATTCTCGTCCGCCACGCGCGGCTTCAGGGTAAGGACGCGCTGTGGGTGGTCGGCACCGATCACGCGGGCATCGCGACGCAGATGGTGGTCGAGCGTCAGCTGGGCGAACGCCAGCAGAAGCGCACCGATTTCAGCCGCGATGCGTTTATTGAGAAGGTCTGGAACTGGAAGGCGGAAAGCGGCGGGCAAATCACCCGCCAGCTTCGCCGATTGGGTTGCTCGATGGACTGGAGCCGTGAGCAGTTCACGATGGATCCGCATTTCTCGAAAGCGGTGATCAAGGTCTTCGTCGATCTCTACAATCAGGGACTGCTTTACCGCGACAAAAGGCTGGTGAATTGGGACCCTGGGCTCAAGACCGCGATCAGCGATCTCGAAGTCGAGACCACCGAAGTCCAGGGCCAGATGTGGCACTTCAAATATCCCCTCGCGGGCGGGGAAACCTACACCTATGTCGAGCGCGACGCCGACGGCGCGGTGCTTTTCGAGGAAGAGCGCGACTATATCGCCATCGCGACGACGCGGCCGGAGACAATGCTCGGCGATGGCGCGGTCGCGGTTCATCCGTCGGATGCGCGCTATGCTCCGATCGTCGGCAAGCTCTGCGAGATTCCGGTCGGGCCCAAGGCGCATCGCCGCCTGATCCCGATCATCACCGATGATTATCCCGATCCCGATTTTGGATCGGGCGCGGTCAAGATCACCGGCGCGCACGACCAGAATGATTATGGCGTCGCCCAGCGCAACAACATCCCGATGTACCGGCTGATGGACGAAGTCGCCGCGATGCGCAGCGATGGCGCATCCTATGAGGAGGCAGCCGCGCGCGCCAAGGCGATTGCGAACGGCGCGACCTGGACTGCCACGGAGATCGACACGCTCAACCTCGTGCCTGAAGCCTATCGCGGTCTCGACCGCTACGAAGCGCGCAAAAGGGTGGTCGCCGATATCGACGCCGACGGGCTAATGCTCCGCGTCGAGGACAAGCTCATCCAACAGCCCTTCGGCGATCGTTCGAACGTCGTCATAGAACCGATGCTGACCGACCAATGGTACGTCAACGCGGCCGAGCTGGCGAAAGCCCCGATCGCCGCGGTGCGTGACGGGCGGATCGATATCGTCCCTAAGAGTTGGGAGAAGACCTTCTTCAACTGGATGGAGAATATCCAGCCCTGGTGCGTTTCGCGTCAGCTCTGGTGGGGCCATCGCATACCGGCCTGGTATGGCGATGACGGCAAGATCTACGTCGCCGAGGATTTAGCCGCCGCGCAGGCGCAGGCCGGAGATGGTGTCGCCTTGACCCAGGATGAGGACGTGCTCGACACCTGGTTCTCCTCAGCGCTCTGGCCCTTTGCGACGTTGGGATGGCCGCAACCCGACGAACTGCTGGCCCGGCACTACCCCAACGACGTGCTCGTCTCGGGCTTTGACATCCTGTTCTTCTGGGATGCGCGCATGGCGATGCAGGGGATGCATTTCATGGGCGAACCGCCGTGGAAGACGCTCTACCTCCACGGCCTGGTGCGCGCGGCGGATGGGCAGAAAATGTCCAAATCGAAAGGCAACACCGTCGATCCGCTGATCCTGATGGACAAATTCGGGGCGGACGCGCTGCGCTTCTTCATGGCGGCGATGGAAAGCCAGGGCCGCGACATCAAAATGGATGAGAAGCGCGTCGAGGGCTATCGCAACTTCGCGACCAAGCTGTGGAACGCGGCGCGTTTCTGCCAGGCAAACGGCATCGGCGCATCGCAAACAGTCGCCGCACCGGATGCCTCGCTGGCGGTGAATAAGTGGATCATTGGCGAAGTCGTCGAAACGCTCGGCAGGCTCGACAAGGCGTTCGCGGAGTTCCGCTTCGACGGCATGGCGGACGCAATCTACCATTTCGTCTGGGGCACTTTCTGCGATTGGTATCTCGAGCTGATCAAAGGCGCGAGCGACGACGAAACCAAAATCGTCGCTGGCTGGGTGTTCGACCAGATCCTCGTCATGCTCCACCCCTTCATGCCCTTCATCACCGAAGAGCTATGGGACAAGATGGGAG
Source organism: uncultured Aquisediminimonas sp. (assembly GCA_965365485.1). GTDB lineage: Bacteria > Pseudomonadota > Alphaproteobacteria > Sphingomonadales > Sphingomonadaceae > Aquisediminimonas. The sequence goes on from CBDUBW010000162.1 coordinate 5,136, forward strand.
ACCGAGGCGGCCATCTTCTGATTCACGCGAAATGGCCAAAGCCGGACGCTCAAATCGACGCCGAAGCCAATGACGAGATCGGCTGGCTGATTAGAATGGTCTCGCAAATCCGGACGACGCGGACCGATCTCAATGTCCCACCATCGGCACGGCTGCCGCTCGTCGCCTTCGACAGCGATGAAAGCCATGTCGATCGCTTGCAGGCGAGCGCGGCTTCCCTGAGTCGGCTCGCTCGTGTCGAATTGGGGCCGGTGCTCGGCGGTGAGGCGCAATTCGTGGTCGATGACGTAACTTATATACTCGGCTTGGGCGCTGCTATCGACCTCGATGCCGAACGCGCGCGTTTGTCGAAGACGCTGGCGGCGGTTTCAAAGGAAGCCGCCTCGCTCGCATCTCGCCTCGCCAATCCAGCATTTGTCGAAAAGGCCAAACCTGAAGCGGTTGAAAAGGCGCGGGCCGATCATGCCGAGAAAATTGCGGAGGTCGCGCGGTTGCGGGCAGCGCTGGCACGCTTGGGGTGAAAAGTCTTGAAATGTTCGAGGCCTTTTCCTATTAAGCCTTCATGTTTGCCATATCGTTCGTTTCAACTCCCCAAACG
>CBDUBW010000163.1:0-5727 GCA_965365485.1 uncultured Aquisediminimonas sp.
ACCTTCGTCGTCAACGCGCTCCAGCCTGCCACCGTCAGCCGCGTGCTGATCGACGAGGAAGAAGGCCGCATCGAGGTCGTCGTGCCCGACGATCAGCTGAGCCTTGCCATTGGCCGCCGCGGCCAGAACGTCCGGCTCGCCTCGCAGCTGACCAACTCGGCGATCGACATCATGACCGACACTGATGCCAGTGAGAAGCGCCAGCGCGAGTTCATCGAGAATACCGAGACCTTCCAGAACGAGCTCGACGTCGATGAGACGCTTGCGCAGCTGCTCGTGGCGGAAGGCTTCGCGGCGCTCGAAGAAGTCGCCTATGTGCCGGTCGAGGAATTGGCGTCGATTGAAGGCTTCGACGAGGATCTCGCGGCCGAATTGCAGAGCCGCGCGCAGGAAGCGCTCGATCGCCGCGAGGAAGCCAATCGCGAGCTGCGCCGCTCGCTGGGCGTCGAGGATGCGCTCGCCGAAATGCCGCACCTCAACGAGGCGATGCTGGTGACGCTCGGCAAGGCCAAGATCCTGACGCTCGACGATCTCGCCGATCTTGCGACCGATGAGCTCATTCAGAAGCGCCGCGTCGATCCGCGCCGCAAATCGACCGCGCCCGAGCCCAAGGGCGGCGTGCTCGCCGACTATAATCTCACCGAAGAACAGGGTAACGAGATCATCATGGCGGCACGCGCACATTGGTTCGAGGATGAAGAGGGAGACGCGGATGCGGTCGTCTCCCAATGAACGCCTGTTAACTTCGGAACGCCGTTGCATCCTGAGCGGTGAGCGGGGGTCACGCGATGCGCTGATCCGGCTCGCGCTCGGCCCCGATGGCGCGGTCGCGCCCGATGTCCGCGCGCGGGCGCCGGGCCGTGGCGCGTGGATCGGCGTCGATCGCGCCGCGCTCGAAACGGCGATGGCCAAGGGCAAGCTCAAGGGCGCTCTGGCGCGTGCCTTCAAGGCGCAACCGGTCGGCATCCCCGATGACCTTGCCGAGCGCGTCGAGAGCGAGTTGCGCGCAAACGCGCTCAACCGGCTCGGCATGGAGGCTCGGGCGGGCTTGCTCGTCACCGGCTCGGATCGCATCGAGGAGACGGCACGCCGCGGCCAGCTTAGCCTGCTTCTCCACGCCGCCGATGCGGGTGAGGATGGCAACCGTCGCCTCGATCAGGCATGGCGGGTCGGCAGCGAAGCTGAAGGCAGCGGCGAGCGTGGCACGGTGCTGGCCGTCGATCGCGAGGCGCTGTCCCGCGCGCTGGGCCGGGAAAACGTCGTTCATATCGGCATCACAGACGCGCGCGCGGCGGCAAGAGTCGCAGATGCGATCGCGCGTTGGCACGGGTTTATCGGTCGCGACGTCGCGGCTTTGCCTTGCGGAATCGGCCGCCAAGGTTCATCGGCGCGCAGCGCAGGTCAGATTGAAGGGTCTTCGGGTTAAATTAATGAGTGAAACGGACAAACCAAAACTCGGCATGCGCGCACCGCTCGGCCTTCGCCGGACGGTCGAGACGGGTCAGGTCAAGCAAAGCTTCAGCCACGGCCGGTCGAACACTGTGGTCGTCGAGGTCAAGAAGCGCCGCATTCTCGGCCCACGCGAGGCCGAAGCCGCGCCGGTTGAAACCGTAGCGCCGCCTCCACCGCCGCCGCCGCCTCCCGCTGCGCCGGTCGCCAAGGCGCCCGCGCAATCGCAGATGTCGCGGCACGAGCTGCAGGCCAAGTTGCTGCGTGAAGCCGAAGAGGCCCGGCTGGCCTCGCTCGAGGACGCGCGCCGTCGCGAAGAGCGCGCGCGTGTCGAGACCAGCGAAGACGAGAAGCGTCGCGCCGAAGACAATCGCAAGGCCGAGGAAGCGCAGGCCGAAGCCGACCGTATTCTTGCCGAGGAGAAGGCGCGGCAAGAAGCGCTCGCCGCCGAGCGCGCCGCCTTGGCTCCTGCTACTGCGCCGGCTTCGCCGTCCGACGATGAAGCCCGCGGCATCCGTCGTCCCGGTCACGCCGCGCCGCCGCGTCGTGAGCCCGAGCGACCCAATCGCGGTCGCGGCGGAGACGATCGCCGCCAGTCTGGCAAGCTCACCGTCAACCGCGCGCTCGACGATGGCGATGGCGCGCGTGCCCGCTCGCTCGCCGCGCTCAAGCGGGCGCGAGAAAAGGACAAGCGCTCGCACCTGGCGGGCGGTCCCTCGGTCAAACAGGTGCGCGACGTTGCGGTGCCTGAATCGATTACCGTGCAGGAACTCGCCAACCGTATGGCCGAACGCGGTGCGGCGCTGGTCAAGGCGCTGTTCAAGATGGGCATGCCCGTCACCATCAACGCGACGATCGATCAGGATACCGCCGAGCTTCTGGTGACCGAATTCGGCCACAACATCGTGCGCGTCTCGGACGCCGACGTCGATATCGCGCATGACGAGGATGTCGATGCGACCGAGACGCTCAAGCCGCGGCCCCCGGTCGTCACGATCATGGGCCATGTCGATCACGGCAAGACTTCGCTTCTCGATGCGCTGCGCGGCACTGATGTCGTCGCGGGCGAGGCTGGCGGCATCACTCAGCATATCGGTGCGTACCAGCTGACGATGAAGGACAAGTCGAAGATCACCTTTCTCGATACGCCTGGCCATGAGGCGTTTACCGAGATGCGCCAGCGCGGTGCCAATGTTACCGATATCGTCGTGATCGTCGTCGCGGCGGATGACGGCCCCAAGCCGCAGACCGTCGAGGCGATCAACCACGTCAAGGCGGCTGGCGTGCCGATGATCATCGCCATCACCAAGATCGACAAGCACGAGGCCGATGCGCAAAAGGTGCGCGAGCAATTGCTGCAATATGAGGTGATCGTCGAAAGCCTGTCGGGCGATGTCCAGGAGGTCGAGGTTTCGGCCAAGGACAAGGCCGGGCTCGATGAACTGGTCGAGAAGATCCAGCTGCAGGCCGAACTTTCCGAACTCAGCGCCAATCCCGATCGCGCGGCCGAAGGCAAGGTCATCGAAGCCAAGCTCGACAAGGGCAGGGGCCCGGTCGCAACGATCCTTGTTCAGCGCGGCACGCTACGGACCGGCGACATCTTCGTTGTCGGCGCGGAGAGCGGACGTGTTCGCGCGCTGGTCAATGACAAGGGCCAGCAGATCAAGGAAGCGACGCCGTCGATGCCGGTCGAAGTGCTCGGTCTGGGCGGCGTGCCCTCGGCCGGTGACACGCTGACCGTCGTCGAAAGCGAAGCGCGCGCGCGTGAGGTGGCATCCTATCGCGCGGGCGTCGCCACCGCGAAGCGTACAGGCAGCGGTCCCGCGAGCCTTGAATCGATGTTCACCGCGCTTAAGGAGAAGCAGGCGGTCGAATATCCGCTCGTCGTCAAGGGCGACGTCCAGGGCTCGGTCGAAGCGATCGTTTCGTCGCTCGGCAAGCTTGGCAACGATCTCATCAAGGTGCGGGTGCTCCATTCGGGTGTCGGCGGCATTACCGAGAGCGACGTGACGCTGGCGGGTGCGAGCGGGGCGCCGATCCTGGGCTTCAACGTCCGCGCCAACGCTAAGGCGCGGGAAATCGCGGAACGTCAGAAGGTTGCGCTCAAATATTACGACGTGATCTACGATCTGATCGACGACATCCGCGCCGGTATGATCGGTGAACTCGGTCCCGAATTCTTTGAGACCGTGGTGGGCCGTGCCGAAATCCGCGAGGTTTTCCCAGCGGGCAAGATCGGCCGCGCGGCGGGCTTGCTCGTCACCGAAGGCGTTATCCGCAAGGCCTTGAAGGCGCGTATCACTCGAGACGACGTCATCATCTACAATGGCGAGATCGCCTCGCTTCGTCGCTTCAAGGACGATGTGGCGGAGGTGCGCGCTGGTCTCGAATGCGGCGTTACCTTCACCGACTTCCGCGACATCAAGGCGGGCGACTTCCTCGAAACCTTCGAGGTCGAGGAGCGTGAGCGGACGCTGTAACGGTGCGCTACGTCGCTTTGCTCGGCTCGATCAACGTAGGCGGAAATCGGCTGAAGATGGCGGACCTCAAGGCTGCGATGGAAAAGCACGGGTTCAGCAACGTCGCCACAGTGGTTGCGAGCGGCAATCTGCTGTTCGATCATGCCGACCATGCCGACCATGCCGATGCCGCGCTCGAAGCCAGGCTGGCGGAAATCGTCGGGAAAGAGTTCGGGATAAAGTCGTTCGCGGTCGTGCGGACGAGGGACGAAATCATGGCCGCAATCGACAACAACCCGTTCGTTGGCGATAGCGAGGCCAAGTTCGTGCACACGGTTTTTCTCGATCATGACCTCGATCGAAAGAGTTTCGATGCCTTCGCGCAAAGCTATTCCGGGCCTGAACGACTTCAGGCAGGTCGACGTGAATATTATGTCGACTACGCTCACGGCGTTGGCGAGTCGAAGCTCGACTCGGCAATGTCCAAGGCGAAGCTGATCAAAGGACGCGCCACCGCGCGCAACGTGCGCTCGCTCGCGCGGATTGCGGACAAGATGGATCAGGCCGTATCATGAAGCGCAACGATGCAACGGCCGAAACGCGTTCGGTCCGCGTCCTGCGCGTTGGCGAGCAGGTTCGCCATGTCCTTTCCGAAATCCTGATGCGCGGCGACGTCCATGACGAGACGCTGGCCTCGCATCAGGTTTCGATCACCGAAGTGCGGATGTCGCCCGACCTTCGCCACGCGACGGTGTTCGTGAAGCCGTTGCTGGGAAAGGACGAGGCGGCGGTGCTCAAGGCGCTCCGCACTAACACCGCCTTTCTGCAACGCGAAGTGGCGGCGCGCGTTCGTCAGAAATACGCCGCCAAGCTGAAATTCCTCGCCGACGAGAGCTTCGACGAAGGCAGCCATATCGACACCTTGCTGCGCGATCCCAAGGTCGCGCAGGATCTGGGCTGAGTGGCCAAACTTTATTTCTACTACGCGTCGATGAACGCGGGAAAATCGTCGAACCTTCTCCAGGCCGCGTTCAATTACGGCGAGCGTGGCATGAAGCCGATGCTCTGGACCGCGGCGATCGACGACCGCCCTGGCTTCGGCGCGATCAGCTCACGGATCGGGCTGGCGGGCGACGCGCATCGTTTTGAAGTCCTGACCGATATTCGCGCCGAAGTGCTTGCCCGGCATGAAGAGGAGCCGATCGCCTGCGTGCTGATCGATGAAGCGCAGTTTCTAACGCCTGCCCAGGTCTGGCAATGCGCCTGGCTGGCCGATGGCTCGAATATTCCAGTGCTGTGCTATGGCCTGCGCACCGATTTTCGTGGTGAGCTGTTTCCAGGCTCGGCAGTGCTGCTCGGGATCGCTGACAGCCTGGTCGAGCTCAAGGCTGTGTGCGATTGCGGTCGCAAGGCAACGATGAACATGCGCGTCGACGCCACCGGCGAGGCGGTACGCGAAGGCGCGCAGACCGAGATTGGCGGGAACGACCGCTATATCGCGCTGTGCCGCAAGCATTTCGTAGAGCGGATGCGCAGCTGACCGCCAGAATTAGCGCTTGGCGCGCATATTCTGCACCGCAGCCAGCGTGTTCTTGACGTGATCGCGATAATCCATCGCCGAATAGGCATAGGCGACGGTGCCGTTGGGCGCGATCACATAGGATGTGCGGTTCGAGCGTGCCCCATTGCCGAGCTTCACGTCATAGGCCGCGATCGTCTGCGGAGACCCGACTGCGACTGCGAACTTGTCGCGGCACGCTTCGCGCGAAAAGCGGGTCAGCGTGGCAATGTCATCATTCGAAACGCCGACCACGGTTGC
>CBDUBW010000164.1:0-5705 GCA_965365485.1 uncultured Aquisediminimonas sp.
TCTTCGAGTTCGAGCTCGAGTTCGTCCAGCTCAAGTTCGAGCTCTTCAAGTTCGAGCTCGAGCTCATCGGGCGGAACCTCGACTGGCGGCAAGCCGCCCTATTCATCGACTGGCGGATCGACCGGCTCGACGGGAAGCTCGTCCTCGAGCGGCGGCTCCTCATCGTCGAGTGGTGGATCGTCGACCTCGACCGGGGGTATCAGCTCGACTTCCAGCTCATCGAGTTTCGGCGGCACGTCCTCCTCGACGTCCTCCTCGACATCGAGCGCGTCATCGGCTTCGACATCATCTTCGACCAGCGGCGGCAGCAGTAGCTTTGGCGGCACCACTTCGGGCGGGCATGAAGTGCCGGCGCCGCCGATGGTCTTGTTGTTCGGCGCGGCGGCAGCCGGCCTCGTCGCGCGGCGCAGACTGGTCAAGAAGAACGTCTGACCACTCCCTTGGTCAACGTCGCAGGAGGCGCTCCGGACGATGTATGTCCGGAGCGCCTTTTTGTTGCCCGCGCGATTGCCCCGCGCCATAGCGCCGCGCCATGCATGACATCAGGCCCATTCGCGAAAATCCCGACGCTTTCGATAGCGGGCTGAGATCACGCGGGATCGATATGGCTGCCGAGACATTGCTCGCCCTCGACGAGCGCTGGCGTGGGCTGACGACCGAGCTTCAATCGGCGCTCGCCCGCCGCAACGAAGCGTCGAAGGCAATCGGCGCCGCCAAGGCGCAGAAGCGCGAGGATGACGCGGCGGCCTTGATGTCCGAAGTCGCCGAACTCAAGCAGCGCATTCCCGCCCTTGAGAGCGATGAGAAAACCGCACAATCTGCACTAGAGACAGCGCTCGCCGCGCTCCCCAACCTGCCGGCCGCCGGCGTCCCCAAAGGTGCGGACGAGAGTAGCAATGTCGAACAGAAGCAGTGGGGCAATCGCCGCAACTTCGCTTTCAGCCCTCGCGAGCATTTCGATATCGGCGCGCCTCTGGGGATGGATTTCGAGAGCGCGCAAAAGGTTTCGGGCGCGCGCTTCGCCTATCTGCGCGGAGATGTCGCACGATTGAACCGAGCGCTCGGGCAGTTCATGCTTGATCTGCACACCAACGAGTTCGGCTATCAGGAGGTCGCGCCGCCCTTGCTGGTGCGCGATGACGCATTGTTTGGCACCGGCCAGCTGCCCAAATTCGCCGACGATAATTTCCGCACCACCGACGATCGCTGGCTGATCCCCACAGCCGAAGTCAGCTTGACCAACATCGTTCGCGAATCGATCCTGAGCGAGGCCGAACTGCCATTGCGCTTCACCGCGCTCACCCCGTGCTTTCGCTCAGAGGCCGGTGCAGCGGGGCGCGATACGCGCGGGCTGATTCGCCAGCATCAATTCGACAAGGTCGAGCTCGTTTCGATCACCACTCCCGAAGCATCGGACGATGAACATGAGCGGATGACGGTTTGCGCAGAAACCGTGCTCGAACAGCTTGCCTTGCCGTATCGGCGAATGCTGCTCTGCGCGGGCGACATGGGCTTCACCGCGCGCCGCACCTATGATCTCGAAGTCTGGCTGCCGGGGCAGCAGGCATGGCGCGAGATCTCTTCCTGCTCGACCTGCGGCGACTTTCAGGCGCGACGCATGGATGCGCGTTACCGGCCCGAGGGCGAGAAGGGCACGCGTTTCGTCCACACGCTCAACGGATCGGCGCTCGCGGTCGGGCGTACGCTCGTTGCGGTGCTTGAAAATTACCAGGAGGAGGACGGCTCGGTGACGATCCCCGAAGCGCTGCGGCCGTGGATGGGGGGCGCGGAGCGAATCACGCCGGCCTGATCGAGACGGTCAGCGCGGTTTCCGAAAACGCAGCACGAAGCGATCGGTCTTGCCGCGCACCGCGGGATCGAAGACCAGCTTCGTCTTGTCGTCGGCGGGGTTGGCGAACAGCGGGCTTTCGGCTTCGAGCACGAACCCCGCTGCCGCGAAATCGGCCTTCACCGTCGCCGGATCGATGCGGTGCAACGCCTCGACGATCGCGCGCGTATTGCCCGCCTGCCCGCTATGGTCGACGACGCCGACGATGCCGCCCGGCTTCATCGCCGCGTAGAGCGTGCGCAGAAAGGCGGCGGGGTCGGTGCGCGGGATCTTATACTTCGCCGACTCCCAATAGAGATCGTGATAGCTGAGGTGGATGATCGCGAAGTCGAAGCGCCTGCCGCCGGCGTCGAAGGCTTCGAATGGATAGCGGACGAAGTCGATATCCTTGCGCCGTTCGACCAGCGCCTGCCATTTCTTGACCTCGTCCGGCGCGGTGTAGAACTGGTTGGGCTCGAACGCGGTTACCTTGCCGCGCTTGCCCGCGGCATTGGCCATGATCTCGGCCCAATAGCCGCCGCCGGTCATGATATCGGCCGCTGCCATGTTCGGCTCGTAACCGAGAAAGGCCAGCACGGCGGCGGGCTTGCGGCTTTCGTCGAGCGCCGCCGCTTCTGGGGCGCGGTTCGAAGACGCAACCGCGCCCTCGAGCGGAGTCTGCGCGGCCAGCGGACTTGCCGCGAACAAGGTTGCCAGCGCAGCGGCGAGCATGGCTTTCATTGTTTGTCTCCCTTGCGCCAGCGATTTGCGCGCGCGGCGATCACGGTCAACGGCGTTGGCAGAAGCGATCCGTCGTTGGTCGAACTAGCGCGCCATCGCGCTGAGCCGCTGGCCCAGAAAGTCCATCGTCGCGCGGACGCGCGGGACGTGGCGCAGCCGTTCATGCGTCAGCAGCCAAAGGCTCGAAGCATCGTCGTTGATCGGTGGTATGCAGCGGATCAGCTCCGGATCGCGATCGGCGATAAAGCTTGGCAAGATGGTGAGGCCAAGCCCCGCGCGCACCCCGGCGAGCAAGCCCGCGCCGGTATCGTGATGAATGATCACGGTGTCTTCGAGATCGTATCGCTGCAGCCATGCAAGATACGGCCGCCAGACCCCGCCGCCGCCGCCGATGAAGGGATGGCGGGCGAGTTCGTCGCGCGTGCGTGGCACGCCATGAGCGTCGGCGTAATCGCGGCTGCAATAGACCGTCCACGGATCGGGACCGATACGCCGCCCGACCAGCCCCGGGCCCGACACCTGCTTGGTCGATCTGAGCGCGATATCGGCGACGCCGCTGCTGAGATCGCGATGCTCTTCGGATGTATCGAGTTCGATTCGGATGCCGGGATGGGCGTCGTGCAAATCGCGCAGCATCGGCCCCAACAGCGTGATCGCGTAGATTTCCATCGTCGTCAGCCGCACAGAGCCGCTGATGTCGCGCGCCTGCGATGACGCCGCATCGCTGAACGCCAGCGCCGCAGCCTGCACGGCGCGCGCGTGACCGAGCAGCGCCTCCCCCGTAGGTGTCAGCGCATAGCCAGCCTGACGACGTTCGAAGAGGTTGAGGCCCAGCGCAGCTTCAAGCGCGGCGATGCGGCGCGCGATCGTCGTTTGGCTCAGCCGCAATGCGCGTGCTGCGGAAAGGGTGCTGCCGCTTTCCGCGACTGCCACGAATGATCGCAGATCGTTCCAGTCGAACATCGCATTCCCCTAGCCGCGCCCCGCACTCCGCACATTCTGCACTTTTGCAGAATAGGTGGGCAACATCGTTGCTTATGCGGGGGGCAAAGCCCGACTATCTGGTCGCTCCACCAGCTTTCCTCTCCAGCTGGATCAGGAGACATGACATGAAAATCGCTCCCCTTCTCGTTCTCGCTTTGCTGAGCCAGACACCGGCATCGTTCGCCGCGACTCCCGAACCGCTTCCGAGCCAGGCTGTCCGCACCGCCGACCTCGATCTTTCGACCAAGCGTGGTCAGCAGACGCTGGATCATCGCATCCGCGTCGCCGTCAACGCGGTCTGCGGCGATGCGTCCTCCGCCGATCTCGTCGGGCAGAATCGCGTCAGCCAATGCCGCGACGAAACCCGCGCCAGCGTCCAGACGCAGATCCGGCTGGCAATCGCCGCACGGCAGAACAGGCAAGTCGCCAGCGCAGAATAGTGACTTCGCGACGGGAAGCCGCTATATGGGCGGCTTCCCATGGCAACGATACTTCCCACACCGCCCAAGGTCGGCATGGTTTCGCTCGGCTGCCCAAAGGCGCTGGTCGATAGCGAACGCATCCTCACCAAGCTCCGCGCCGATGGCTACGGCCTCTCGCCCGATTATGCCGGTGCCGACGTCGTACTCGTCAACACCTGCGGCTTCCTCGATTCCGCCAAGGAAGAAAGCCTCGAGGCGATCGGCGAGGCGATCGCCGAGAATGGCCGCGTCATCGTTACCGGGTGCATGGGCAATGAGGCCGAGGTCATCCGCGCGCGCTTCCCCCAGGTGCTCGCGATCAGCGGGCCGCATCAATATGAGGCGGTGGTCGGCGCTGTCCACGAAGCGGCGCCGCCGGTGCCCAACGCCTTTGTCGACCTCGTCCCGGAGGCGGGGCTCAAGCTCACCCCGCGCCATTACAGCTATCTGAAGATTTCGGAGGGCTGCAACCACCGCTGCGCCTTCTGCATCATTCCGAGCATCCGCGGCGATCTGGTCTCGCGCCGTCCCGACGCGATCCTGCGCGAGGCCGAGAAGCTGGTGGCCGCAGGAACCAAGGAGCTGCTCGTCATCAGCCAGGATACCTCGGCCTATGGCGTCGATATTCGCCATCAGCCGCGCGAATGGCACGGGCGGCAGGTGCGCGCGCACATGACCGATCTCGCGCGCGAGTTGGGTTCGCTCGGGGCTTGGGTGCGGCTGCATTACGTCTATCCTTATCCGCACGTCGATCAGGTGATTCCGCTGATGGCCGAGGGGCTCGTGACCCCCTATCTCGACATTCCCTTCCAGCACGCCGCGCCTGCCGTGCTCAAGGCGATGAAGCGCCCCGCCAACGAGGCCAAAGTGCTTGAGCGGATCAGGGGCTGGCGCAGCATCTGCCCCGAGATTGCCATTCGATCGACCTTCGTCGTCGGCTTTCCCGGCGAGACCGAGGCAGACTTCGACTATCTGTTGCAATGGCTCGACGAGGCGCAACTCGACCGCGTCGGCGCGTTCCGCTTCGAACCGGTCGAGGGGGCGGCGGCGAATGGCTTGCCCAGCGCGGTCCCCGAGGAGGTCAAGGAAGAGCGCTACGCCCGGATCATGGAGAAAACCGCGGCGATCAGCGCTGCGAAGCTCGCGGCGAAGGTGGGGCGGACGCTGCCGGTGATTATCGACGAGGTGGATGATGATGGTGGCGCCAATGCCCGCTCGCAGGCCGACGCGCCGGAGATCGACGGCAATGTCTTCCTGCGCGATGCTGGGCATCTTGCGCCCGGTGACATCGTCGACGCTCTGATCGAGGAAGCCGACGCGCACGACCTTTACGGGGTGCCCGCGCCTCGCTAACGCGGCGCTTTAATGACATCGCCAGACATGTTTCCGCACCGGCACCTGCTCGGGATCGGTGGCTTGCAGCCGCACGAGATCATGTTTCTGCTCGATGAGGCCGAACAATGGATCGAAGTCAGCAGGCGCGCCGACAAGCGCGAGGGGCGGCTGGCAGGGCGGACGCAGATCAATGCTTTTTTCGAAAATAGCACGCGCACGCTGCTGAGCTTCGAGATTGCAGGCAAACGCCTTGGCGCCGACGTCGTCAACATGCACGCGGCGCAATCGAGCGTGAAGAAGGGCGAAACGCTGATCGATACCGCGATCACCTTGAACGCGATGCGGCCCGACGTCAT
>CBDUBW010000165.1:0-5687 GCA_965365485.1 uncultured Aquisediminimonas sp.
TGCCCGGCGTGGAGATCGACCGAAAGCACCCGGTTCGCGCCCGCCGTGGTGATGATGTTGGCGACGAGCTTGGCCGAAATCGGCGTGCGCGGCCCGGGCTTCCGATCCTGCCGGGCATAGCCGAAATAGGGCAGCACCGCGGTGATGCGCTTGGCCGAAGACCGCCGCAGCGCATCGATGATGATCAGCAATTCCATGAGATTGTCGTTTGCGGGAAAGCTCGTCGATTGGATGACGAAGACATCCTCGCCGCGGACATTTTCCTGGATTTCGACGAATACCTCCTCATCGGCGAAGCGGCGGACGCTGGCATCGGTCAGCGGGGTTTCGAGATAGTCGGAAATGGCTTGCGCCAGCGGCTGATTGGCGTTGCCCGTAATAAGTTTCATCTATGGCCACTCCCAGCCGAACCGGTCGGGCGCGGCCCTAAACGCGATATGCGAGGCGCTCAAGCGCGGCGAACGCAGCGAGCGTCGCAGGGTCCGCAAAAGGCAGCAGCTGGGTCATGAAAACGCCGCAGAGATCGCTCGCCGGGTCGATCCAGTAATAGCAATTGGCGATGCCCGCCCATGACAGCGATCCGGCAGCGCGACCGTGGGGACCGGGGGACCGCGCGACGAGGAAGGCGGCGCTCCACCCGCAGTCTTCGCCGGGATCATAAGGCAGCGCGAGCGCGGGCATCACCGTTGCCATCCTGCCCGCCGCGAATTGCGGGCACAGATCGCTGGTCAGCAGCTGCATGCTCGAATCGGAAACGATTCGCACTTCATCGAGCGCGCCGCCGTTCAGGATCATGCGCAGAAAGCGCATGTAATCGGGCGCGGTCGAGAACAGGCCACCGCCGCCCGAATCGAACTCGCGGTCCTCGCCCCCGCCGATCCACAGCGGCAGCGGCTCGAGGCCGCGCTCGCCGCGGGCATGGAGCGAGGCGAGCCGCGACATGTCCGTGGGCCAGAACGCGGTGTCGGTCATGCCGAGCGGTCCGGTGACGTGATCGAGAAGATATTGCCCGAGCGGAACGCCCGACGCGGCCTCGATCGCGCGTCCGACCCAATCGGTGCTAACACCATATTCCCAGGCGCTCCCCGGATCGAAAAGCAGCGGCGGCAAAATCGATGAAAGCGTTCCGGGACGCCGCGACGGGTCGTTGGCATGCGCGCGCGCCAGCGTCTCGCTGACGAAGCCGTAACCCAGCCCCGAACTGTGCGTGAGCAAGTGTCGCAGCGTGATAGGTCGCGCCGCGGGTCGCAGGCGGGGGGCGCCGTCATCGTCGAAGCCCGCAATCACCATCGAGTCGGCAAGGTCGGGCAGCAGTGGCGCGACGGGCTCGTCGAGCGAGAGCTTTCGATCGTCGATCAACTGCAGCGCCGCGACCGAGACGATCGCCTTGGTCATCGAAGCAATCTGGAAAATCGTCGTTTCGCGCGCCGCGCCGTAGGTGCGGGTCAGTCGCACGCCTTCGCGGCACCCGAGCATTGCCACCGCGGCGGGGAGCCCTGCGGTTTCGACTGCCTGATCCAACGCGTCCACGAGCCGATGCTGCCCCGGCGGCCGGCGCCGTGCAAGCCCAACCGATGGCTTGCCAGAGCCGAGCCAGGGTGAAACAAGGTTTTCACAAAAATCGGGGGAGGATTGCCGATGAACCGGTTCGCGCTCAGCGCCCTGCTTATGGCATCGACCGTCACGGTTGCCCAAACTCCCGATCCTGCTCCCAAACCTGCCAGCCCCGGCACCCTCGCCGCGCAGGCGAAAGCACGCGCGGCGCTCCCCGACGATGATGGCCGCGATCTGAAGTTCGCGACCCGGGGCTTCATCGCAACGCTTGCCGATCCCATCCTGCGCAACGCGCGCGGCGAGCCAATCTATAATCTCGATGCTTACGCCTGGGTGAAGGGGAAGGCGCCCGATACCGTCAACCCGAGCCTGTGGCGGCACATCGGGATGCTCGGCAAGCATGGACTGTTCAAGGTCGGAGACGGCATCTGGCAGGTGCGCGGCTTCGATCTATCGAACATGACGATCCTGGCGGGAAAGACCGGCTGGATCGTGGTCGATCCGCTGACCCGGCGCGAAACCGCCAAGGCAGCGCTTGCGCTTGTCAATGACAAGCTCGGGAACCGCCCCGTCAGCGCCGTCATCTACACGCACAGCCACACCGATCATTTCGGCGGGGTGCGCGGTCTGTTCGAGGGTGGGCAGGCAACCGTGCCCATCCTCGCTCCTGAGCATTTCGTCGAAGAGGCAGCGTCGGAAAACGTCATTGCCGGCCCGGCGATGGGGCGGCGCGCGCAATATCAGTTCGGGACGGCGCTCAAGCCGGGGCCGCAAGGGCAGATGGGATCTGGCATCGGTGCCAGCCTGCCCGGTGGTGAGATCACGCTCGTCGCGCCGACGGATATGATCCGCGCGACCGGAGAGACACGCGTGATCGATGGCGTCGCGCTCGAATTCCAGATGGTGCCCGAAAGCGAGGCCCCGGCAGAACTCAACATCATGATCCCCGAAAAGCGAGCGCTGCTGATCGGGGAGATCGCGGTCTGCACCCAGCACAATATCCTGACGCCGCGCGGCGCGCTGGTGCGCAACGCTGCGAAATGGGCGGGCTATCTGACCGAGGCGCTGCGGCTCTACGCCGATCGCAGCGACACACTGATCGCCAGCCATTGCTGGCCGCGCTTCGGCAAGACCGAGGTGCGCGACTTCCTCACCGCGCAGCGCGACAATTACAAATATCTTCACGATCAGTCGGTGCGGTTGATGAACAAGGGGCTCAACGCGACCGAGCTTGCCGAGCAAATCGTGCCGCCCGCCGCCATCGCGAACGAATGGTCGACGCACGGCTATTACGGTACATACAATCACAACGCCAAGGCGATCTACCAGCGTTATCTCGGCTGGTACGACGCCAACCCCGCCAACCTTAACCCGCACGTGCCGACCGAGCGCGCCAGACGCTATGTCTCGGCGATAGGCGGGGCGGAGAAGGTCGTCGCGCTCGCGCGGGCGGCCATGGCGGAGGGCGATTATCGCTGGTCGTCCGATCTGCTCAATCAGCTGGTCTTCGCCGAGCCCGGCAATGCCGAGGCCAAGGCGTTGCTCGCCGATTCGTATGAACAGCAGGGCTATCAGGCCGAAGGGTCGCTGTGGCGCAACATGTTCCTGTCAGCGGCAAGCGAACTGCGCACCGGCGTCAAGCCCGCCGATACCGGCGTCGCGGTCGATATGGTCGCGGCGATCCCGACCGCGATGATGCTCGATTCGATCGCGACGCGCCTCGATCCGGCAGCGATCGGCGCACGGCGGATGACGCTCAACTTCGTCTTCGCCGACAAGGGTGAAAAGGCTGCCGTAAGCATCGGCAACGCGGTAATGGTGTCCGAAATGGGGCAGGCGCATGCCAGGCCTGACGCCACGCTCACCGGGCCGCGTCAGCTCTTCCTCGCGCTCTTTTTCCTCAAATCCCCGCTCGCCGCGCTCGAAGCCGGCGGGCTTAAGGTCGAAGGAAAACGCGATGCGGTCGTGGCGCTTCAAGCGGCGATCGAAACGCCCGAACCCGGCTTCGCGATCGTCACGCCCTAGGCCATCACCCCGAGCGCGGCTTCGAACAACCGCCGTCCGTCATCGCCGCCATGCGCGCCGCCCATCATGCGTTCGGGGTGCGGCATCATGCCCAGCACATTGCCCTCAGCATTGAGCAGCCCGGCAATGTCGCGCGCCGATCCATTGACCGGTTCGGCATAGCGGAAGGCAACACGGCCCTCGCCCTCGATGCGGTCGAGCGTCGCCTCATCGGCGAAATAATTGCCATCGTGATGCGCGACCGGAATGGTAACGGTCTCGCCGGCATCATAGGCCGCGGTGAACAGCGATTGTGCGTTGGCGACGCTCAGCTTCACATCGCGACAGACGAAGGCGATCCCCGCGTTGCGCATCAGCGCGCCGGGAAGGAGCCCCGCCTCGGTCAGCACCTGGAAGCCGTTGCAGATGCCGAGCACGGGGACACCGCGCTCGGCCGCCGCGATCACCGCCCGCATCACCGGGGATCGCGCCGCCATCGCCCCCGAACGCAGATAGTCGCCATAGCTGAAGCCGCCCGGCACGGCGATGAAATCGACGCCCTCGGGCAGTTCGGTCTCACGGTGCCAGACCATCGACGGATCGCGGCCCGATACGTCGCGCAACGCGACGGCGAGGTCGCGGTCGCAATTCGATCCCGGAAAGACGATGATCGCGCTTTTCACTGCCGCTCGATCCGGAAATTCTCGATGACGGTGTTGGCGAGCAGCTTGCGGCACATCTCCTCGATCACCGCGTCCTCGGTGCCGTCGGCCAAATCGAGCTCGATCAGCTTGCCCTGGCGGACATCGTTGACGCCGGCAAAGCCCAGCCCCTCGAGCGCGTGGTGGATCGCTTTGCCCTGCGGATCGAGCACGCCGTTCTTCAAGGTCACGAAGATGCGGGCTTTCATGGGCTTGCTTTCGGCCGGGGGAGATGGTGCGGGCCTATGCCGGGGGGCAGGGAGCGGCGCAACATTCATCTTATTTTAGCCATGTCGGGCTAGAAGGACCCTCGACGCAGGCCGTCTGCTTGCCAAAGGGAAAATGCGTGGTCAACGGTATCGCCATCGCCATGTTCGTCGCGCTGTTCACTTTCGGGCGCGATTATTTCCGATGGGGCGGCAACGAAGTCGAAACGCAGATCGCGATCTTCGCGGCGTTCCTGTTCGGCGTGCTCGCGACCTGGAAAAGCCGTTAGGCGTTTAGCCCGCTCCCGAAGGGGGGCTGATCTTCAGAAGTAGCGCGCCAGCCCGAACCGCAGCCGGTGGCGGCTGTTGTCGTACAGCGTCAGCGACGATTTCGCCTGGGTGAAGCTGTAGGTCAGCGAAGGCGAGAAGCCCATGAAGCGAAAGGCGCGAACGCCCAGTTGCGCGCGCGCGTTGAAGCGCCATTCCTTGCGCGGCTCGCTGCCGAATAGAAGCAGCGGCGCGTCATAATTGGCGCGCGAGACACCTCCCGAGGCGGCCGCGGCGAGCCCGAACGGAAGATCGCCGCCGATCCCGAGGTTGGCGCCGAATTCGCGCGACGAGTAGGCCTTGGACTTGAGCAGATCGCGCCGCGCGAACAGGCTTGCCGAGGCGATCAGCGATTTGGCGACGACGCGCTCTAAGCTGGCGCTGCCCGCGAACTGCCAGCCGCTATACGCGCTCGCGACCATCGATTGATTGCGCCGCGCATCGAGCGAAAAACTCGCGCGCGCATGCGTGCCGATATCGTGCCGCAGCGTCGCGCGCGTGCCCGCGGCGCGCTGCGAAGTGTCGCCGCCATACCAGCGCTGCGTGGCCAGCGCCTGCACCGACAGACGCGTCGTATCGGAAAGCGCAAATTCGGGCCCGATCGCGAATTGCGCGGCGATATCGTCGCTGGCCTTGCCCTTATAGTTGATCAGCTGGCTGTCGGCCTCGATCAGCAGCCGCGTTTCCTCGCCGATCCCCAGCCGCGCCGATCCGGCGAAGCCCAAAGTCTGGCCCACGCCCGATCGCGCGCGCGCCTGGCCGTCGAGCGTCAGCGGCACGATCTGGTTGCCGAAAGCGATGTCGACCGTCTCGGCGCTGGTCCCGCCGGTAATGTTGCTGTCGGGCGCGAAGCCGAGATCGAGGTTGAACGCGAACTGGCGCGTATCGGCGAGCA
>CBDUBW010000166.1:0-5664 GCA_965365485.1 uncultured Aquisediminimonas sp.
GGCACATTGGGCTGCCTCAACAACCGCCGCGATTTTGAGCGGACAAATACCAACTCGACCTTCACGGGTACGCTAGGAAGCCGTGAGTTCCTCGCGATCAACCTCAACAGCGCGGCGCTTGGCGCCGCCTTCGGCCTCAATAGCCTTTACGGACCGGACTCGTACCAGGGCAACCCGATCCTGACCGACACGCGTGAAGTCTTCACCGCCTTCGAACCGAGCTATTTTACCGATGAAATTCAAGCGCAGGCGCGTATCGAGCATGATTTCGGCGCGATCAAGGTGCAGCTGACAGGCTTCTACCATGAAACAGAGGTGGATTCAGCGCAGGATTACAATCTCGGCGTTGCAAATCGCGCACTGATCACGCCTGCGCTCACCGCGCTCAACGCAGCGGCCGCAGGAGGGGTATTCCCGTTGCCAGCTAGCTATTTCACCCCGATCAGAAATGCCATTACTCCGAACGGGCCGACCGGCGACATTTGTACCTCGCTCCAGGAAGAGACCGGATTGGGTTCCTTCGGCGGGTTCAAGCGCTGCAGCGCCGTGCCGCAGGCGTTCGACAGATCGAACCAGAAAACGAAGGACTACTCGATCGAGGGCATCATCACGTCAGACTTTGACGGGCCCTTCAACTTTCTCCTCGGCGGCATTTATGTCGACGGCGAGGTCACCGACGGCGATTATTACGTCAACGCGTTCGCCATCGACTACGTTACGGGGCTACTCGGCACATTCACCGCGTTGGGCGCGGGCGCGCCGCCATCTTTCCTTGCGACGCCCTTCTTCCGTAACAACACCGATAAGTTCACGCTCAAGACCTACGGCATCTTCGGTGAAGCCTATTTCGATTTCAACGATCGATTGAAACTCACCGCGGGCATTCGTTACAACAATGATAAGAAGTTCGTGCGCTCTCGTTCGACACTTGCCAGCTTCCTCGTTCCCTTCTCCCAGACCGGCACGGCGTTCAGCGGTGCAGGCTTTAACGGTTATGATGCCGATCCGGTCATTGCTGGGATCCAGCCCTTCGCCATCCGCCGTCGGACCTTTGACGAGTTAACCGGTCGCGCGGTGCTTGACTTCAAGATCAACGAAGACAGTCTGATCTACGCCTCTTATTCGCGCGGCTACAAATCGGGCGGCTTCAATCCTCCGTTGCAGGTTCCCGGTTTGACCGTGCCTGATGCGTTCGAACCAGAGCTGATCGACGCCTTCGAAATCGGATCCAAGAACACCTTTGCGAACGGCGCTCTTACGCTCAACCTCACCGGTTTTTATTACAAATATAAGGGCTTGCAGCTCAGCCGGATCGTCGCCCGGACGTCGATCAACGACAACATCGATGCAAACATCTGGGGCGTCGAGGCCGAGGCCTTCATCCGCCCTGGTCCGGGCTGGAATATTAATTTCGGCGCGAGCTATCTCAACACCGAGGTGACCTCGAACACGCCGTTTATAAACCAGCGTGATCCTTCGGGTGGAAATCCGAACACCGTAATAATCAAAGATATCGGCAACGCCTCCAACTGCGTTGTTCTTGCCAATGCTGGCGGCGCGCTCGCCGCGCAGGGCTTTGTGACTGCAGTCAACGACGGGATCAATGCAAGCCGCGGACTGACCGCGGCAAACGGATTGCGCGGTCCAGCCCCCTTCCCGTCGGATGCCAATCTCGGTGCAAGCTCGGGCGCGTTTAGCCTCTGCTCGGCGCTTACTGCCGCAGCCGCTGGCACTGCCGGGGCAATCAGCGTTGTCGAAGGCATCGGCGTCAGCCTCAAGGGCAACGAGCTGCCACAGGCTCCCGTCGTGAAGTTCTCGGCAGGCGTGCAGAAAACCTTCGAGTTCGACGGTGGGATGAGCCTCGTTCCGCGCTTCGACATCACCTACACCGGCGAAAGCTTCGGCAATATCTTCAACGGACGAATTAACAAGGTCGAGGGATATGCCCAGGCCAACGCTCAGATTCAGCTCAACGGCAATGATGATCGCTGGTTCGTGCGCGGGTTCATCCAGAACATCTTCGACAATAACGCGGTGACGGGGTTATATCTGACCGACCAGTCATCGGGGCTGTTCACGAACATCTTCACACTCGAGCCGCGTCGCTACGGCATCGCCGCCGGGTTCAAATTCTGAACCCAGCGGCTTGCCGCGCGCAGGCCAACAAAAAGCCCCGGTGGAGCGATCCACCGGGGCTTTTCGTTTGTCTCGATCGTCAGTTCAGTCCGGATCGTTATCCACGAAATTGAACCAGGCGAGATCGGTCTTCCAGCCAGCCGCCTTGGCATCGTCGGCGAAGGTTTTGAGAGCGCTCTCGGTTGGCGTGCCTTTGAGCTGATCGTTGCTCTCGGCAGGAAGATTGCCTGCCCCGGTCAGCAACAGCAAGCCGCGCCAGCCGGTCTCGTCGATATCGGCCTTAAGCTTGAAGCGGTCGTCCGAAATCTTCTCGACCAGCCCCATCTCCATCAGATTGGCAATATTCTCGCTCGCCATGACCCGCTCGCCGATCTGGCCCGACGGCGTGATGTCATAGAGCACGAACCGGTTCGATCCCGTGCCGATATCGACAGTGAATTCAGCCGCTGCCGAAGGCGCGGTTTTGCCCGGGGTTCCGCCCTTGCGAAGCTCATACCGGGTCTGGCTGGGCGTCACCGAAACACCTGCTCCGCCCGCTGTCTTGAGCGTGTTGAGCAAATTGCAGGCCGAATTCTCGACAGGTGCGACGCCGCGGGTGTCGACGTTCATGCCTCCCGCCGCGCTGCCGAGAGTCTTTGCTAGGCCAGCCACATCGCCTGAGGCACCGGTGACGAGAAGCCTGTTCGTACCCGATTCGCGATTGATCGCGACCCACGAACATTCAGCCGATGCTGCCGCCGTCTGCGCATCGACCAGCGGATCACCGGTCGATTTGGGTTGGCTTGCGAAATAATAGGCGCCGGCCGCGAGCGCGAGAGCCGCGACGGCACCGCCCGCAATCATAGGAACCTTGCTCTTGCCACCGGACCGGCCGGCGTCGCGGTAATCGTCGCGCGGCGCGCTGTCCTTCGATACCGAGACCGACGCTGCTGGTGGCGGAGGCGGTGGTGGGGCGGCAGCCGCCGGGGGCGGAGGCGGCGGGGCCGCAGGCGGCGGGGGCGGAGCCGCATTCTTGCTGCCACCACTATCACCGAGAAGATCTAGCATCGTAATCGGCGATGCAATCATCGTCCGTTGATAATTTCCGCGATCGAGCACCTCGACCACCTCTTCCATCGAACGCAGCCGCACCTGCGGATCGGCAACGAGCATTGCCTGGAGCAGAGGCCGCAACTCGGCGGGCACATCGGTCAAATCCGGTGGCTGGCGACGCTTGTCGATCGCTTCAACGAGCGTTTTGCCCATATCAACCTGGCGACCGCGCGCGACCGAGAGAATGATGAGACCGAGGCTGTAGACATCGCTCCAGGGCCCGACATTGCGATCGAAATCGCCCATCTGTTCGGGTGCGACGAAACCCAGTTTGCCCGCAAAGCCATCGCCGATGATCGTAGCGCTGCCAGGATCGAGATCCTTGGCGATGCCGAAATCGATGATCCGCGCGCGTTCGAGCCTGCCGCGTTCGAGAAGAATGTTGTCGGGCGAAAGATCGCGGTGAATCGCGCCCAGTTCGTGCGCCGATCGCAACCCATCGGCGAGCCGCCGGGTCAGCGCTGTGATCTCAGAAAGCGTTGCGCCATAGCCCGCGATCACTTCTGTCAGGCTCTTACCCTCGATGAAGTCGGTGGCGATGTAGAGAACCTTTAGCGTCGGCTCCTCGGCGAGCACGCGGTATTGGACAAGCGCGGGATGCGAGAGCTTCGTCAGCGTCTTCGCTTCTTTCAGGAACATCGCCTGAATCTTGGGGTCAGCGGAAAGCGCCGGCAGGATGACCTTCAGAGCGACCTTCTCTTCGGTCTGAATGTTACTGCCAACGAAGACTTCGCCCATGCCCCCGCGCGCGAGGAAACGTTCGACGCGGTAAATGCCGTTGAGAACGTCGCCGACCTTGATTGACGAACCTTCGCTGCCGTTGCTCACTTGCCAGATTTCCTTGTTTCTTACCGCTTATGCCGCTGCTTCGGGCATGACGATGATGCCGGTCACATTGTCACGCGCGCCCAGATCGAGCGACATCTTGATCATCTTTTCCATAGCATTGGAGACCGGTGCCTTGGCGAGCAATGCCCCGATCTCATCTTCCTCCAGAACGTCGTAAATGCCATCGCTGCAAAGGAAAAACACGTCCCCCGCCTCGATTTTCCCCCGCACCGTATCAAGCTTGAAATCCGGATTCACGCCAACGGCGCGAACCAGGACGTGTGACATCGGATGTCGCGCGACGTCTTCGGGCGCCAAAACCCCCTTGTCGACCATCTCCTGCACTTGCGTATGGTCTTTGGTCAGCCGTTCGATATCGCCCGCTCGCCAGCGATAGGCACGGCTGTCACCTGCCCAGAGCACCGCGTAATCGTTTCCGTCGATCATCAACGCGACAACGGTCGAACCCATGCGCGATCCGTTGGTCTGGGCTTCCGCGTAGATATCCTGATTGGCGGTCAGGATCGCATTCTCGACGTCCGAAAGCCTTACGTCGAGCGGCGATCCGGGATTGGCATCACGAACATGTTCGACAATCATCGTCGACGCGCGATCGCCGAATTTGTGACCGCCCATGCCGTCGGCGACGACGTAGAGCTGCATGGCTTCATCAACGAAGTAGCGATCTTCGTTGACCTTGCGAACACAGCCCTCGTGAGTCGCCGATTGAACGCGCGACGGTTGTCCGGCATCGACCGGCTCCAGCGACGGCGCCGGCGGCGGTAGATCGCCATCCAGCGCCAATATCGTCCGATCATGATCGACGGCTGCTTCAGGCTGGACGAAGTCGGCCGGCATCTCGCCCGGCATGAAGATCGTGGCCGGCCCGGGAGTGGTGGGGGACGAACGTGCGGGCGCATCGGCAGGTGCGGGCGCAGGCTTCTGCTGCGGCGATGCTTCGGGCAAGTCGGACTGACCGGCGGGCGGCAGTGTCTTAGCGGTCGGCGAGGTCTTTCGCCCGGCCGGGTTGCGATTGGGGCGCAAGCGTTCGGGATTGTCGAGCGGTGGCTTGTCCCAGCCCCAGCGCCACAGCAGCACGAAGCTGACCGCGATCAGGATTAGCAGCAATGTTGCGAATATACTGGCCATCAGCCCTTCCCCAACGCCCCCCAACTGAGCCGGTCCAGCGACATCTATATCGTAAACCGAGCCGAATGAAAGTTTTCCCGGATTGGGTGTCAATCCGAAAATTATCGCATCGGCCCAGTTCCAGCCGAAATGAAACATGACAGGTGCCGCGATGCCGCCTGAAACGCGATAAAGAAGTCCGAAGACGATGCCGCCAAGCAGCAGGTTCAGGTTCACGAACCATGGGAACACGAAGAAGATATTGTGCAAGGCGACGAAGAGGACTGCGCTGAGCAGGATTGCAGCGACATCCCCCCAATGGCGAGCCACAAGCGGTTGCACCCAGCCACGCAGCAAAATTTCCTCGGCCGAGGATTGCAGCAAGAAAAGCAGCGATCCGCCGATCAATGCCGCCAACGCCAGATCCGCCGTGGCAGGCGTCGAGATCACCGTGGCATTACCGGAAATGAGCGACAATGC
>CBDUBW010000167.1:0-5606 GCA_965365485.1 uncultured Aquisediminimonas sp.
GCGCATGGCATCGGCGCGATCGATCTCGTCGTCGTCAATCTCTACCCCTTTGCGCAGACCGTGACGCGCGGCGCTGAGCGCGACGAGGTCATCGAGAATATCGATATCGGCGGGCCGAGCATGGTGCGCTCCGCGGCGAAAAACCATGCCTTCGTTGCGATCGTCACCGATCCCGCCGATTATGCGATCGCGGCCAAAGGCATGACTACAATCGACGAGCGCAAGAAGCTCGCGGCCAAAGCCTACGCTTTGACTGCGCAGTATGATGCCACGATCGCATCCTGGTTCGCCTTTGCAGATCAGGGCGAGGCGCTGCCCGAAACGGTCTCGATCCCGCTCAAGCGCGCGCAGACTTTGCGTTACGGTGAAAACCCGCACCAGCAGGCGGCGCTTTACCTACCCGCCGGCCCCGCCACGCCCGGCATCGCGCAGGCCGAGCAGGTGCAGGGCAAGGAACTGAGCTACAATAATTTCAACGACGCCGATGCGGCGCTCGAACTGGTCGCGGAGTTCAAGGACGGGCCGCCGACGGTCGTGATCGTCAAGCACGCCAATCCCTGCGGCGTCGCGACCGGCGAGACTCTGCTCGATGCCTACAAGGCTGCTTTCGCGTGCGACAGCGTGTCGGCGTTCGGCGGGATTATCGCCTGCAACAGGCCGCTGGACGGTGCGACGGCGGAGGCGATCGCAGAGATCTTCACCGAGGTCGTTGTCGCCCCCGGTGCGGATGACGTGGCACGGGCGGTGTTCGCGAAAAAGAAGAATTTGCGGCTGCTGCTCTGCGGCGAGTTCGCCGATCCGCATCGCCCGGGCAACGCGCTAAAATCGATCGCGGGGGGATATCTGGTTCAATCACGAGACAACGGCGTGCTCGGCGATCTTAAGGTCGTAACCAAGCGGCAGCCCAGCGAACAGGAACTCGCCGATTGTCGCTTCGCCTGGACGATCGCCAAGCACGTCAAATCGAACGCCATCGTTTATGCCAAGGACGGGGCGACCGCGGGCATCGGCGCAGGTCAGATGAACCGCCGCGATTCGGCGCGCATCGCCGCGATCAAGGCGCGCGAGGCGGCAGAAGCCAACGGCTGGGGCGAGGCGCGGACGGTCGGCAGCGCGGTCGCATCGGACGCCTTTTTTCCTTTCGCTGACGGCCTGCTCGCCGCGGCGGAAGCGGGCGCGACCGCGGTGATCCAGCCCGGCGGATCGATCCGCGATGATGACGTCATCGCCGCGGCCGATGAGGCGAGGCTGGCGATGGTTTTTACCGGCATGCGTCACTTCCGGCATTGAGGGGCTTGGGCTAGACGCTGTTGATGCCAAATTCTCCCTCGCGCTGGGATGCGCTAGACGATTTCAAATATGCGCCGGAAGACGAAGTCATCGCCAAGCTGCTGGCTGCGACGCCGCTGTCGGTGGCACAACGCGTGGAGGTTTCAGCGACTGCGGCCAAGCTGGTCGAAGGCGCGCGCGCGGCTGCCAATCGCACCGGAGTAGTGGAGGGGTTCCTCAAGCAGTTCTCGCTCGGCACCAAGGAGGGGCTGGCGCTGATGTGCCTGGCGGAGGCTCTGCTCCGCACCCCGGACGCCGACACGCGCGATCGGCTGATCGCAGAAAAGATCGGCAGCGCCGATTGGGCGGCGCATCTCGGGCAATCCGACAGCCTCTTCGTCAACGCCTCGACCTGGGGGCTGATGCTGACGGGGCGCATCGTCGATGTCGACGAAGAAGCGAAGCGCGATCTTGGCGGCTTTCTCAAGCGCCTGACCACGCGGATCGGCGAGCCGGTGATCCGCCAGGCTGTCGCGGGCGCGGTGCGCATCATGGGCGAACAATTCGTGCTCGGCCGCAACATCGACGAGGCTCTGGCGCGGGCCAAGCGCGAAAAGACGATGTGCAGCTTTGACATGCTCGGCGAAGGTGCACGCACCGACGCGGATGCCGAACGCTACCTGCAGATATACGCGAGCGCGATCGAGCGCGTCGGCGAGGCGGCGGGCGGCGCGGGGCCGGAAGCCGGGCACGGCGTCTCGGTCAAGCTCTCCGCGCTGTTCCCGCGCTACGAGGCCACGCAGGAAGCGCGGGTGTTCGAAACGCTGTATCCGCGGCTCAAGCAGCTGGCGCTGATCGCGGCAAAACATGATCTCAACTTCGCGATCGATGCCGAGGAGGCCGACCGGCTGGTCCTGTCGCTGAAGTTGGTGGAAAAGCTCGTGCGCGAGCCTGACCTTGGTGCGTGGACAGGGCTGGGCGTTGTCGTCCAGGCTTACCAGAAACGCGGACGGCAGGTGATCGAAGCACTGGCCGGGCTCGCCCGGGCATCGGGGCGCCGGATCATGATCCGGCTGGTCAAGGGTGCCTATTGGGACAGCGAGATCAAGCGCGCGCAGATTGCGGGGATGCCCGATTACCCGGTGTTCACGACCAAGGCCGCGACCGATCTGAGCTACCTTGTCTGTGCACGCGCACTGATCGCCTCCGCGCCTGATCTTTATCCGCAGTTCGCGAGCCACAACGCGCATACGCTGGCAGCGGTGCGGACGATGGCGGCGGATGCGGGCGTCACCATCGAGCATCAGCGGCTGCACGGCATGGGCGAGGCGCTCTACGACGCCGCGCTTGAGCATTATGGCCAATTTCCGCTGCGCGCCTATGCGCCCGTCGGCGGGCATGAGGAGTTGCTGCCCTATCTCGTGCGCCGGCTGCTCGAAAATGGCGCGAACTCGTCGTTCGTCCATGTCCTGCTCGACGAGAATGTCGCGGCCGCGGACGTCGTGCGCGATCCCATCGCGCTGGTCGAGGCCGCGCCGCACCGCCACCCCCGCCTGCCGATACCGCGCGATATTTACGGCGACCGTGCGAACTCGCTGGGGCGCGACATCAGCATCGCGGCGACGCGCGATCAGGCGCGGCGCAATATCTCCGATCTCGCGGGTGAACGCGTTGCTGGCGGCGTCACCATCGGCGGCAA
The DNA here is from genome assembly GCA_965365485.1 of uncultured Aquisediminimonas sp. Taxonomy (GTDB): domain Bacteria; phylum Pseudomonadota; class Alphaproteobacteria; order Sphingomonadales; family Sphingomonadaceae; genus Aquisediminimonas. The sequence goes on from CBDUBW010000167.1 coordinate 2,969, forward strand.
GCTGCGTAACGAAGGCGCGCGCGATGTCGTCAGCCCGTCGGACCTGTCGCGCGTTATTGGTCATGCGAGTGAGGCGAACATCGATGCGCTCGACGAAGCTGTCGTGCGCGCGCGCAAGGCGCATCATGGCTGGAACGCCCTGGGCGGCGCGGCGCGGGCGCGGATCCTGCGCAAGATGGCTCATGCGCTCGAAGCGAACATGGACCGCCTGATCGCACTGCTCGCGCTGGAAGGTGGCAAGACCTTTGGCGATGCCGTAGCCGAAGTGCGCGAGGCTGCCGATTTCTGTCGCTATTACGCGCTGCTTGCGACGCGCGAGTTCGGCGCGCCGACAATGCTCACTGGACCTGTCGGGGAGACCAACGCCTGGCAGCTTTCGGGACGCGGCGTCTTCGCCTGTATCTCGCCATGGAACTTCCCGCTCGCGATCTTCACCGGGCAGATCGCGGCGGCGCTGGCCGCGGGGAACGGCGTCATTGCCAAGCCCGCCGAGCAGACGCCGCTGATCGCGAGCGAGGCGGTGCGACTTTTCATTGCCGCCGGGCTGCCCGCCGATTTGCTCGCGCTGCTGCCGGGCGACGGTGGAACCGTCGGTGCTGCACTCGTCTCGCATCCGGGCATCGACGGCGTTGCCTTCACGGGTGGGACCGATACGGCTTGGGCGATCAACAAGAGCCTTGCCGCAAGGCGCGGCCCGATCCTGCCCTTCGTCGCGGAGACGGGCGGGCTCAATGCGATGTTCGTCGATACCACCGCGCTGCGCGAACAAGTAGTCGATGACGCGATTGTCTCCGCCTTCGGCTCGGCAGGACAGCGCTGCTCTGCGCTCCGGATGCTCTATCTGCCCGAGGACAGCGCCGATGCGACGATCGAAACGCTGAAGGGCGCGATGGCGGCGCTGGTCGTCGGCGATCCTGCAAACCCCGCCACCGATGTCGGCCCCGTCATCGACGCCGACGCCAAGGCGCAGCTCGATGCGCATGTCGAGCGTTTGGAGCGCGACGCCAAGATCGTCGCGCGCCACCCCGGCACCAATGCCAATGGCCACTTCTTTGCACCCGTCATCGCCGAAGTTCCGGTGCCCGATCTGCTCGAACGCGAGGTCTTCGGCCCGGTGCTCCACATTTATCGCTACCGCCCGCGCGACTTGCCCGATGTCGCGGCGAAGCTGGCTGCTCGCGGCTATGGCCTTACGCTCGGCATCCACAGCCGGATCGAGGCGTTCGCGCGTGAGGTGCAGGCGCTGGTCCCGGCGGGGAACGTTTACGTAAATAGGGCGATGACCGGCGCGGTCGTCGGCGTCCAGCCGTTCGGCGGGCTCGGCCTGTCAGGCACCGGGCCCAAGGCGGGCGGCCCGCACGCGCTTTTTCCCTTCGCGCATGAACGCGCGGTCTCGGTCAACATCATGGCGCAGGGGGGAGACCCGGCGCTCCTCAATTTGTAAGCGTGGACCCGCTTCTCGAAGAATATCTCGACGACGCATCGCCCATCACCGACGTCGCGCGCATCGAGAGGTTGGTGCGCGACGCGGCGCGAAAGGGCCAGGCGCTCAGCTATTCCGAGTTGCTGAATATGCTTGGCCTGCGCTTCACGCGTCCCAAGATGCGCGCGCTGTGCAAGACGCTCGACGCGGTCGATCAGCGCGCCGCTGCAAACGCGGAACCCGAACTCGCCGTCCTCGTTGTCCGCGAGAGCGACCGGTTGCCGGGGCAGGGCTGGTGGACCGGACGCACCGACTATGCCGGGCTCTGGACAGGCCCCGAAGCGCGGCGCCATATCGACGCGGTGCAGGCCAAGGCCTTCGCATATTGGAGAGACAGATGACGCTCGATCCCGCCAAACTCGAAGCCGCGCTGACGCGGATCGCGGGCGGGGTGAGCATGCCCGTGGCGCATCTCGGGCGGCTTTCGGGCGGTGCCAACATGGAAAGCTGGTCGTTCGATTGGGGAGGGCGCGGCTATGTCCTGCGCCGCGCGCCCTCGGAGGCGATGATGGAAGGGCGCCCCTTCGGTCACGACGTAGAGGCGGCGCTGGTCCGCGCGGCGCGCGCCGCGGGGGTAAGCGCACCCGAGGTGGTGGGGGAACTGGCCGAAAGCGACGATCTCGGCACCGGTTATGTCATGCGCCGAGTAGAAGCGGAGGTTTCGCCCGCCGCTATCCTCGCCGATCCGCCGGCTTCGCTCATCGCCGATCTGGCGCGCGAACTGGCGCGGATTCATGCGATGTTGCGCCCCGGTCCTGCCTCCTCGCGCAGCAGCGACGGGCCGTCGTCTCCCTCATCGGGAGACTGGATGGCGAAGGTTCCCGTGATGGATACCGCGGTCGCACTCGCCGACCTCCGAAAGCGCTTCGAAGCCTATGGCGGCGATCGCCCGATCATCGCGCTTGCGCTCAGATGGTGCGAGGACCACCTGCCCGAACCGACGGCGCCGGCGCTGGTTCATGGCGATTTTCGGATGGGCAACATCATGGTCGGTCCGGATGGCCTGGCCGCGGTGCTCGATTGGGAAATCGCGCATCTTGGCGATCCTCATGAGGATCTCGCTTATGGGTGCATGACCGTCTGGCGCTTTGGGCACATCGACAAGCCGGCCTTCGGCGCGGGCTCGCTTGAGGAGCTGTTCGCGGCTTACGAAAA
>CBDUBW010000168.1:0-5557 GCA_965365485.1 uncultured Aquisediminimonas sp.
TCAGCTGGATCGCGACGATGTGGGGCGGGTCGATCGAGTACAAGTCGCCGATGGTGTGGGCGCTGGGCATGATCTTCCTGTTCACCGTCGGCGGCGTGACCGGGGTCTACCTCGCCAACGGCGGGATCGACGACGTGGTCCACGACACCTACTTCGTCGTCGCGCACTTCCACTACGTGCTGTCGATGGGCGCGGTGTTCAGCCTGTTCGCAGGCTTCTACTACTGGTTCCCGAAAATCAGCGGCAGGATGCACTCGGAGCTGCTGGCGCACCTGCACTTCTGGGGCTTCTTCATCGGTGTGAACGTGATCTTCTTCCCGCAGCACTTCCTCGGTCTCAACGGCATGCCGCGGCGCTACCCGGACTACGTCGATGCCTACACCTACTGGAACGAGATCAGCTCGATCGGCTACGCCATCATGGCCGGCTCGATGATCTTCTTCTTCGTCAACGTGATCTACGCGCTGGTCGCGGGCAAGAAGGCGCCGGCGAACTACTGGGGCGAAGGCGCGACCACACTGGAGTGGACGCTGTCGAGCCCGCCGCCCTATCACCAGTTCGAAACCCTGCCGGTGATCGAGGACGACCACGATTACCACAATCACCTGCCCCGCGGCGGGGAGACGGGCTCGGCGCCGGCGACGGCCTGAGCATCGGCTTGACGCAGCACAAGCGGCCGGTCCCCATGGGGCCGGCCGTTTGCTTTGGAGGACCATGATGCCCGAGATGCGCGAAATCGACACCGGCGAGGTCACGCTGCGCTGCGCCATCGAGGGGGCCGGTCCGCTGGTCATCTTCGTCCACGGCTTCCCGGAGAGCTGGTATTCGTGGCGGCACCAGCTGGGCCCGGTGGCGGAGGCCGGTTACACCGCCTGCGCGATCGACGTGCGCGGTTACGGCGGGTCTGACAAGCCGCCCGAAGTCGCCGACTACACGCTCGAGAAGATCGCCGGAGATCTCGTCCGCCTCGCGCAGGTGCTGCAGCCGGGCGAACCGGTCATCCTCGTCGGCCACGACTGGGGCGCGCCGATCGTGTGGAATACCGCACTCACCCATCCCGACCGGGTGTCGGCGGTCGCAGGTCTCTCCGTGCCGTTCTCCGGGGTGCCGCAGCGCCCGTTCACGGATGTGTTTCGCGAACACTTTACGAGCCAAGGCAAATTCTTCTATCAGGACTACTTTCAGGAGCCCGGTGTTGCCGAGGCGGAGGCCGAGGCCGACCCGCAGGGCTTCGTCCACCGCATGATGTACGCCATCTGCGGCGACGTGCCGCCGGGCAACTACTTCGACAAGCCGCTCGGCGCGACGTTCCTCGCCGGGCTGCCCGATCCGCAGCCGGTGCCGTGGCTGAGCGAGGCGGACATTGCTTTCTACGGCAACGAGTTCCGCGCCAGCGGCTTTCGCGGCCCGCTAAACCGCTACCGCAACCACGAGCGTGACTACGAATGGTTGCAGGGCTGGAAGGGCCAGCGGATCGAGCAGCCCTGCCTGTTCATCGGCGGTGACCGCGACCCGGCAACGACGCTGTTCGGTGCCGTGGCGGACCCGGTGGCGATGATGCGGATGTTCGCGCCCAAGGTCGAAGGGCACGTGCTGAAGGGCGTGGGCCACTGGACCCAGCAGGAGCGGCCCGAGGAGGTCAATGCGCTGTTGCTCGATTGGCTAGCGCGGCGTTGAGTTTATCCTGGCAGACGGGCCCGTAATCGATCGTTTGCCGGTGTCGTTTGAGGCCCGATAGCGACAGCAGGAAAGCCAGTTCTGGCGAGCATGGGCACTCGCGGCGACCCGCCTTACTTCACCCTCGCATTGAAACTGATAGTAAAACTTGGTGGAATTCCGGTCGAGCCTGCCATGATACCTTTCGGGTTCATGCAGACATAACGCACAGCCGGGTCATAGCTTGCGCTGGGTGAGTAGCCGCAAGCGCCGAAAGTGGAAGGCGGTGTGGCCGCATTCGAGTAGCGCAAGTCAGTGGAAGGGGTGAAGGCAAGGTTGCTCGAGATCGCGCCTTGAGAGAACGCCGCCGACACGTCAGTGCCCACCTCCAGTTGAGGGGGGAGCGCATCGACGATTACGACGGAATTGTTGTCAACCGGCGAGGGCCCCGTGTTGGACACTTGGACCGTGTAACGGACAACCGCTCCGGGGACCGCCAGCGGGTTGATGGCGCTGTTGACGGGATCGGAGACCACGGATGATGTTTTCTGGAGTGTCAGGCTGGCGTTCGCGGCTCGTTTCGTGTTGTTGATGGTGCACGAGATCACATCGCCCATCTGAGGAATGACGCTGCCGCCGGGGCTTGATGGTAACGGTGTTGCAGACAGCCCGCTGGCATTGCTGCACGTCATCGCCACCGTGTATTGTGAAAGAACGGTGGTGCCCGCCGCCTCTTCAAGCATTTGATAGGTTGTTCCGGCGGTGGCCTGCACCTGCGGCGTCGAGGCGCTGCTCAAAGTACTCCCGGTCCCGGTGGTCGTCGTGGTAGCGACCGCGTTTGCCCCCTCGACGATCTTGAGCGTGAACTGATCCCCGGCAAACTGACGACCGCCTGCGCCAAGCGTCTTTCTCAACGTAAGATGGGGAAAAGGGGTCGTGACAAACTGGCACACCACCGCGTCGCCAAATTGCAGCGCGCCGAAATTGTATGAGGTAGTGATGACGCCGTTGGGCAGCGGCGTGCTGGATCCCACCCCGGAGTTGGTACAGGTGAGCACCAACTGATATTGCCCGATCGCGCTCGTGCTGCCCGCTGCCATCCGCTGTAATATCCTCAGCGGCAGCGCGGAGGCGGTCGAGAGGGCAGCGGCTGGAAACGGACCCAGACCACTACCAGTTGACGTGCCGCTGGCGAGTGCAGCTCCGCCGCTGGTTGCTGCGATGTCGAACGCGAACTGATCGGCCGCGCTAACTCGCGCTCCCTGGATCTGCAAATTGAGGCGAATGGATGCGAACCGCACCGCGAACATCGTGCCTTGGAGACCGCCCCCCACCATAGTTGTCGTCACAGTCGTCGGCGTGTTGCTGCCGACAATGTAGGCACCCACGGTTCCCGCCACGCCGGTTTCAGTAAAGGTGCTAGTGCCGGCGCCGCTGGTGGCTGGGTAGGCGTTACCCGAAACCGGCCCCACCTGATCCAAAACCTGCCACCCGCCGCCGTTGGTCTGGAAGCTCAGGCTTTCTCCCTGATTGGTCGACTCCGCATCCGCGCCCACGAACATGTATGCAGTGATTGCGCCCGACCCCGGTGGGGGTGTCAGGGCGATGTTCGAGATGGTGATCGTGGAAGTGCCTGCACCTCCCTGATAAAGTACGGGCCTGCCGCTGATACCCAAGAAGGCAGTGTTTCCCACCGCAGCGCCCGTCCAGGACGGGGCGGCAATTGCGCTCAATGTGGGGCCAGTAATCCTGAGACGGAAAGTCATCGTCGTCCCGTCAGGGAGCGTATAGCTGAGGCTCTGTCCGCTTGACGTGCGAGCTGTCGCGTCGCTGAAGGAGCTAAGGTCCAGCCAGCAGTAGGTTTGCCAATTCGAAGGCCCGGTGCTGCCCTGCGAGGCCGCCGGATTGCAGGTCGCCGCGCCAGCCGGAACGCTGCTAAGGCAAGTCGCAAGCAGCACAGCGACCAGGGCTGTCAGCAATCGGCCCCAGCGAGGCATCAACATGCAAATGTCCGAACCATTTGGATCCCAAGGGCGTCGCTACGCGAGTTTGGCTAAGAGCTCGTTAACCGCGATCGCCGGCGGCCTCGCCCGAAAACAGACCGTCCTTCGCAACATTTTCCTACAGGCAGCCGGTTGTGGCAAAGGCGCCCCCGTGAACGCGCATCGCCCTCTTGCCTTGTCTCATTTCGCGGCGGCGATCGGTGGGTCCGAATGGAGTGATCGAGGGCCCGTTCTCCGAACTCGCAGGACGCAGTGGACACTAGGTCGCAAGCAGATCAATGATCGCCTGACAGTTCGCGTCTGCATCGTGCAATTCCACGATTGACTTGCGGGCTGCGACGGATTGTCGCTCGATGAGGCTCCAGTTATCGCAGTACGCACTCATAGCGGCCGCGAGGGCATTCGCATCCCCTACGGGGACAATCGTCCCAGCAATGCCATGCTTCAACGTGTTCGAAATAGCTCCGACAGGTGTGGCAATTCCGGGCAGGCCCGCCGCCATGGCCTCGATCAAACTGTTCGGCAGTCCCTCCGCGTGGCTCGGCAGCACGAAAACATCGGCAGCGGCGAGGTGACTTGGTACACTCGCGCTTTCGACCCAGCCAAGTAATGAAACCTTGTCTGCCAAATGCTTCGCCGCGACGTAAGCCTGTGCTGGTTCAAGTAGATCGCCGCCACCTATTACGGTCAAACCAAATGCACGGCCCTGACGAGCGATTATGTCAGCCGCCGCGAGAAGCTCCCAGATGCCTTTGGCTTCGGTAACCCAGCCGACAAAAATGAACTGAACACTATCCGTCCTAGTCTTCGCGACCGTTTGGGTAGGCGCGCAGAGAGGAGTGTACCAGTTTCGAACTATGGCGATCCGTTTCGTGTCGACCCCAATACCTTCCATGTATTTCTGCCAGCTCTCGCCTTGTACCGCAACTCGGTCTGGGACGTTAAGGAGTACCCGGATCACTGAGTGTAGAAGGGGGTTGTTACTATAAAAGCTCCTAAAATGGCCAGAGGCAATCATCAGGATGGTGGGGAGGCCGACGAGCCGAGCAAAAATTGCCATCAGGGATCGCTCGAAAAAGCTCATTCCCGTGCCCGCGAATAGCAACACGCCACTGTGATGCCTCCTGAGGGCGGTAAGCGTAAATGATCCGAGCCGCTTCAGTGACCGAAAGAGTCGGACAGATATTGATGGAACTGGGAAGCTACATTGGGCGGTGTCCACCCAATCAATAATGATACCTCGCTCGGCAGCGAAGCGAGCGAAACCCTGAGTGGCGGTTAGCTGCCCCCCAGGATGAGCGATGCGCGTCGAGTCGGGATCGGGACCGACAAAAATCAGCTTCATTACTTGATGACTACCCGCAAGAGGCTCCACTGAACAACTTCCAGCATCTGGAGGTTCCGATCGGCCACTCGCCTCCATTGAGACAAGCGTTAGCCACAGCACATTAAAAGCTCATGCGAAACAAGAGGATCGTGTTGCTTGCTCGCAGGAACACGCGCGGGTCAGACGTCGCTAGAAGCAGCTACCGTGCGTTTCCGTTGCGGCGATGCAGTGTCCACAGCGCGTGCCTTGCTGCCTGACCGCTGCAGGTGAAGTGAGCACCGCTGGCGATTTTCCTACACGCCCGCGTTGTGGCAAACAGCGCCGATGAACCGCCATCCCCCTTCTTTTTCCGTGCAGCCTGGCGCCGCGTTCGCCGAAGCTTCGATTTTTCTCCCAGGACAGTGTAACATGCGTAACAAAAGTGGGAACTTCGCAGGCTGCTTCCCCTTTGCGCGCCCGCTCCCTATAGGCCCGCGCATCTACCGATGAGCGACTCCGCCGCCCTCCACCTCCCCGCCGACTGGCGCGACTTCCTGTCGCTGACCAAGCCGCGCGTGATGAGCCTGGTGAT